>JASGGH010000014.1:0-51245 GCA_047605105.1 Novosphingobium sp. | reverse complement strand
CATCCCCGCGTCCCGGCCCCGCGGCGTGGCGGCAGGCGGATAGTCGTCGACCTCGATGATCGGCATCCGGCCCTTCTGCGCCATGCTGATCGTCGACAGCCGATCGAGCGGCAGGCCGAAGGCGCGGCTGATCATCGTATAGGGGATCGTGTAGCTGTCCCCCTCATCCAGCCCGAGATGGCGCGCGTACCACTGCATCGTCGCGACCCGGTCGGGCGTGGCGAGGATCGTGATGAAGATATGATCGACCGGCGATGCCGCGCGCGGCAGGTCGGAGCTGGGCGTGTCCTGCCGCACCTCGTTCAGGTAGATCATCTCCCGCCCGCGCCCCAGCATCTGCATCGCGACGAAATACGGCAGGCCGGGGATTTCCTTGGGCGGGCCGACGATGTCGAAGCCGCTGCCGGCCAGCCGCGCGGGCCAGCCGAACACCTCCTCGACCGTGATCTCGTAGGCCGCCCAGCCATAGGTGCGGGTCGGCAGGAAATCGGGCGGCAGCGGCTGCTCGACCAGCCGCAGGAAGCAGGGCGCGCCGCTCGTCGGCTGCAAGGTCGCGCAGGCCTGCCCGGCGACGCCGGGCGTCCCCCAGGCGGCGGCCAAGTCGGCAGGCAGCGGCCCCTGCTCCACCACCGCCAGCCCGAGCCGGTCGCGATAGTCGGCAAGCGCCGCGTCGAGATCGGGCGTCGCGATCACGCCGCCCATGATCCGGCCGTGGGTCAAGCTGGTCATCAGAACCGCGCTTTGCGCTTCTCGAGGAAGGCCGCCACGCCCTCGGCGAAGTCGGGCAGGGTGAAGGCCTCCGCGAACAGCGCGCCGGTCTCAGCATCATCGCTCGACTGGCCGTTGAGGATGCGGCGGACCATTACCTTGGCCTCGCGCGCGGTATGCGGCGAGGCTTCGGCGATCGTCGCCACCAGTGCACCGGGTTCATCCGCGAGGATATCGACCAGGCCGATGCGATGGGCCTCGCCCGCGTCGATCAATTGCGCGGTGAACAGGATGCGCTTGGCCTGGGACGGGCCGACGAGGTCGACCAGCAGCTTGGTGTCGTGCAGCGAATAGACCAGGCCGAGCTTGGCCGGGGTGATCCCGAACCGCGCCGCGGCGGTCGCCACGCGCAGGTCGCAGGCCATGGCCAGGCCGCAGCCGCCGCCAACGCAATCGCCCTCGACGAAGGCGACAGTCGGCTTGGCCGCGTGGCTCAGCACCAGTTGCGCGCGGGCGATCGCCGCCTGGTTCTTCGCGCGCCATTCCGGATCGCGCGCGCCGGCGCCGAACTCGACAATGTCGGCGCCCGCCGAAAAGGCCCCCGGCTCCGCCGCGCGCAGCAGCAGGACGCGGACGCCGGCATCGGCCATGGCGCTTTCGACCAGGCCGGGCAGCGCCTCCCACATGGCCTGGGTGAAGGCGTTGCGCTTCGCCGCGCGGTCGATGCGGAGCGTGGCGACGCCACCCGCGATATCGAGCGACAGGCTCATGCCGGGTCCACCTTCGCCAGATGCTGCGCGATCTGCCGCCGCGTCGCGATCCACACACCGTCGTGCCCGCGGACGTGCTTCAGGAACTCCTCGAAGGCCCAGATCCGTCCCGGCCGCCCGATGATGCGCAGGTGCAGGCCGAGCGACATCATCTTGGGATTGCCCTCCACGCCCTCGCGGTAGAGCTGGTCGAAGCAGCGCCGCGCGTAGTCGAGCCAGTTGGCCGGGGTATAGGCGGGGTCGGTCCACATCTTCATGTCGTTGTCGTCGAGCTGATAGGGCACGATCGCGATCGGCCGCCCCGACACGGTCTCGCGATCCCAGAACGGCACATCGCCCGAATAGTCGTCCATGTGATATTCGAACCCCGCCTCGATCAGCAGGCGGCGGGTGTTGTCGGTGTGGAAATAGCGGCTGAGCCAGCCGTAGGGCCGGGTGCCCGTGGTCCGTTCGATCGACTGGACCGCGCGGTCGATGAAGGCCCGCTCGGCCGCCTCGTCCAGTTTGAACTGGTGGACCCAGCGCCAGCCGTGGCTGACCGCCTCGTGCCCCAGGTCGCGGATCGCGGTGGCGATCTCGGGATGGTTCTCCAGGCTCATCGCGGCGACCGTCCA
The DNA here is from genome assembly GCA_047605105.1 of Novosphingobium sp. Classification (GTDB taxonomy): domain Bacteria; phylum Pseudomonadota; class Alphaproteobacteria; order Sphingomonadales; family Sphingomonadaceae; genus Novosphingobium. The sequence goes on along the minus strand of JASGGH010000014.1, from coordinate 49,153 downwards.
GCTCGCCATGATATCGTGCTCGCGCAGCAGCTTAACCACGCGCGGCGCGCCTGCCTTGAGCCCGTAGAGATAGTTGCTCTCGTTGGCGTAGTTGCGGATCGGCGACTTGATATGGACGCCCAGTTCGTCGACCGGCTCCATCCCCCGGTCGCCGCGGGCGACCGTCATCTCGGAGCCTTCCTCGACGTTCACCACCACCGACAGCGCCAGCTTCGCGCCGTCGGGCCAGTCCATCCGTTCCTCACGCAGCATCAATGCATCTCCTCCCCGCCGGAGACGTTGAGCGCCTCCCCGGTCACGTAAAAGGCGTCGTCGCTGGCCAGCCAGGCGCAGGCCGCGGCCGTGTCGCTGCCCAGCCCCGGCCGGCCCATCGGGTTCTTCACCGCCATGTTGGCGAGATAGGCCTCCACGCTGTCGAACCCCAGCAGCTTCGAGAAATAGGCGTTCTGCTCCGCACCCAGCCCGGTCGTGACATGGTTGGGGCAGACGGCGTTGACGGTGATGCCGTGGGCGCCCAGCTCGAGCGCGGCGGCGCGGGTCAGGCCGACCATGCCGTGCTTGGACGAGACATAGGCGGGCAGGTGCGGGAAGCCCGACTTGGCCGCCTGGCTCGCCACGTTGATGATCCGTCCACCGCGCCCGCCCGCGATCATCGCCCGCGCCGCCGCCTGGGTGCAATAGAACGCGCCCGACAGGTTGACCGCCAGCACCGTATCCCAGTCGGCCGGATCGACCTCCAGCAACGGGCGCATCATGAAGCCGATCCCGGCATTGTTGACGAATACGTCGACGCGCCCGAAGGCCGCCATCGCGCCCTCGACCAGCGCCGTGCATTGCGCCGGGTCCGACACGTCGCAGGCGATGGCCGCGACCTTCACGCCGCGCCCGCGCAGGTCCTCCGCGACGCCTTCCGCCTCGGACGTGATCGCGCGGTCCGAGACGACGCAAGCAGCACCCTCCTCGGCGAAGCGGCGCAGGATCGCCTGCCCCAGCCCCTTCTCGCGCCCGGAGCCGGTGACGACCACCGTCTTGCCCGCGAAGCGCATGGTCACAGGTCCTCGGTCAGGACGAATTGCGGATTGTCGGCGAAATCGGCGAAGGCGGCCGTGACCTTCTGGAAGACGGGATCGCTGATCTCGGCAACGAAGGGGTCCATCGCCGCGATGTCGATGATCTCGACATAGTCGTAGGGCGCCTTGGCATCCGATCCGAACAGCCCGGTGGCGCGGTGGACGGTGAACCGCTCCACCGACCGCAGTGCGTTCACGCCCGGGATATCGGTGCCGCGCGCCCAGGCTTCATAGGCGGTGCGGTCGACGCCGGGCTTCAGGTTGAACAGGACGACGATACGCATGGCTTTCTCCCTTAGCTATCCAGGCGGCGCGCGACGGCGAACAGCAGCGCCTCCCCGTCCGGCGGGCCGACGAGTTGCACGCCGACCGGCATCCCCTCGGCGTCCTGCCCGGCGGGCAGCGACAGCGCGGGCAGGCCGGCGATATTGGCGATCGCGGTGAAGTCCGCCTGGTTGGCTGGGGCGCGGCCGCCGTGGGCGAAGGCCACCTGCGGCGCGGTCGGCAGGATCAGCACGCCGTCCGTCCCGATCGCCGCGCGCAGCTTGTCCCGCACCTCGGCGAGCAGCGCCGGGTTGGGCTCGGCCGCGTCGGCATAGTCGAGCAGCCAGAGCAGGTCCTTCGACAGCAGGTCGGAACGGCGATCCGCGCCGAGATGGCGCGAAAGCTCGCGCGCCGCCTCGACGAAGCCCGCCGCCCGCGTCTCGCCGAGCGGCGGCAGGGCGATCTCCTGCGCGGGACCGATCCGCGCCAGCGCACGGCGATAGCCGTCGAGCACCGCCGGCTCGCATTCGACGCCGCCCAGCCGCTCCAGCGTCAGGAAGCGCGCCGGGCCGCTCGCGGTGGCCGCGCTAGGGTTCAGCACCCGCCACGCCCGCTCCAGCAGGTCGAGCGAGCCGGCCAGCGGGCCAATCGCGTCGAAGCCGCGATGCATCGGCTCCAGCCCGTCGTCGGGCAGCGCGCCGTTGGTCGGCTTCAGGCCATAGACGCCGTTGTAGGCCGCCGGAATCCGCACCGAGCCGAGCGTGTCGGTGCCGAGGGCAAGATCGCACAAGCCGCCCGCCACGGCCGCGCCGCTGCCGCCGGAGGAGCCGCCCGGCGTCCGCCCCTCGCCATGCGGGTTGAGCGTGCGGCCGAACCAGGGATTGTCGGTGGTCGCGCCCAGCGCGGCCTCGTTCATGTTGAGCGTGCCGAGCACCGTTGCGCCCGCCGCGCGCAGCCGGGCGACGACCGCCGCATCGCGGTCGGCGATCCGGCCGCGATGCAGCGCCATCCCCGCCGTCCAGGGCAGGCCGCGCACCGCGATGTTCGCCTTCACCCCCAGGGTCACGCCCGCGAGCGGCCCTTCCCCGCCATGCGGGGCCGGATCGTGGGCGACGAAGGCGTTGAGGCGGTCGCTCAAAGGCCGCGCTCGTCGATCAGGCGGATCGGCTTCTGGCGCACGTCGATCTGGGTCAGCGCCGCCGTCCCCGCCGGCTCGACCAGCTCGATCGTCACTTCGACCCCCAGCCCGCGCCGCAGCAGCTCGCCGAGCTGGCCGGGATCGGTGCCGCCCCGGCTCTCCAGGATCACCAGCATGTCATCGCGCTGCGAGGCCGGATCGCGCGACAGCTTGCAGACGTATTCGCCGGTCAGGTCCGCCCGGTTCTCGATGATCGCACCGATCGCGTGGGGAAAGACGTTGATCCCGCGCAACTTCACCATGTTGTCGCTGCGCCCCTTGAACCCGGCGATGCGCTTGAAGGCCATGCCGGTGGCGTTGGTCCCGGTCAGCTCGTGGGTGATGTCGTGGGTGTTGAAGCGGATGCAGGGGGCGATGTCGTCCTTGAACAGGCAGGTGACGACCATGTCGCCGGTCTCCCCCGCCGCAACGGGCGCCCCGCTGTCAACGTCAAGCAGCTCCAGGTATTGCGCGTCTTCCCAGACGTAGAGCCCGTCGCGCTCCGGCCCCTCGCCCGCGATCGTGCCAGTATCGCCGACGCCGTACCAGTCGAAGGCCTTGGCCCCGCCCCAGGCCGCCTCGGTCGAGGCGCGGTCCTCCGTGCCGAGATGGCCGCAGATCATCCGGATGTCGAGCTGGTCGAGCAGCCCGGCGTCGCGCGCCACCTCGCCCAGCTTGCGGATGTAGTCTACGAAGCCGACCAGCACAGTGACGCCGAAATCGGCCATCAGTTGCACCTGCTGCGCCGAGCGCGTCTCGATGCCGGTGCCGGCCGAGAGAAAGATCGAGTTGGTGAAGTGCGTCACCGCCTCACGGATGTAGTGGCCACCGTTGATCATCCCGTGGCCATAGACCGACTGCACGATGTCCTCGGGCCGCAGCCCCTGCCAGCGGTACATGCGGCCGACGAGGAGGTTGCACACCTCCCGCCCCTTCGGCCCAAACAGCAGGGCCTGGGGCCGCCCGGTCGTGCCCGAGGTGGTGTGGAAGATCACCGGCGCGCGATCCGAATCGCCGGTCAGCCCGGCGAAGTCGCCGAACGGAGGATGGTCGGCGATCGAGGCCATCAGGTCCGACTTGTCATAGACCGGCAGCTTCACGATGTCATCGAGCCCGCGGATGTCGCCCGGCTCGATCCCCTGCGCTCCCCACAACCGCCGGTAGAAGGGAATCTGCCAGCCGCGCGCCATCAGCTTGAGGAACTGGCGATCCTGGATCGCGCGCAGCTCGTCGCGGCTCATGCCGGTGTAGCGGCGGACGAAGGCGTCGCCGACCGGGTAGTCGGCCATCATCGCGGGCGTGTCGAGGGCTTCGAAATAGGTCGGGAAACTCATGCAGGCTCCGTGAAATAGGCAAGAGGGCTGTCGAATATCCGCGCATCGGTGGCGGCGGGCGCCAGAGCGCGGGCAAGGTCGCGCTTCGCCACGGCCTGGGCGGCGTCGAGCGGCGCCTCCGGGCTGCCGAGCGTGTGCGGGATAAGAATCTCCTCGCCGTCCACCACCAGCCGCTGGGGCGACAGGGCGTTGGGATCGGGATTACCGTCGACCACCACCGTAACGCGCGCGGCGAGCGCCATGACCGCCGGGTCAGCGAAGGTCTCCGGTCCGAAGCGGCGCGGGTCGATCCGCCCCTCGCGCAGCATCAGCGCGGCGAGCAGCGGCAGGCAGAGGCGGGCATAGGCTGGGGTCATGTCGGCGCGGAACGAGCGGTCGACCAGCCGCGCGATCAGCGGCGGGACATGGGCCTCGATCCGCCCGATCTCGCGCCCGTGGAACGCGGCGAGCGCGCCCAGGGTGGCATGGCTCGCGCGGCCGGAGGGGAACGGCTTGGTGCTGATCTCGGCGATACGCCAGTTCTCGCCGATCCGATCGGTATAGCGCGCGAGGTCGCCCTGGTCGAACAGCCGGAAATAGCCGAACGGCCCCTCCAGCACGTCGTGCGGCGCGGTGAAGCCCGCGCGCACCAGGTCGACCGCCATGATCGCCGAGCGCGCGGCATTGGCGATCTGGAGCGGCAGGGCGATCGATCCCTCGACATGGGCCTGCATCGTCCCGGCGCAGAAGCTGTAGGCGAGGCCGAGGACGTCCTCGATCGGCTCGATTCGCCCGATCCGCGCTATAGCCATGGCCGCGCCCAGGCAGCCGGCGGTCGCCGGGCGGAAGAAGCTGAGCGGGGAGGTCGCGGCGAGGCCCATGCCACTCGCCACGTCGACGCCCACCGCCAGGGCGACCAGCGCCTCCTCCGGGTCGCAGCCGCCCATCCGGTCGACCGCCGCGCCGAGCGCGCCCGTTACCACCGACAGGGCATGGACCACGGCCGGCTCGTGCACCGCGTCCCATTCCAGGCAATGAATGCGAAAGGCGTTGACGAAGGCCGCTCCGGCGGCGGGCAGGCGCTCGCTGCCACCCAGCAGCCGCGCCTCCCCGCCTGCGCCCCAGCCGGTAGCCGCCGCCAACGCCTCCCACCCGCCCGGCGCGGTCGCCCCGGCAGCCCCCACGGCGAGGGTATCCGCGAGCAGCCGCAACGCATCTTCGCGCACCGGCGCGGGCAGGGCGTGATCCGCGCGGACAAACCCGATCAGGCGGTCGGTCGCGATCATAGCCATGTCTCCAGCAGGGCTACGATAGTGCGCGGGTCATCGCCGGACAGGCAGGCGGCGATTGCGGCGTCCGCGTCCTGCCCCACGCCGCCCCAATCCATCAGCGCGCGCGCCTTGGCGATCACCCCGTCGCGGCCGAGCGGGCGCTCGGGGTCGCCGAGCGTGTCGATGCGCTCCACCGCGCGTCCGCCCGCCGTCACCCGCGCGCCGTAGTGGGCGGGGAAGCGTTCGGAGAATTCCGCCGCCTCGCGCACCTCGATCCGCGAACGCGCCGGGGCCAGCACGGCAATCGCCGTGGGCTCGAAATCGGCCAGGACCGGCTCGCCGCGCTCGGCGACCACCGCGACGGCGTGGTGCAGCGAGAACTTGGCGTCGGCCACGCTCACCGGATCGGGGCGGTCGCAGAAGGTCAGGGCGTCACGATAGGTCTCGACCAGGATCGGCCCTTCGAGCGCCGCGCCGCCACCCCGCAGCGCCAGCGCCGCGTCGATCGCCGGGTGGGTGTGACGGCAGGCGCCCCACGGCTTGAAGCTCACCTCGTCCATCCGCCAGCCTTCGCCGAGCCGCAGCGGGCGGGGCGTGCCGGTCATCGCCGTGTAGAGGCCCTGCTCGCCCTCCAGGACGAAGCGCGGCCCGGTGATGCCGGCGCGGGCGGCGCGCGCCGCCGCCATGCCGGTGTCGACGGCGTGGGCGACATGCCAGTGCTTGGCCATCACCGGCTCATGCCGCATCCGCCACAGCCCCCCGGCGACCGAGCCGGCGAGGCCCAGCGCGAAAACCGTCGTCTCCGCCCCCGCGCCGGTCAGGCTGGCGGCAGTCGCCGCCGCGCCGAACACGCCTGCGGTCGCGGTGTTGTGCCAGCGGGCGTAGTGATAACCGTCGAAGGTCGCGCCTATCGCGATTACCGCCTCGTAACCGCGCACCGCCGCCGCCAACCGCGCATCCATGCCCGGCGCGCCGTCCCCGCCGAGCGCGACGGGCCAGATCACCGGGCCGGGGTGCAGGATCGACATGCGGTGGACATCGTCCATCTCAAGCACGTTGCCCAGCCAGACCGCCCGGGCGAGCGCGCCGCCCTCCATCGCGCGCACGGCGGCGGCGACTGGCGATTCCAGCGCGCCAGCCACGCAGGCCATCCAGTCGAGCAGGTGTAGCCGCGCCCGCGCCCCTACATCGCCTGGAACCGGCCGGGCGAGATGATGCGTCAGGCGCTCGGTCAAACTACTGCTGGCCATCACATCGTCACCGATGCAATATGAGCCAATAGAGGAGAGATCGCTTCATGGCCGCGGCGCGCGCCACCCCCGCACGAAACCTTCCCCGCACCCCCCGCTACATCGAGCTTGCCGACGATCTGCGCCGGCAAATCCTCGACGGAACGCTGCCTGCGGAAGGTTTTCCCACCGAGAGCATGCTGTGCGCGCGCTACGGCGTCAGCCGCTTCACCGTGCGCGAGGCACTGCGCACGCTCCAGAACGAGGGGCTGATCCAGCGGCGGCGCGGGTCGGGCACGATCGTCCAGTTGGCGGCGGCGCGCGGCGGCGCGCTGCACCAGCCGCTGTCGAACGTCGGCGAGATCCTGCAATATGCGCGCGACAGCCGGTTCGAGTTCGCCCGCGATGGCGACCATGCTCTGCCGAAGGCGATCAGCGACCAGCTCGACATCGGCCTGCCGGGGAAATGGGCGCGCTTTCGCGGCCTGCGCCTGCGCGAAGGGGAAAAGGGGCCGGTCGCGGTCACCGACGCCTATATCCACCCGGACCTCGCCGCCGTGGCCGATCGAATCGACGTCAGCGGCGAGACGATCTTCCGCCAGGTCGAGCGGCTCGGCCGCCTGCGCATCGCGCGGGTCACGCAGGACATCAAGGCGGTCGCCGCGAGCGCCGCCATCGCCGAGGCGCTGCTCGTCCCCCGGCGCAGCCCGTGCCTCCGGCTGCTGCGCTGCTATGTCGACGAGAACGACCGGATCGTCGAGATCTCGGTGAGCCACCATCCGGGCGACCGCTTCGCCTATCACATGCATATCGAGGTCGACGCCTGATTCGGCGCTCCACGCGCGGTCCATTCCTCTCCGGCGAAGCGGATGGCGGGGGCGATCTGCTGGCCTCCGCCCGCCTCGACCAGCAGGCCGCGCTCGGCGACCTGCGGCTGGCCTAGCGCCTCGCGGAAATCGAGCACGGGCGCGAAGGCGACGTCGCGGTGGGCGAACCATTCGACCCATTCGTCGCGGGTCCGCGTGGCGAAGGTCTCTGCCAGAAAGGCGATAAGTTCGTCCTGCTCGCCCGCCGGGGCCTCGCCCAGTTGGATCAAGTCCGGCCGCTCCAGCGCGGTCAGCAGGGTCGTGATGAACTTCGCCTCGCGCCCGCCGAGCGCGACATGGCGACCGTCCGCGGTGCGATAGACGTTGTAGAAGCCCGCCCCGCCCAGCGAGCGCTGCGCCGCCGAGCGCGGCGGCTCCCCACCTGCGATCGCGCCGCCCGCGATATGCGCCGACCACGGCAGCAGCGCGTCGAGCATCGCAATGTCAACATAGTCGCCGCGCCCGGTGCGCTCGCGTCCGAGCAGGGCCATGAGCACCGCCGACAGCGCGGTCAGCCCCGCCGCCATGTCGGCCGAAGGCACGCCCGGCACCACCGGCTGCCCGTCGCGTCCGTCGTTGACCGAGAGGAAGCCGCTTACCGCCTGCACCGCCAGGTCGTGCGCCGGGTGATCGGCGAGCGGCCCGGCCTGGCCGAAGGCGCTGATCGAGCAATAGACGTGGCGCGGATTGCGCGCCGCGACCGCCTCACGGCCGAACCCCAGCCGCGCCACCACGCCGGGCCGGAAACCCTCGACGAACACGTCCGCACGGTCGACCAGCGCCCATAGGGCATCCTTACCTGCCGCGCTCTTGAGGTCGAGCGTCAGGCTTTCCTTCCCCCGGTTGAGGTTGCGGAACCACACCGACTGGCCGCCCTCGAACGGCTCCAGGCCTCGCGTCGGATCGCCGGCCGGCGGCTCGATCTTGATCACCTCGGCGCCTTGATCGGCCATCATCGTCGTCATCATCGGCCCCGGCAGGAACTGCGTGAGGTCGATCACGGTGATGCCGGTCAGCTTACCCATCGGGTCACACCACTCCGCGCTCGCGCAGGGATGCGATCGCATCGGCGTCATAGCCCACTTCCGCGAGGAGGGCCTCGGTATCCGCCCCCAGCTTCGGCGCGGCACGGTTGGGGAGACGTTGGCCGGCGACCCGGATCGGGCTGGTCAGGACCCGCATCCCCTCGGGCAGGTCGGGATGGGCGACGCGGTCGATCATTCCCGCGACGTCAGGATTGTCGAGCGCCTCGCCCAGCCCATAGACCGGCGCGACCGGCACGATCCCGCCGAGCAGCCCGGTCCAGTGCCGCGTCGGCTGCCGCCGGAAGATCGCGTCGAGCTCGACGGTCAGCGCATCACGGTTCTCCAGCCGCGCGGCGACCGTGGCGAAGCGCGGATCGTCCTTGAGTGTATCGGCCCCGATCAGGTCGACGAGCAGCGTCCAGAACTTGGGCAGTTGCGCCATGACGAAGACCCAGCCGTCCGCCGTGCGGAAGGTCTGCGACGGCGTGACCGAAGGGTGGGCGGAGCGCGGGGCGCGGCCGGTCTCGAACCCCTCGTTCAGATACCACATCGCCGGATAGCTCGTCTGGTGGAGCGCGGCGTCGAGCAGCGAGAGGTCGTAGTCGCAGCCCTGCCCGCTCGCCCGCGCGCCGATCAGCGCCGCGAGCGTCGCGGTCGCGAGCATCGAGCCGGTCATGAAATCGACCAGCGACAGGCCGAAGCGCGTCGGCGGATCGTCCGGCGCTCCGGTCACAGCCATGAACCCGGCCTCGGCCTGCATCAGGTAGTCGTAGCCCGGCCACGCGGCGCGCGGCCCGTCGCGCCCGTAGGCGGAGGCGTGGACGCAGACGATCGCCGGATTGATCTTGCCCAGCGCCGCATAGTCCAGCCCGAGCTTCGCCGGCAGGTCGCCGCGCGCGTTGTTCGTCACCGCATCGGCCGTGGCGACCAGCCGGTGCAGTACCTCGCGCCCCGCGTCGGTGCGCAGGTCAAGCGTCAGCGAGCGCTTGTTGAGGTTGAAGGTCTGGTAGAACAGGCTGTCGTCCTGTCCCAGGAAGTAGGGCCCGGCCGCGCGCGCGGAATCGCCGCCCTTGGGCGGCTCGATCTTGATGACTTCCGCGCCCAGTTGCGCCAGGAACATCGTGCCGTAAGGGCCGGCGCCGTATTGCTCCGAGGAGATGACGCGATAGCCGGCCAACGGCAGCGGCGGCTGCCGTGGCGCGGGGACGTCGGCGGCGGGGTGCTGGGCCTCGGTCACGCCGGATTCCGTTTCACCCATTGCTTGGCGATGATCATGCGCTGCATCTCGTTAGTGCCCTCGCCGATGCACATCAGCATGGCGTCGCGATAGAAGCGTTCGATTTCATATTCCTTCGAATAGGCATAGCCGCCGAAGATCCGCATCCCCTCGTCGGCGTTCTTCACCGCCGCCTCGGAGGCGAAGAACTTGGCCATCCCCGCCTCCATGTCGCAGCGCTCGCCGCGATCGTAGGCCTCGGCCGCGTCGAGCGTCAGCAGCCGCGCGGCGCGGGCGCGCGTGACCATCTCGCCGAGCTTGAGCTGGATCGCCTGGTGCTGGGCGATCGGCTTGCCCATGGTCTCGCGGATCTGGGCATATTCGGTGGCGAGGCGCAGGGCCCCGTCCGCCAGGCCCACGCCGCGCGCGGCGACGTTGATCCGCCCCAGCTCCAACCCGCCGGTCGCCTGGAAGAAGCCCTGCCCCTCCACGCCGCCGATCAGGTTGTCGGCCGGGATGCGGTAGTCATCGAACACCAGTTCGGCGGAATCGATCGCCTTGTAGCCCAGCTTGTCGAACTTCTTGCCGACGCCGAAGCCCGGCCCCTTGGGTGCGATCATCAGGCTCATGCCCTTGTAGCGCGGGTCGGCCTTGGGATCGGTCTTCACCAGCAGGGCGAAGCACGAGCCCTGGATGCCGTTCGATATCCAGGTTTTGGTGCCGTTGATGACGTATTCGTCGCCATCGCGCACCGCCACGGTGCGGATCGCCTGGAGGTCGGTGCCGGCGTTGGGCTCGGTCAGGGCGAGGCCGCCGCGAATCTCGCCGCTGGCGAACTTGGGCAGCCACTGCGCCTTCTGCGCCTCGGTCCCGAAGCGCTCGACCGCAGCGGCCATGATCAGGTGCGAGTTCATAATTCCGGTCAGCGCCATCCACCAGGACGACATCATCGCGATGATCTTCGCATAGGTCGTGGCGGGCAGGCCAAGCCCGCCGTATTCCTGCCCGATCGTCGCGCCGAACAGGCCCATCTCGGCCATCTGCACCACCAGCTCGGCGGGCCAGATGTCACCGTGGTCGTGGCGCATCACCACCGGGCGGACCTCCTTGTCCACCCAGCGCTGGAGCGCGTCGAGCAGCGCGGCCTCCTCGATCGGGTCCATCGTCCGCTGCTCCACGATCAGTCGTCCACCGGGCCGCAGCCGCGCTTCCACACCAGCATGGTGCGCTTGAAAGTGCAGACCACGTCGCCGTTCTGGTTCTTGCCGATCGTCTTGACCGTGACGATGCCCTGCTCGGGCCGCGACTTGGACTCGCGCTTCTCCAGCACCTCGCTCTCGGCATAGAGCGTGTCGCCGGGGAACAGCGGATGGGTCAGACGGATCTCATCCCAGCCGAGATTGGCAATCGACTTCTGGCTCAGGTCGCTGACGCTCATCCCCACCATCAGCGCGACGGTGAAGGGCGAGCAGACCAGCGGCTTGCCGAACTCGGTCTTGCGCGCGAACTCGTAGTCGAAATGCGACGGGTGCGTGTTCATCGTCAGCAGCGTGAACCACACGTTGTCGGTATCGGTGATCGTCCGGCCGGGACGATGCTCGTAGATATGGCCGACAACGAAGTCCTCGAAATAGCGGCCGAAACTCTCGCGGAAGCGGCCCGGAGCCACCTCGATCACACCCTCACGCATCCTCTGTCTCCCGATTGCCCGCCATCGCCACGATGGCCGCGTACCGGCGCACCATCGGCGCCTCCAACATTCGTCCATTGAACCGGACCGCCCCGCCGCCGGCCGCTTCGTAGGCGGCGAGCGCGGCCTCGGCCTCGGCCACCTCGGCCGCGCCGGGGCGCATCACCGCGTGGATCGCCTCGAGCTGCGCGGGGTGGATCGCGGCCTTGGCCTGGAACCCCGCACGCTTCGCCAGCCGCGCCTCGCGCTCCAGCCCCTCGGCGTCGTCGAGCGCGATGAACGGCACGTCGATCGCCGGCACGCCCGCCTCGGCGCAGGCAATGACGAACTGGGCGCGGGCCACGGCCAACGGCTCCCACGCCAAGGCCACGCCGAGCGAGGCCGACAGGTCGCCGCCGCCGAACATCATCGCTACGACGCCGGGCGCCGAGGCGATCTCCACCGCTCGGCGCAGGCCGCGCGGCGTCTCGATCAGCGGCACCAGTGCCGCCGCCTCACCCAGCACGGCGCGCACGATTCGTAGCTCTTCCGCCGATTCGACCATCGGCACGAAGATCAGCTCGGGCAGCTGCGGTGCCGCCGCCAGCGCCAGGAGATCGGCCAGCCCGGCCGCCGTCGCGACGCCGTTGATGCGGATCGCGATCCGCAGCGCGATCGCGGCGATTGCCGCATGGCGCGCCGCCTCCTTACCGTCCGCCGAAACGGCATCCTCCAGATCTACGCAGACCACGTCGGCGCCCGCCGCCGCGGCTTTCGCGAATCGCTCTGGGCGAGAGCCGGGGACGAACAGCACACTGACCACCCCCTTCACCCCATCCTTGCCGGAAACCTTGCTCATGGCATATGATTTGTCCGGACAAATTTCGTACGTCAAGGCCAAAAATCGAAAACCGCCCATCGCCGCAGCCGCCACTTGACAGCATTCTGCCGCCATGAAAAGTTGTCCGGACAAATGATCGCTAAGGAATCTAGGGATGATGCAGCCTTGCCGTCGCGGCGGTGACGATTCGCCCAATCCGCAGCAAGCCCTCGCGTGAGCGCCGCGGGCATGAGCGCGGCCGCCCCGTCCGAATTCCGGCGCGGCACCAAGCCGCTGATCGCCGCCCTGGTCGGCAGCGCCTGCGGCGCCTCGCCGATCCCCTTCAACGTCCTGCCGCTGGTGATGGGACCGGTCCATGCCGAGCTCGGCTGGGACTTCGCCGCGATCAGCATGGGGGTGACGACCTTCGGCCTGATCGCCGCCTTTCTCGCCCCGTTCTACGGCGGGCTGGCCGACCGCAATGGCGTTCGCCCGGTCGCGCTGTGGTCGCTCGCCGCCTTCGGCCTGACCTTCGCCGCCTTCTACTTCGTGCCCGCCGCCCTGCCCGGATGGTGGCTGTTCTGGGCAGTGCTGGGCGTGATCGGGATCGGCTCGACCCCCGTGACCTGGAGCCGGGCCGTGTCGATGTGGTTCAGCCGCAATCGCGGGCTGGCGCTGGGGATCATGCTCGTCGGCACCAGCCTGACCGCGCTGGTCGTGCCGCAGGTGGTGACGTGGACGATCGCCGCCTGGGGCTGGCGCAGCGCCTTTCCGATCGCCGCCCTGTTCCCGCTGCTGATCGCCCTGCCGCTCGGCCTCGCCTGGTTCCGCGAGCCGCGTCCGGAGGAACGCCCCGCCGACCTTTCCGACCATCGCGGCGCGATCACGGGAGTCACGCTGGCCGAGGCGATGCGCGACCATTGCTTCTGGCTGCTGTGGGTGGCGATCCTGGTCATCGCCCTGGCCTATGGCGGGGCGCACCTGCACATCGGGCAGATCGTGGTCCTTCAGGGCCTCCCCGCCGCCGCCGGGGCCAGCGTGCTCGGCGTGGTAGCGCTCGGCATCCTGGCCGGGCGGGTGATCGTCGGCCTGCTGTTCGACCGCTTCTGGGCGCCCGGCGTCGCCTTCTGCGCGATGCTGCTGCCGGCCCTGGCCTGCCATCTGCTCGCCGGCACGGGAAGCAGCCTGGGCCTGGTCATGGCCGGCGGCTTCATGCTCGGCTTCGCGGCGGGAACGGAGAGCGACATGGTCGCCTTCCTCGCCGCACGCTATTTCGGCATGGCCCATTACGGCAAGGTCTATGGCGCGCTCTACATGCCGTTCGGCATCGGCTCCGCGATCTCGCCGATCCTCTACGGCATTGTCCGCGACCGCACGGGCAACTACGATGCCATGCTGCTGGCGGCGCTGGTCATGTTCCTCGGCGGCGGCGCGCTGCTCCTGGCTCTGGGGCGCTATCCCGACATGGCGCGCGGGCCGGCGCTGCCCGAGGTGGACGAGACGCCCGCCGATGCGACGAGTTGAAGGACAGGATGACACCCGACACGCCCCGCCCCCCGTCCTACGCCGCACTCGCGCTGCAACTCGCCGCGCGCTCGATCGAAGGCGCAGCCGACCGCCAGGCCGCCTCCGCACAGATCCTCGCGATGATAGACGAGGTCGCGACCAAGCTGCGCGCCTCGATCATCTTCGTCACCCAATATACCGGGTCGCCGGTGCGGTTGGCGGTTCTGCCCGAATACCTGTTCACCAGCTTCCCCGGCCGGATCTCGGTCGCCGACTTCGCCGAGCAGGCGGCGATCGACATGGACGGGCCCGAATATGCCGCGCTCGGCCGCCTGGCCGCCGCGCAGCAACTCTACCTCGCCGGCAACGCCTATGAGCGCGATCCGCATTTCCCCGGCATCTATTTCCAGACCAGCTTCGTCGTCGCCCCTACAGGCGAGATAGTGCTGCGCTATCGCCGCCTTAACTCGATGTACGCGCCGACCCCGCACGACGTATGGTCCCGCTATCTCGACATCTACGGCATCGACGGGGTGTTCCCCGTGGCGCGGACCGAGATCGGCAACCTCGCCGCCATCGCCTCGGAGGAGATCCTCTATCCGGAGATCGCCCGCGCCCATGCGCTGCGCGGGGCGGAGGTCTTCGTCCACTCCTCTTCGGAGATCGGCTCCCCCCTCGCCACGCCCAAGGCGGTGGCGCGACGGGCGCGGGCCTTTGAGAACATCGCCTATGTCGTCTCGGCCAACACCGCCGGGATCACCGGCATGGCGATGCCGCTCGCCTCGGCCGACGGCAATTCGCAGATCGTCGATTTCAAGGGCCAGGTCATGGCCGAATCGAACGCGGGCGAGACCTTCACCGCCTTCGCCGACCTCGATCTCGGCGCGCTGCGCGCCCAGCGCCGCAAGCCGGGCATGACCAACCAGCTCGCGCGGCAAAGGCTGGAGCTGTTCGCCCCGGCCTATGCCGGATCGGTGCAGGCGGCCGACAGCCTGATCGGCGCGGACGGCGGCCTGGTCGTGCCCAACCGCGCCCATTTCCAGCGCGCGCACGACGCCACGATCGAACGCCTCGCGAAGGAGGGCCTGATATGAAGCACGACGTCGCCCCGCCCTATACCGCGGTCGCCCGCCACGCGCTATTCCCCGAGCCGGGCCACGACGAGGCGGCGCGTTTCGACTTCCTCGCCAATTTCAACAAGTTCATGGCGACGACGCTCGGCCCCGGCAACAAGCGCGCCTATGATGGCCGGGTCCTGCCCGCCTTCGTCAAGGAGCACGGTCGCGAGCCGCGCGACCGCTTCGAGATCCGCCGGGCGATGAACCGGGACCCCTGGCACCGCTTCTGGTCGGCACTGAAGCGCAATTCGATGGAAATGCGCCAGCACAATGGGCGACAGATCGCGCTCCGCCAACTCGACGAGCTGGACGCCCGCGCCCGGCAGTTCAACGAGGGCCGCGATACGCTGCGGCTCGACGGCGGCGTCGCCGTGCCGCGCTATCAGGCGGCGGTCGACATCCACTGCATGCCCGGCAGCTACCACAGCGAGGAGCGCCCCGGCGACGTCTCGGCCGGAGCCAACTACGACTGCGGCTTCTTCGCCACCACGGCCGGGGCGCTCGGCGCGCTCAGCGACGGCGGCGGGCAGGCCCTGGTCGAGTGGATTCGCAAGGAGCGCCCCGGCTGGACGCCGCGCCGCATCCTCGATCTCGGCTGCACGATCGGGCACAATATCGTGCCACTGGCGCTCGCCTTTCCGGATACGGAGGTGGTGGCGATCGACACCGCCGCGCCCGTGCTGCGCTACGGCCATGCCCGGGCCCAGGCGCTCGGCGCGCGCAACCTCAGCTTCGTCCAGATGAACGCGGAGGACATGCGCGCCTTCGCCGACGAGAGCTTCGACTGGGTGCAGACGACGATGTTCCTGCACGAGCTGTCGGGCACCGCCCTGCCGCGCATCGTTCGCGAGGGCTATCGCGTGCTCGCGCCGGGCGGGCTGATGTTCCACCTCGAGCAGCCGCAATATTCCGAGGCGATGCCGCTCTACGAGCAGTTCATCCGCGACTGGGACGCCTTCAACAACAACGAGCCGTTCTGGTCGGCGATGCACGCGCTCGACCTGCGCGGCATCATGGTCGAGACCGGCTTTCCGGCCGAGGCGATCTTCGAGACCGGCGTCCGCGCGGTGGTTGACGAGACGATCTTCCCCCGCGCCAAGGACGGCGAGGGCGAGGACCACGGCCGCGCCGCCGTATGGCACGCCTATGGAGCATGGAAGCCGGAATGACCGAGAACATCGACTGGATCGCCCGCGCGGCGAAGCGCGCCAAGGGCAAGCGCCCGGACTATTTCGACGATTTCGCCACCGACCGGCTGATGTCGATCACCATGGCGCTGGTCGCGGAACTGTCGGCGGTACGCCAGCGGCTCGACACGGTCGAGCGGCTGCTCGAATCCGGCGGCACGCTCCAGCGCGAAGCGATCGAGGGCTTCACCCCCGACGCGGCCCAGGCCTACGAGCGCGGGGTCGAGACCAAGGCCTATATCGCCCGCATCATGCGCGGCGTGACCCAGGCAATGGAAGCCATGGAGGCCGACGAGCGGCCGATGGAGGACATCAGCCGCGAACTGCGCGGAGCGTGAGGGACGCGGGGCCGCTCTGCCCCGATCAGCCCTCCCGCGCCGCATCCTCCGCATAGGCGGCTAGCGGCAAGGCCTGGCCGGTCTGCCGCAGCAGTGACCGGCGGCGGAAGAACCGCGTCAGGCCGCTGTCGCCCATCCGCGATGGCCCCATGCCCGAGAGGCCGAAGCTGTTCTTCTCCGCGTCCCAGACCATCGCCGTCAGGGCGCCGTCGTTGATCGAGACCGCGCCGACCTCAAGCCGCGCGCCCACCGCTTCAGCCTCCTCCGTCGTGCCCGCGATCACTGCGCCCGACAGGCCGAACTCTCCGGCATTGGCAAGGACCAGCGCCTCCTCGACGCTGTCGAAGGGCGTTACCGGGATGACCGGACCGAAGGTCTCCTCACGCATGACCGCCATATCGGGGGTCACATCGACCAGCACGGTCGGCCGCAGCCAGAGGCCGCCATGCCGCTCAACCCGGCCGCCGGCCAGGACCCGCGCACCGTGCGCGACCGCATCGTCGATCTGCGCCTGGACGATCTCCGCCTGCCGGGCGAAGATGAAGGGGCCGATCTCGCCCCTGCCGATGTCCTCCGCGTTAAGCCTCGCCGCAGCAGCCTGTGTGACCAGCGCGTCAAGGAACGGCGCCAGGATCGCGCGCGCGACATAGACCCGCTCGATCGACTGGCAGGCCTGCCCAGCGTTGACCACGGAGGCGCGCAGCGCGATCCCCGCCGCCGCGACCGGGTCGGCCGAGGCGAGGACGATCATCGGGTCCTTGCCGCCAAGCTCCAGGCTGACCGGGACGAAAGCCGCGGCAGCCGCGGCAGCCACCTTCCGCCCGGTCGCGACCGATCCGGTAAAGCATAGGTAGTCGACCACGCCGACCAGCGCCGCCCCACTCACGCCGTCGCCCTCGACCAATGCCAGCGGCACGTCCGCCACCTCGCCCAGCGCCGCCATCAGCGGGCGGATGAAGCGCGGCGTGACCTCGGACGGCTTGACCAGCACCGCGCATCCCGCCGCCAGCGCCGGGATCGCGTCGATCAGGGCGAGGATCAGCGGAAAGTTCCACGGGCTGATCACCCCCACCAGCGGATAGGGCACAAGGCGCGGCGTGATCGCGATGCCGGGCGTCGCGCTCGGCCGGGTGCCGCACGCCACCGCGGCGATCACCTCCGGCGCGCGGGCCGCCCAGTGTGCGAGCATCCGGCCGATCCCCGCGACCTCCATCAGCGAGGCCGCACGCCGCCCGGTATCGGCGGTCAGCGCCTCGGCCAGCGCATCGCCATGCCGCGCGATCGCCGCCGCCGTCTCGCTCAGGCGCAAGGCGCGCGCCTTGGGAGTCAACGCCGCCCAGGCCCGCTGCCGCGCGCGCAGGTCGGCCGCGACCTCGCGCAAGGCCGTGCCGTCGAGCGGAGCGATCGCATAGTCCTCCTCGCCAGTGCGCGGATTGCGGACCTTCATGGCCGCGGCGCCCAGCACTGGCGCAGGAAATCAAGCACAGGGACCGCCCATTCCTTGACCCGGTCGGTCGTCATCGACGCGCCGCCAGGCAGTTCCGCGCTGGCCCAGTCGGGCCGTCGCGCGAGGAGCCGCGCCGCCATCGGGTGGAGCGGGTCAGCGCGCCCCGCCAGGACCAGCGTTGGGCAGGCGATGCGCGGCAGGTCGGCGGCGAAGTCGTGCGCCGGGGCCGCGACGTGGGCATGCTCGGTGCTGGGGCCGTTGGCGAAATAGGTCAGGACCGACAGGTGCACCGTCTCGTCGCTCCACCCTGGATCGCCGAAGCGCCGCGCCAAGGCCCAGCGGTCGGTAAAGTGCCCGCCATCCGGCGCAAGCGCGGGCACCGTATCGCCGGCCTTCGCGCGCCGCCCTTCGCGCTCCTCGTCCGAATAGAACGGGGCGTTGTCGAGGATCAACGCCGCCACGCGATCCGGGTAGGCGGCCGCCGCATGTCCCGCGACCAGCGCCCCGCCGTGATGCCCGACCAGCGCTGCCCGCGCCTCTCCAAGCGCATCGAGCAACGGCGGAATGATCGCCGCGAAACCCGCGACCGAGGGAGGATCGAGCGGATCGGACAGGCCGTGGCCCGGCAGGTCGGGCGCGACCGCGCGATAGCCGGCGGCGGCGAGCAGCGGCATGACACGGTGGAACTGGATCGCGGCCCACGGCGCCTGATGGCACAGCAGAACGGCCGGCCCCGCGCCTATTTCGCGATAGTGCACCTGCCCGCCACCGGCATCGACATAGCCGCGCCGCTCGCCGGGCAAGGCGCCGAACCTGGGCAGCATCGGCCTCTCTCCTCGCCAGTGTCTCTCGGGCTACCAGCCTAGCAGCGCCACCGCTTGGCTCAACTAAAATTTGTCCGGACATTTTGCCGTTCGAGGCTTGTATCGGAAACCCGATGGAGCTACGAATACGCCTAAATCTAGGACAAATCGACGCCTTCCCCCGATTCCGAGGCGCGGGGAGCGAGGCGCACCTCAACCGAATTGTCGCAGCTTCAACGGACGGAAGGATGACCATGGGTATTCGCGAGGAAATGCCGCTGCTGGCCCGCCATGAGGGCGTGTGGGACGGCACCTACACCTATTACAACGCGGCCGGGGAAAAGGTCGACGAGCACAAGTCGCGGCTGTTCTGCCGCCTGCCCAACGACGGCCCCCACCCCTATCACCAGACCAACCACTACACCTGGGCCGACGGCCGCACCGATATCCGCGATTTTCCCGCGGAGTACCGCGACGGACGAATCTGGTGGAACAACGAGCTGATCGTCGGCTGGGCCGCCGAGGTGCCGCTCGACCAGTACAACCGCACAATCATGCTCTACTGGCAGCGCACCGGCGACGAGACGCTCTATCTCTACGAGATGATCCAGCTTGCCGACGACGGCCAGACCCGCTGCCGGACCTGGCACTGGATTCGCAACGGCGAGCTGGAAACCCGCACGGCGATCCAGGAGCGGCTGGTGACGCGCGACTGGCGCTCACTCGACGGCTGAGCGCGTCGATCCCGCGGCAAAGGACCTGGTGCTCTCTTACGACGCTTGGAACTCGGCTCGAAGACGCGGCGTCGTGCGGCCCTGCCGTGAAGAACGCTTGCCATGGGGCATCCTCCTCCTGACCAGTCAGGAGAGGGGTGCATCGTTACAGTCCGCGACTACACACCTAATCCTTACACTCAACCAAGGGCGCGCTTGACCGGCGCGTAGATCCATGACCGGCGTGCCACATCGTGCGCGCGGAAGGCGGCGATCTCGTCCGCCAGTTGCAGCGTCCGGGCAACGGCGTCGAGGCCCGCCAGCAGCGCGCCCCGCGCTTCCTGGTCGATGTCGAAATGCCAGCTCCGGCCGTCCGCGAGCGCGACAGCCTGCGCTTCGAGGTCCACGGTGAGCAGCGGTTCGGCGGCTTCCTCCAGCGCGGCGGCGATGCCCGCCACCGCCTCGCCGTCCAGCACCACGGGCACCACGCCGTTGGCGATGCAGTTGCCCTGGAAGATCGGGTTGAACGAAGGCGCGACAACGGCACGGAAGCCATATTCGGCCAGGGCCCAGACGGCGTGCTCGCGGCTCGATCCGCAACCGAAGTTCGCGCCGCTGACCAGGATCTGCGCACCCGCGTAGCGCGGCTGGTTGAGCGCGAATTCGGCCTGCGGCTCGCGCGAGCCGATCGCCGTATAGCGCCACCCGGCGAACAGGCCCTCGGCCAGCCCTTTCTTCGAGACGCTGCGCATCTCGCGCGAGGGGATGATGGCGTCGGTATCGACGTTGTCGCGCAGCAGCGGCGCGGCGGTGGCGGTGAGACGGGTAAAGGGCTTCATCGGGCAGCTACCTGACGCGGATCGGCGATACGGCCGGCGAGCGCCGAGGCCGCGACGGTTTCCGGCGAGGCCAGATGAGTGCGCGTGCCCGGCCCCTGCCGGCTCTCGAAATTGCGGTTGGTGGAGGAGACTACACGCTCCTGCGGGCCGAAGCTCTCACCCCCGGCGAAGAAGCACATCGAACAGCCGGATTCGCGCCATTCGAAACCCGCCGCCTGGAAGACCTCGTGCAGCCCTTCCGCCTCGGCCTGGCGCTTCACCTGGGTCGAGCCGGGGACGCAGATCGCTTTGACCCCCGGCGCGACGTGCCGTCCGCGGAGCAGGACCGCGGCGCGGCGCAGGTCGCTGATCCGGCTGTTGGTGCACGATCCGATGAAGGCGGCACCGATCGGCAGGTCAGTCAGACGCGCGCCCGGCTCCAGCCCCATGTAATCGAGCGCGCGCCGCTGGCTCTCGGCCGTGCCCTGCCCCTCGCCGACCGCCGGGACCGCGCCGTCGATCGGCACCACCTGCTGCGGGCTGGTGCCCCAGGTGATCATCGGCGCAACCTCGCGCGCGTCGAACAGGCGCTCGACCTCGAACTCGGCGTCGGCATCCGTGGCGAGCGAGAGCCATTCCTCCGCCGCCGCGTCCCAGTCGGCGCCGCTCGGCGCGAAGGGACGGCCCTTGAGGAAATCCAGCACCTTCTCGTCCGGCGCGACGATCGCGGTGAAGGCGGCAAACTCGGTGCCCATGTTGCAGAGCGTCAGCCGCGCCTCGACCTCCAGCGCGCGAACCGCGCTGCCCGCATATTCGACGACATGGCCGGCCCCGCCGCCGACGCCGAAGCGGCCGAGCAGCGCCAGGGCGAGGTCCTTCGCCGTCACGCCGGGCGCCAGCTCGCCGTCGATCCGCACCCGCATCCGCGGCGGGCGGCGGACTCGCAGGGTCGAGGTCGCCAGCGCATGTTCGGCCTCGGTCGAGCCGATGCCCCAGGCGAGCGCGCCCAGCGCCCCTTGCGAGCAGGTATGGCTGTCCGGGCAGACCAGCGTCGCGCCGGGCAGGACGATCCCCAGTTCCGGCGACATCACGTGGACGATGCCCTGCTGCGGGTCGTCGAGGTCGAACAGGCGGATGCCCGCCTTCCCTGCCGCCTCGCGCGTGGCGAGAATGAAGTCGGTGCCGGTCGGCATCAGCGTCCGGTCGGTGCGGCCGGGCCGGGTGTCGATGATGTGATCCATCACCGCAAAGGCCTGGTCGGGCGCGAAGACCGGCAGGCCGCGCTCCTGCAAGCCGCGCAGCGCGACACCGCCGGTCCGCTCGTGCAGCAGCACCCGGTCGATCAGGATCAGGTCGAGCCCGCCGGGCGTCTGGGGCACGCGATGCGCATCCCAGATCTTGTCGAAGATCGTTCGGCTCAAGGCTTCCGGCCCTCACCCAGCAGTTCGCCGGTGTGCTCGCCGGGCAGCGGCAGGTCGCGATGGAGGCCGGGCTTAACGCCGTCGATCTCCAGCGGCAGGGCCGGCAGCGAGACCTTGGTGCCGTCCTCCAGCGTGAGGTCGAGCAGCCCGCCCGCCGCGGTCAGGTGGGGATCGTCGAACAGGTCCTCCGGCCGCATGATCGGAGCGAAGGGCAAGCCGATCGCCTCCAGCCGGGCGATGATCTCGGCGCGCGGCATGGCGGCGAACATCGCGCGTAGCGGCGGCAGCACGCGGTCGCGCTGGCGCACCCGGTCGTTGTTGGCGGCGAGCCCGGCATCGGCGGCGAACTCGGTCAGCTCGAACCCGGCGCAGAACGCCTGCCACTGCGCATCGCTGACCACGCCGACGAACAGTTGCTCGGCGGGATCGGCGGTCTCAAACACGTCATAGACCGCCCAGGCCGAGATCCGCGCCGGCATCGGCGGGGCCGGGGTTCCTGTGACGGCCGCCTGGGCCATGTGCTGGCCGACGAGGAAAGCGGTGGTCTCGAACAACGAGCACTTCACCTCGCTCCCCTCGCCGGTGCGGTGGCGCTGCTCCAGCGCGGCGAGGATGCCGATCACCCCGAACATGCCGCCCGCGATGTCGATCACCGAGGCGCCCGCGCGCAGCGGGCGGCCAGGGGGGCCGGTCATGTAGGCAAGGCCGCCCATCATCTGTGCCACCTCGTCCAGCGCGGTGCGATGGCCGTAGGGCCCGGTCAGGAAGCCCTTTGCGGTGCAATAGATCAGGCGCGGGTTGCTTTCCTTGAAGGCGCTCGGCCCGAGCCCGAGCTTCTCCAGCGCACCGGGCCGGAAATTCTCGATCATCACGTCCGCCTCGTCGATCAGGCGGCGTGCGGCAGCCAGGCCCTCGGGCGACTTGAGGTCGAGGCAGACACTACGCTTGTTGCGGTTGAACATCGGGAAATAGCCCGCGCCCGAGCCCAGCAGGCGGCGCGTATGGTCGCCGCCCTCCGGCTCCACCTTCACCACGTCGGCGCCAAGGTCGCCGAGAATCACCCCGATCGACGGCCCCATGACCATATGCGTGAATTCGACTACCTTAAGGCCGGCAAGCAGCGATGATTCCGGCATTCCACACCCCCAACTTTCGCATCGACGCGTCTCGACAATCCGGCATTATTTGATATATAAATAGAACAATAAAGCAAGCAGAGGTTTGATGGCACCCGAGATACTGGTCAGCGAGGTCGGTCCGCGAGACGGCCTGCAAAGCATCAAGAGCATTCTGCCCACCCCTGTCAAAAAGGCATGGATCGCGGCCGAGGCGGCGGCCGGCGTGCGCGAGATCGAGGTCGGCAGCTTCGTCCCGGCCAAGGTCCTGCCGCAACTGGCCGACACCACCGAGATCGTCGCCTTCGCCAAGACGATCCCCGGCCTGACCGTGGCGGTGCTCGTCCCCAACCTGCGCGGCGCCGAGGCGGCGATCGCCGCGGGCGCGGACAAGCTCACCCTGCCGCTCTCAGTATCGGAGACGCACAGCCTAGCCAACCTGCGCCGCACCCACGCCCAGGTGATCGAGGAGGCCCGCGCCATCGCCGCGCTGATCGCCGCGCAGCCGGAAGACCGCCGCCCGCATTTCGAAGGCAGCCTCTCGACCGTATTCGGCTGCACCCTCGAAGGCGCGATTCCCCTGCCGCAGATCCTCGGCCTGGCCGAGCAGCTCATGGCCGCTGGCTGCGACGAGGTCGGGCTGTCGGACACGACCGGCTATGCCGATCCCAAGGCGATCAAGGACATGGTCCGCGCGGTGCGCGGCGCGGTGGGCAACGAGGCGCTGACCGGCATCCACCTGCACAACACCCGTGGCCTCGGCCTCGCCAACGTGCTCGCCGCGCTGGAGATGGGGCTGAACACGGTCGACTCCTCACTCGGGGGCATCGGCGGCTGTCCCTTCGCCCCGGGCGCGAGCGGCAACATCGTCACCGAGGATCTGGTCTTCATGCTCCAGGCCATGGGGCTCAAGACCGGGATCGATCTCGCCAAGCTGCTCGAGGTCCGCAAGATCGTGGCCGAGGCGCTGCCCGACGAGCCGCTCTACGGCTTCACCCCCGACGCCGGGCTGCCGCTCGGCTTCGTTCCCGAATCCCACGCACCTTCAATGGAGTCCGCGGCATGACGATCGGCACTAGGATGATCCGGGAAGACAAGACCGCTCGGCAGATCTTCGAGGAGGTGATGGCCAATCCCGCCCGCGCCAAGTTCGGCTTCGGCGACAAGCTGGCCATCGTCAACGTCGACTTCCAGAACGCCTATACCCGGATCGACGAGTTCAAGACCGCCTATGAGACCGATCCGCGGCAGATCGAACATGCCAACACCATCTCGCGCCTGGCCCGCAAGAAAGGGATGCCGGTGATCTGGACCCATGTCGCCTACATGGAGGACGCCAGCGACGCGGGCGTCTGGGGGACGCGCACCGACACGCCGGATTCGCTCCAGAACATCAAGTACGGCTCGCGCCGCCACGAGTTCGACGAGCGCTGCGAGATCGACCACGAGCGCGACGCGATCTACACCAAGCGGATGCCCTCGGCCTTCTTCGAGACACCGCTGCAAAGCCTGCTGGTCTGGCACAAGGTCGATACCGTGGTGATCACCGGCGGCTCGACCTCCGGCTGCATCCGGGCGACGGCGGTCGACAGCCTCAGCCGCGGCTATCGCACGATCGTCCCGATCGAGACCTGCGCCGACAAGCACGAGAGCTATCACTTCGCCAACCTGACCGACCTCCAGCTCAAATATGCCGATGTCGAGCCGGTGCAGACGGTAATCGACTGGCTGGAGGCACGCTGATGCGCGAGGGAGAGAAGGACCCGGGCCTCTACGACTTCCGGCCCTATCGCGACCGCCCGAAGCTGGAATGGCCGGACGGCAAGACAGTCGCCGTCTGGGTGTCGCCCAACCTCGAATTCTACGAGATCGACCCGCCCGCCAATCCGCAACGCAAGAGCTGGACCAGGCCTCACCCCGACGTGGTGAGCTACGGCCATCGCGACTACGCCAACCGGATCGGCCACTGGCGCATGGCCGAGGTGATGGAGAAGCACGGCTTCAAGGGCTCGGTCTCGCTCTCGGTGGCGCTGTGCCAGCACCATCCGGACGTGGTCGCGAATGCCGATGCGCTGGGCTGGGAGTTCTTCAGCCACGGCATCTACAACACCCGCTACAGCTACGGCATGGACGAGGCGCAGGAACGCGCGATCATCGAGGATTCGATCCGGACGGTGCGCGAGGCCACCGGCCAGACGATCAAGGGCTGGCTGGCCCCAGCCCTGACCCACACCCCGCGCACGCTGGACCTGATCGCCGAATACGGCATGACCTATACCTGCGATCTCTATCACGACGATCAGCCCGGGCCGGTCCACGTCAAGCAGGGCCGGCTGGTGTCGATGCCCTACAGCATCGAGGTGAACGACCACTACGGCTTCTTCGTCTACAACATGAGCCCGCGCGAATATGCCGACACGCTGATCCGGCAGTACGACCGGCTGGCGGCGGAAGGTGCGGCCTCCGGCACGGTGATGTGCATCCCGCTGCACAGCTACCTGATCGGCCAGCCGCACCGCATCGGCCCGTTCGAGGAGGTGCTGCGCCACATCGCCGCCGACGGGCGGGCCTGGATCACCCGTTCGGGCGACATCGCCGACCATTTCCTCGCGACCGGCTACGACGCCGCCGTCGCCGATGCAGCCCGCTACGCAAAGGCCTGACGCCATGACGCTCGATCCCGCCTATCTCGAATATCCCAAGCGCCGCGAGGGGATGGATCACGGGCTCTATCCCGCCGCGCCCATGCCCTCGCGCAAGCCGGTCGCCTGGCCGGGCGGCAAGCCGGTGGCGCTGACGCTGCTGGTCAACCTCGAATGGTTCCCGATCACCCCGTCCGACACGCCGTTCCGCGCGCCGGGCCACATGGTCACGCCCTATCCCGACTATCGCCACTACACCGCGCGGGAATACGGGACGCGGGTCGGCTTCTACCGGCTGCTCGACGCCTTCGCCAAGGCGGGGGTCAAGGCGACCGTCGCGGTCAACTCGGCAATCGCGGAGCGCTATCCCTCGGTCATCGCCGACATCCTCTCCGCCGGGCACGAGATCATCGCCCATTCGACCGACATGAACGGCACGATCGCGGGCGGCATGGACGAGGCCGAGGAGCGCGCCCTGATCCTCGAGGCGCGCGACCGCCTGGCCGAGGCCACCGGCACGACCCCGCGCGGCTGGCAGTCCATCGCCCGCTCGCAGAGCTTCAACACCCCGCGCCTGCTGGTCGAAGCCGGGTTCGACTACATGTGCGACTGGGTGAACGACGACCTGCCCTATCTCGCCACCACCGCGGCGGGCACGATCGTCAGCGTGCCGTTCAACCACGAGTTGTCCGACCGCCAGATGATCGCGGTCCAGCAGCAGTCGATGGACAGCGTGGTCCAGCAGATCGAGGACGCGCTGGCCTGGCTCAGGGCCGAATCCGCCCAGTACGGCGCAGGCCGAGTGCTGCCCTTCACCCTGACGCCCTATATCACCGGCCTGCCCTATCGCATGGACGCTTTCGAGGCCCTGCTCGACCGGCTGGCCGGCGACGAGGCCACGTGGTTCGCCACGGCGGGCGAGCTGGTCGATAGCTGGCGCCCGCAGGCAGGGTGAGCGGGCGCTCCTGGAGCATCCGCCTCACCTGTAACAGGAGGTGCTTGGAGAGCCCGCAACCGGGCCTCGCCCCAATCAACCGGCTTCGATCAGCTCCAGTAGCTCCCCGACCGGGCCCAGGATCGTGCAGCTCCGCCGCCCGCCATAGATCGCCGCGCCGCGCCGGGCGGGCGGCTGGATTGCGAGGGCGGCGACGGCATCGAACCGCTCGACCTCCAACGTGACCAGGGCATTGCCGGGGGGCAGCATGGCCGGATCGCCCGGGCGCGGGCCGGCGATGCGACCGGGGCCGGTGGGATAGCCGTCCAGTTCCACCAGGTTGCCGCGCTGGCGCATCCCGATCGCGCTCAGCTCGATCGTGTGGTCGGGCAAAAGGCCCTGGGCGCGCTGGACGATCTCGACCTTGCTCTGCCGGACGGGCCGCTCGCGCAACGAGAAGTGGTCGACGTACCAGCGCAGCATGGCCGCGAAGTCCGCGCCCGCGCAGACGACGATGAAGGTCCGGCCGACGAAGCCGCTTGGCGGCGGCAGGATCGAGCTGTCGCGGTCCCCGCTCTCCATGGTAAAGTAGAGGCATTCGCCGCCCGGCCCGACCGCCTGCATGGCCACGATCGAGGGCATGAACTGCAAGGGCCTGGGCGGGCCGATGATCTCGAAGGGCGAGGCGGCGAGCCGCTCGGCCAGCACATGGACATCGTCGACGATGATCTCGAAGGCGGTCCAGCCGAAGCTCGTCAGCGGGCGATAGCCCGGCACGGCCGGCGCCTCGACCAGGCGGACGAAGGTGTCCGTCTCGCCCGCGGCGCGCATCACGACATGGCGCGCGCCCGCGCTGCCCGCCCGTCCCCAGCTCGCTGCGAGGTCCGCGTCCAGCGCCCCCCGCTCGACCACGCCATAGCCGAGATGACGCGAATAGGCGGCCTCGGCCGCCTCGAGATCAGGCACAGCCGCGGTCGTCGCGACGATCCGCAGCAGGTCCGGCTCGGTGAAGGTCGTCCAGTCACTCATGCCCAATCCTTCCTGCCCGCGCGCGGCGGCAAGGGGGTCATGCCAGCTTTTTGGCATACCTCTATGTCAAATAAGGCTGATTCTCAGAGCAGGTGCTCGGCCGAGGCCGGGGAATTGAGGTCGAGGCGGATCTGATAGCGGTCGGACCGATACTGGGCGAGGATATGCTGCACCGGCACGCCCCTGGTGTCGAGCACAGTGCGGCTGACGCGCAGGATCGGCGAGCCGATGTCCACCTGAAGGATGGCCGCCAGCGCAGCGTCGGCCAGCGTCGCCGAGATCGTCTGCCGGGCCGAGCCGATATACGCCCCCGCCTCCTCCAGCAGGGCCAGCATCGGAGTCGACTTCAGCTTCGCGCGGGTCATCCCCGCGCCAAGCGCCGCAGGGATGTAGCTGACGAAATGGCCGACCGGCACGCCGTCCAGCCCGCGCATCCTGACCACCCGCAGAACCTGGCTGTTGACCGGGATCTCCAGCGCCTTGTCGATCGGCGGCCGCGCCGGCACGGTCTCCACCTCCAGCAGCTTCACCTTGGTCTCACGGCCGAAGGTCAGCAGCGAATCGAGTGCCTGCTCGATGTTGCCCTGGATCGGCTTGACCGGCGACTGGAACACCACCGTCGTGCCGACGCGCCGCTTGCGCTCGACCAGGTGGTTCTCCGCCAGTTCGTCCAGCGCACGACGCGCGGTGATGCGCGACACGCCGAACTGGGCGGAAAGCTCCTGCTCGGTGGGCATCCGCGAGCCGAACGCGCGCTCGCCGCTGGTGATCTCCTCGCGCAGTTGCAGGAAGATCTGGTGATAGAGCGGCACGGCGTGGCCGCGATCCACCGCGACGATTTCTCCGCTTTCACTAGCCAAGGAAAGTCCGCTCCCTCATTCACGCGGCTGCGTGGTGTTCCTTGCGAATAGGATCGGCAACAGGAAAGGTCCATCGATCATGCAATTCAAGCCATTTGTCGATTCCGCCGACGCCCGCGCGGCGATCGCGACCAGGCTGGCCGAGGCAGACGCGCTCGGGCTGGCGGTCAGCTTGGCCGTGGTCGACGCGGGCGGCTATCCCGTGGCGCTGCACCGGATGGACGGCGCCGGTCTGCTCACCGCCGAGGTCGCTCTGCGCAAGGCCCGCGCCGCAGCCCTGCTCCGCGCCCCGAGCCGGGTTCTGGCCGACCGGGTGGCGGGCGATCCCGCGCTGCTCGCGCTGACCGACTACCTGCCGATGGCGGGCGGGGTGCCGATCACGGCCAAGACCGGCGCGGTAGCCGGAGCGGTCGGTGTCTCCGGCGGCACAGCCGAGCAGGACGAGCAGATCGCTGCCGCCGCGGTAGCCGGCTGAGCCCCTCCGTTCCGCCTCAGTGCATCTCCTCGCCGCCCGAGACGTTCATCGCCTCGCCGGTAATGTAGCGCGCCTGGCCCGAGCAGAGGAAGGCACAGGCGTTGGCGGTGTCGCTCGGCTCGCCCACCCGGCCGAGCGGGATGCGCCCGCGCATCGCCGCCATGTATTCGTCGAGCGTCTGCCCGCGCGCCTTGGCCATGAACTCGTTCTGCCAGCCGCCCAGCCCGGTGGTCACGTGGTTCGGGCAGACGGCGTTGACGGTGATCTCCTGCGGCCCCAGCTCGATCGCGGCGGAGCGGGTCAGGCCGACCAGCCCGTGCTTGGAGGCGATGTAGGAGGAGGTCAGCGCCGAGCCCGATTTCGAGCCCCGGCTGCCGATCGAGACGATCCTCCACCCATTCGCTGTGGAAGCAGCCGGGCTTCAGGTGGACATCGAGCGAGGTCAGGTAGCGCGCATCTCCAGCGCGGGATCGAGCCGCAGGGTGCCACCCGCCGGGCTGCGCTCAGCCGCGTCGCGGGCGACGCCGATCATCTCGGGCAAGGCGCGCTCGATCGGCTCCTGCACTGACTGGAAGCACATCTCCTGCGCGTTGTAGCGCAGCGTCGAATAGAAGCGGTAGGACGGCTCCGCCTTCATCGCCCGCTCGATCGCCAGGGCATCGTCGAGCGCCTCGCCCCGCGCCTCGTGGCGGGGCTTCACCCGCTCGTCGAAGTCGCGCCTGAGCAGGTCCGGCATGTCCTGGATCGCGTGGCGGCGCAGGGCCGAGCAGAAGCGCTGGCGCCCGCGCTCCTCCAGGGTCGGCCGGGCAAGCGACTCGATGTCGGGAATCAGGGAGTTGCGTTGGTCCAGCGACGCATCGGCAGCCATGTCTCACCTCTCTGCCGGCCCGTCCGCACGAAGCGTTCCGACGAACTCCGGCACTGGCGGCCGCCCTCTTGCGCCATTGGCGGACAAGAGGCGTTTACGACCGCCCAATAGTACTATATCTAGGACAAATCATATTACAAGGGAGGATATATACCTCGATGAAGCCGGTGTTGATTGCAGGGGCGGGGCCGGTCGGCCTGACGGCCGCTTTGTTGCTGCTGCGGCGGGGGGTCGCCTTCACGCTGATCGAGCAGGCGGAGGAGTTGCCCGACGACCTGCGCGCCTCGACCTTCCACCCGCCGACGCTCGACCTGCTCGACGAGCTGGGCGTGGCGGACAAGCTGATCGCGCAAGGCCTCATCAGCCCGACCTGGCAGATCCGGATGCATCCCGGCGGCGAGCGCGCGGTCTTCGACCTCGGCGCCATCGCCGACGCCACCGGCCATCCCTATCGCCTGCAATGCAAACAGTCGGTGCTCTGCCGCATCATGCTCGACCAGGTGCGCGCGGAGGGCGGCGACGTCCGCATGGGCCTGGCGCTGGAGAGCTTCACCCAGGACGATGACGGGGTCAGCCTCACCGCGCGCGATCCCTCCGGGGTGGCGCACCGGCTGGAGGGCGCCTTCCTGATCGCCGCCGATGGCGCGCGGAGCACGGTACGCGAGAAGCTCGCCCTGCCCTTCGAGGGCAAGACCTATCCCGAGACCACGATCCTCGCGACGACGCGCTTCCCCTTCCACGAGCACCTGGAGGGGCTGTCGAACGTCAACTACGTGTGGAAGGAGAACGGCACCTTCAGCCTGCTGCGTCTGCCCGAACTGTGGCGGTGCAGCCTCTATCCCGATGGCGAGGAGACGATCGACGACGCGCTCCAGCCCGCCAGCATCGAGCGCAAGCTGCAAGAGATCGTACCCTGGCCGGCGGGCCACGCGGTCGAGGAGATCCGCCCCTACCGCATCCACATGCGGATCGTGGACGACTACCGCCACGGCCGCATCCTGCTCGCCGGCGACGCCGCCCACGTCAACTCGCCCTCGGGCGGGATGGGCATGAACGGCGGCATCCACGACGCGCGCGAACTGGTCGAGACCCTGGCCGAGGTGCTCGACGGCCAATCGATCGCGCATCTCGACCGCTATACCCGCCGCCGTCGCCCGATCGCCTTGCAGGAGATCCTGACACAGGCCGACCGCAACCGCGCGCGGATGCAGGAGCGCGATCCGGCGAAGCGTAGCGAGATGCTCGCCGCGCTCCAGCGCACTGCCGCCGATCCGGTCGCGGCACGGGCGCACCTGCTGCGCACCTCGATGATCGAGGGGCTGCGCAAGGCGGCGGAGATCGCATGACCATGGCCAGCTACGACTATGGCCGCGCCGGCATCGCCGGCATCGGCACGCCCCAGGCCAACCCCACGGTCGAGGCAGAGATGCGCCTGCTGCTGCCGCCCAACGTGCTGGTCGCCGTCTCGCGGCTGACCAGCACAGCCGACCAGCCGCTCAACCGTCTACGCGACTACCTCGAGAACATGGACTGCGCGCTGGAGCAATTCGACACGCTGCGCCCGGCGGTCTACGGCTTCGCCTGCACCGGCTCCTCCTACCTCGTCGAGCGCGAGCACGAGCGCGTGATCCTCGACCGGCTGGAGGCGCGGTTCGGCTGCCCGATCGTCACCGCGACCGGGGCGATCCACGCCGAATTGCAGCGCGCGGGCGCCCGGCGCATCGCCCTCGCCTCGCCCTACCCCTCGCCGCTGGCCGAGGCCGCCGCGGCCTATTGGCGGGCAAGCGGCTACGACGTGGCGGAGATCCGCGGGATCGACACCGGCAGCGCCGATACGCGCAGCATCTATACCCTCGGCACCGCCGACGCGCGCCCGGTCGCGACCGAGCTGGCTGCGTCCGGCGTCGACGCCGTGCTGCTCAGCGGCACGGGGATGCCTTCGCTCGCCCTGCTCGCCGATCCGCCGCCAGGCGCGCCGCTATTCTCCTCCAACCTGTGCCTGGCACGCGCCCTGTGCCGCGCGCTCGGCCTGGCCGAGCCCGGCCCAACCCATTGGCGCCCGCGCCTGGCCGAAGTCCTGGCCCTCCCCGACGAAGGAAGCACCCCGCGATGACCACCCACCCCACCGCGATCATCGACGCCGAGCGCGTCACCGGCACCGGCGCGCCGATCCGGGTGGTCGATCCCTCCACCGAGGAGATCCTGGCCGAAGTGCCGGAGGCCGAGGACGCACTGGTCGACCGCGCCGTCGCCTCGGCCCGCGCGGCCTTCGAGCGGGGCGAGTGGAGCCGCGCCGGCGTCGAGCAGCGCCAGGCCGTGCTGCGCGCCTGCGCCGACGCGATCGACGCCGCGGCGGACGCTATCGCCGGCATCGAATGCGCCAATACCGGCATCCCCTATGCCCAGGTCCGCCACGGGCAGGTCGGCCGTGCGGCGGGCAATTTCCGTTTCTTCGCCGACTACATCGGCCAGACGGCCTCGGAACTCTACGAGCAGCATCCGCAGTACCTGACCTACGTGCGGCGCGAGCCGGTGGGCGTTGCCGCGCTGATCTCGCCATGGAACTCGCCGCTCGCGCTCGGCTCGATGAAAGTCGCCTCGGCCATCGCCTTCGGCAATAGCTGCGTGCTCAAGCCGGCCGAGCAGGACCCGCTCGGCCTGACCCTGCTGATCGAGACGATCCAGGGGGCCGGGCTCCCCCCCGGCGTCGTCAACCTCGTCAACGGCTTCGGCGCCAGCGTCGGCGACCGGCTGGTGCGCCATCCGGACATCGACTGCATGTCCTTCACCGGCGGCACCCGCACCGGGCGGATCATCATGTCCGCCGCGGGTGCGAACCTGAAGCCGTCGATCATGGAGCTGGGCGGCAAGTCGGCCAACATCGTCTTCGACGACGCCGATTTCGAGACCGCGCTGGACGGCGCGCTGATCGGCATCTTCACCAACAACGGCCAGCAATGCCTCGCCGGATCGCGTGTCCTGGTGCAGCGCGGCATCTACCAGCAGTTCGTCGAGGCCTTCGTCGAGCGAGCGCGCCGGGTCCGCGTCGGCGACCCGCGCGATCCCGCGACCGAGGTCGGCCCGCTCGCGACGCGCCAGCACTACGACCACGTGATGAGCTTCGTGCCCGAGGCCGGGGATGCCGGCGCGCGCATCCTCGCGGGCGGCGGCCGGGCAGAGGGCTTCGCCCGCGGCTTCTACTTCCAGCCGACGATCGCCGAGGTCGATTCCAACGCGCACCGCCTCTGCCAGGAGGAGATCTTCGGTCCCTTTGCCGCGATCATGCCCTTCGACAGCGACGAGGACGCCTACCGCATCGCCAACGAATCGCGCTTCGGCCTGGTCGGCTATGCCTGGTCGCGCGACGTGGCGCGGGTGATGGAGGCGCAGGAGCGAATCTCGGCCGGGACCATCTGGTGCAACACCCCGATGGTCCGCGACCTGCGCGCGCCCTTCGGCGGCTATCGCGAATCCGGCGTCGGCGCGGAAGGCGGCCGCGCCGCCGAAGCCTTCTACACGCGGGCCAAGGCGGTCAGCATCCCACGCCGTCCCCTGACCCTGCGCAAGCTGGGAGCCTAACCATGGCCGACACCCTCCACGCCGAGCTGACCCAATACCTCGACGCCTATTTCGCCGCCTGGAACCAGTACGACGTGCCCGCCATGCGCGCGCTGTGGGACGAAAGCGAGCCGAAGGCGCTCTACCTCGCCGAGGAGTGCGAGCCGCATATCGGCTGGGAGGCGATCCTCGGCTACTGGGGCGTAGACCGCTCGAAGTCCGAGCGCCTGCTGACCTGGCACGACCTCCACGCGGTCCAGGCCGGGGCGGACGTCGCCAGCGCCTTCTTCCACGCCAACTGGAGCACCTACATCCCCGGCAACCGGCTCTATCCCAAGCCGTTCGGCGGCCCGGTGCGGATCAGCATGACCCTGCGCCGCAAGCCCGAAGGCTGGCGCGCGATCCAGTACGTCGAATGCCCGCTCGCTTCGCTGGTCCAGCTCCGCAAGGCCCACGAGGACGCCGTCGACCCCGCCCTCCATGCCCGCCTGGCGGCCAAGGGCATTACTTATTGAGCGATTTCTCTGAATAAAGAGAAGAACTTTATGTCCGGTCCCGTCCACCAGCACATCCTCGAACTGTTCGAGGCCGAAGGCATCAAGACGCTGTTCGGCATCCCCGATCCCGGTTTCGTCCACATGGCCATCGCCGCCGAAGGCCGCAGCTGGGAAGCGATCGCCCCCACCACGAGCAGGCCGGCGCCTGAGGGCGGATGACCGGCAAGTCAGACGACGCCGCCGCGCCGAGCCCCGCCCGGCCGGTTCATACCGCCAAGCTCGTGGTCGAGGCGACCAAAGCCTTTCCTAAGGACGGGATCATGGTCCGCGACGTGCTGTGGAACCGAAACCTCGGCCATCTCGGCATGAAGAAGCTCGGCCGCTTCGAGCGCATCGCCCTCGCCAAGCACCGCGGCGTTTCTTTACTTGCGCCATTTTCCAAAACATCATATGAACGTGACATACTTATGATATAATGAGATGGGGACTTGCTGTGACGCAATCGGGCCTCGGGCAAAGGTTATATCGGGCGCCGTTCGTCGGCCTACTCTCATTCATCGCGGTTCTGCTCGCCAATCCGGTGATGCATTCGATCCGGGTCGGAGCCCGGCAGCTCATGCCACCCGCGCTCGACGGGGCGTTCAACCTGTGCCTGGGCGGGGTGGGGCTGGCGATCCTGTTCTACGGCCTGCGGCGCGGCGAGGACGAGGTGCGCGGCACCCTGACCGGGTTCGTGGCCGGCCTGCTGATCTGGATCGGCTGGGCCTCCTACATGTTCTCCTATAACGACATCGCGCTCGGCCGCCCGATGATGGCGATCACGCCGGACCAGAAGCGCCCGCTCGGCCTGCTGTTCATGCAGGGCTCCTTCGGCATCTGCGTGGCCACGCTGCTGTTCTTCTTCCTGAACCGCGACACCAAGTGCAACGCCTTCCGCTGGCTCCACCGCAAGCTGGGCATCAACCTGGGCAAGCCCGAAAGCGGCCAGAACCGCAACTTCTGCCGGATCACCTTCATCGAGACGATCTACGTCACCTGGTTCTGCTACGGCATCTCGCTGTTCCTCGGGGACGAGCGCTTCCTCGGCTATCACCACCCGGTCACGATGGCGATCGTCGCCGCCTTGGCGATCTGGTCGATCTACCTGATCTGGAAGCTGTCCCGGTTCAGCCGCGTGATGGCCGCGCTGCGCTACGCGATCCCGACCAAGGCGTTCTTCTGGATTCCCTTCGGCGAGTTCGGTCCGCGCTACGGCCTGTACCACGAGTTCTGGCTGCACCCGCTCGAGAACCTCACGCCGGTGCTGGCCGTGCTCGCGGCATTCCTGGTCCTGACCAGCGTCACTGCCTTCATGCCGCAGCGCAAACAGGTCACGCCGAAACGCCGCGCCCCCGCATGGCCGAATCCACTGACGACCGACGACAACCACTAGACTGGGGAATGACCAATGGCGACTCGATCCCACGAACGCGGCCTGCTGCTCATGGCTGGCATCGCGCTGTCCGGCCTGGCTACGGCGCAGGCCATGGCGCAGGAAGTGGCCTCGGAGGACATGGAGGGCGGCGACATCGTCGTCACCGCGCGCAAACGGGGGGAGCGGTTGCAGGACGTCCCGATCAGCATCCAGGCCCTCTCGGGCACGGACATCACCCGGCTCGGCCTGCGTGACGTCGAATCCGTTGCCAAGCTCAGCCCCTCGCTGATCTTCGACCGCGGCACCAGCCCGGAAGGCTCGACCATCGCGATCCGCGGCCTGTCGCCGACGCGCGGCCGCTCCAACGCCGCCGTCCTAGTCGACGGCATCGACGTGACCAGCGAAGCGATCGGCTCGGCGGGCGGCGGGATGCTGCTGTCGCAGCGGCTGCTCGACCTCGAACGGATCGAGATCGTGCGCGGCCCGCAAAGCGTCCAGTACGGGCGCAGCGCCTTTGCCGGCGCGATCCAGTACGTCACCGCCAACCCTTCGGACCACCTGACCGCGACCATCTCCGGCGAGGCGGGCAGCCACCAGCGCTTTGCCGTGCGCGGGGCGGTGAGCGGCCCGCTTATCGAGGGCCTGCTTGGCGTACGGGTCGCGGGCACGGCATGGACCGAGGGCGGCTATTACCGCGACCAGGCGCTCAACTCCCCGCTCGGCGGCGGGCACGGCATGGGCCTGGCGCTGACCGCGCTGCTGACCCCGGCGCCGAACCTGTCGTTCAAGGGCCGGGTCGACTATTTCAAGGACCACTTCCGCCCGCCGGCCCAGTATCTCCTGCGCTCGAACTCCGGGCTGATCACCGCCGCCAACAACACCGCGATCGCGACGGCGGTCGCCGGCGGCGTCACCACCAACAGCGCCTTCGCCGGCTATCAGGGGACAATCCCCGACGCCAGCGAGCTGGGGCAACCGCGCTATAGCCCGGACCCCGTGACCGGGCTCGCGTTCGAGGGCAGCCATCGCGACGTGCTGCGGCTGTCGCTGGTCTCGACCTACGACGCGGGGCCGCTGACCCTGACCGCCTGGACCGGTTATACCAAGGGCAACTTCAGAAACCGGCAGGACTACGACGCCGACGCGATCCTGGTCGGCCCAGCGGGCAACCAGACCGACAGCGCCAGCCGCACCTCCATCGCCGATTCCAGCACCTCGCTCGAGCAGTTCAGCCAGGAGCTGCGCATCACCACCGCCGCCGGCAAGCCGTTCCGCCTGACCATGGGCGGCCTCTATTGGAGCGAGGATTCGCTGCGGCAGTCGCGGACGTTGATCGTGGCCTGCGCCGCGACGATCCTCGAATGCGCCAACGGCGCGTCCGGCCGCGCCAGCCAGATCAATCTGCTCGACGACCCCACCTCACGCTCGACCCGCCACTGGTCGGTCTACGGCGGGCTCGAATGGCAAGCGCTGCCGACCGTGAAGTTCACGGTAGAGGGCCGCTATTCGTGGGAGAAAGAGACTATCATCGGCTCCAACTGCGGCTTGCCGACGAACCTGTTCGGCGTGATCTGCGGCGATCCCTTCGCCACTTCGGCGGCGACGCCGTCTGTCTTCGGCCCTTCCTCGCTGCTCAGCGACGGACGGACGATGGCCGCAGCCTATAGCGTGCCGGTCACCCTGCGCACCGACGAGCAGTTCTTCACGCCGCGCTTCACCGTGGAATGGAAGGCCGCCAGCACCGCCCTGATCTACGCTTCGGTGTCGAAGGGCGTGAAGCCGGGCGGCAACTCGACGCTGGCCGCTGGCGCCTGGCTCGATTCCGACCTCGACGGCACGAACGACGAGCTCCGCTTCGGCGCGGAAAAGTTGTGGTCCTACGAGATCGGCGCCAAGCTCGGCCTGTTCGACAACCGGGTCCGGCTGAACGTCGCCGGCTTCCTGCAATCCTATACCGATAAACAGGTCGTCTCAGGCCGCGCCACGCCCTCGGGCTCACCGGTGGCGATCATCGAGAACGCGGGCAAGGCGCGCGTCTGGGGCTTCGAGATGGAGGCCGAAGCCAAGCTCACCAAGCACCTGACCCTGGGCCTCGCCTATACCTTCCTCGACGCACACTATACCCAGTTCCAAATCTTCACCGACACCAAGTCGAACATCATCGACGCGGGGACCTGCACCGTGGTGACGATCGTCAAACTGACCTGCCTAATCGACCTTTCGGGCAACGAGCTCGAGAAGTCGCCGCGCCATTCGCTGGTGGGGACGATCAGCTATACCGCGCCGCTAACCGATTCGATCAAGCTGGTGGCCGAGGCCAACACCCATTACCAGTCGCGCCGCTTCGTCGATCAGTGGAACACCCGCATCCTGAAAGGCTATTCGCAGACCGACATACGCCTCGGCATCCGGACCGACCGGTACGAGATCATCGGCTATATCGACAACCTGTTCGACGACGACACCGTGCGCTCGGCCGATACCAAGACTGGCGATGTCGACCGCATAGGGCTGGGCCTCAGCACCTCGTCGCAGGCAGTCCTCGTAACCCTGCCCGACCCGCGCACCTACGGGGTCCGCGTGAACCTGCGCTTCTGAGGAAGGCGGGGGCGCTGCATCGCCCCCGCTTCTCCTCGTTGCCCGGATACGAAAAGGGCGGCCCTCAGCCCGCCCTTTTCGAATTCGTCGTTGACTGTGCTCTCGACCACAGTCAACGAACACCCTCTTGAGGCTCCACAGCTAGCGTTACGTTTGCCACCGCGCCAGGACCAGCGCACCCGCCACCAGCACCATCCCCAGCACGTCCCACAAGCTCAGCACCTCGCCGAAAGCCAGCCAACCAACGATGATCGAGACCACCGGCTGGGTCAGCAGGACCAGGCCGACGACCAGCGGGCGGAAGTGCTTGAGGGCGTAGACCAGCAGGCCCTGGCCGATCAGTTGGCTCGTCAGCGCCAGGGTCAGCAGCGGCCACCAGGTGCTCGGCAGGACGGGCTCGCCGCGCAGCAGGGCTACGGCCAGCAGCACCGGAGCGCCCAGCAGGCTGGACCAGGCGAGCAGCGCCCAGTTGCCGAGGCGGGCGCGCTCGGCCTGGATCAGCAGGATGTAGCCGGCATAGAGGAACCCGGCGAGCAGGCAGAACAGGTCGCCGATCAGGGTCGCGGTCGAGATCTCCAGCGAGCGGCCAAACAGGATGCCCGCGCCGGCCAGGGCCGCACCGAGCGAGAGCCATTCGGGCACGCTCGGCGCGCGGCGCAGGGTGAGCAGGCCCCAGACCATCAGGATCAGGCTGCCGGCATTGCCGAACAGCGTCGCATTGCCGAGCCGGGTGGTCTGGATGCCGACATGCCAGCTCGCCAGGTCGAGCGCGAAGAACAGCGCGGCGCCGGCGATGGCCGCCCAGGTCGTGCGGGCGAAGCCGGTGACCGGCTGGCGGTTCACCGCGGCAAGCACGAAGAGCACCGGCACGGCCAGGCTCAGCCGCCAGAAACCGGCGGAAACCGGACCCGAATCCGCCAGGCGGACCAGCAGCGGCCCGAAGGCGAGCGCCACGTTGCCGCCCATCAGCGCGGCGAGATGGAGCCAGTTCCAGTCGGCCTTGGCAGGCTGGGACGAAGCCACTTACCGGGTCGGCGCGGCGGGCGCCTCGACGGGAGCGGCAGGCTGGCGATCAGCCGGATCGACCGGGGGATCGCCCGGGCCTTCGTCGGCCCCTTCGGACAGCTTCGGCGCGGCGCCGGGCTTGCCGGTCTCCTTCGGGGCCAGCGGCGGCTGCGATTTGACCGTGTCGTAAGGCAGCATCGAATCGCTGATCGAGCCGGGCAGGATCTCGCCCGCGGCGGTCCGCTGGTCCTTCTGCTTCTTCTCGGCGGCCTTGTTGCACGCGGCCGCGGCCAGCGGCAGGGCCAGGATCAGCGCGAGACGGAAGGCAGGACGCATCAGGCGCTTTCCTTGGGGCAAGGGCTATCGAGCGCCGCGAGGAAATCGCCGGCGCGGGCCAGCAATGCCCGATCCCATGCCGCAGGATCAACCTCTATCCCGAGCCGCTGGAGGCTGGTCACGCCGAATTCCTCGATCCCGCAGGGCACGATGCCGGTGAAATGCGACAGGTCGGGCGAGAGATTGACCGAGAAGCCGTGCATCGTCACCCAGCGGCGAATGCGCACGCCGATCGCGCCGATCTTCGCCTCGCGGCCGTCGATGTCGCGGGTCCAGATGCCGATCCGGCCCTCCGCGCGCCAGGAAGCGACGCCGAAATCGGCCAGTGTGGCGATCACCCAGCCCTCCAGCCCGTGGACGAAGCCGCGCGCGTCGCGGGCACGCTTCCTGAGGTCGAGCAGCACGTAGCCGATCCGCTGGCCCGGCCCGTGATAGGTATAGCGCCCGCCCCGCCCGGCCTCGACCACCTCGAAGCGCGGGTCGAGCAGTTCGGTGCGGTCCGCGCTGGTCCCGGCGGTATAGACCGGCGGGTGCTCGAGCAGCCAGATCAGCTCGTTCGCTTCACCGGCGGCGATGGCGGCATTGCGCGCCGACATCTGCTCCAGCGCCGTGCGATAGGGCACCGGCGCGCTGTCCCGGCGCAGTTCGATGTCATTGAGCAGAGAGACCATCATCGCGCGTTGCGTGGCGGCAATCGCTGCGGTTATCAAGGGCGCCATGACATCGCCGATCAAACTCGACACGAACCGGGCATGGCAAAGCGCCCATGCCGCGATCCTGAGCAACCGCGAAGCGTTCCTGGCCCTGGCCGGGGTGTTCTTCCTGCTGCCCACCCTGGCCTTTGCCCTGTTCAACCCCCAGCCGCCCGCCGCGACCGCGCCCATGAGCCCGGAGCAGGCGGCCGCCTTCTTCGAGAAATTCTACCGGGACGCCCTGCCGTTCATGCTGCTGACCATCGTCGCCCAGACGATCGGCGCGATGGCGATCTTCCGGCTGCTGACCCACTCCAACCGCCCGACCGTCGGCGACGCACTGGGCAAGGGGCTGGTCGATACGGTGGCGTTCTTCGCCGCGGCGCTGATGGTCGGCCTGGCCGAGATGGTCGCCGCCGTGCTCATCATCGGCCTCGGCGTCGCGACGGGGATCAAGCCCGTCGCGGGCATCGCCGCCGCCGTCGCCGTGGGCGCACTGCTCTACATCTCGGTCAGGGTCGTGCTGGTGATGCCGGCGATCGCGGTCGAGGGCATTCGCAATCCTGCCAAGGCGCTGCGGCGCAGCTGGGAGCTGACCCGCGGGAATGCCGGGCGGATCGTGCTGTTCCTGCTGCTGCTGGGGCTGGCCGCCGCGGTCATCAACGCGGTCGTCGCGCTGGTGCTGGGGCTCGTGCTGGCGCTGGCGCTCGGGGCCAAGGGCGCGGCGATTGCGGTGGCGGTCGTCTCGTCGGCGATCAGCGCGGCCTTCACGCTGTACCTCTATACGGCGCTCGCCTCGATCCACCGCCAATTGGCCGGGCCGACCGCGGCCGAACTCGGCACCACCTTCGATTGACCATCGCGGTCGATCAGGCGGCGTCGCCCCGTTCCTTCCAGCCCCAGAACAGGAAGCAGGGCGGAATGTTGAGCCACTCCATCCCGCGGTCGATCCGCTTGAAGTAGCGCGCCATGAAGGCGCCGGCCCGCGCGGTGAACTGGTAGACCAGGAAGGCGCCGCCCGGCCGCAGCACTTCGTAGGTCGCGTTGGCGATCGCCGGGCCGACCCCGTCGGGCAGGGTCGAGAACGGCAGGCCCGAAAGCACGTAGTCGGCATGGTCGTGGCCGTGGCCCATGACGATGTCCACCACGTCCACCGCCGAGCCATGGACCGCGACGAAGCGGCTGTCGCTGATCGTCGCGCGCAGATAGTCGATGAACAGCGGGTTGGTATCGATCACGATCAGCATCCCGTCGCGGCGCAGCCGATCGAGCACCGGGCGGCAGAAGGTGCCGACGCCGGGGCCGTACTCGACGAAGACCTTGCAGGTCTCCCAGTCGAC
Organism: Novosphingobium sp.; assembly: GCA_047605105.1. Taxonomy (GTDB): domain Bacteria; phylum Pseudomonadota; class Alphaproteobacteria; order Sphingomonadales; family Sphingomonadaceae; genus Novosphingobium. Next base: position 8,519 of record JASGGH010000014.1, on the reverse strand, counting down.
CGGGGCGAGCATCTTGCGGATCGTGAAGCGCGACGACGGGATGATCGAGCCGACCATCACCGGGTGTTCGAGGAATCCTTCGAAAAACACGCCCATCGGCCCGAGCATGCGCATCAGGCGTCGCCTGAACCGATGCCGCAGGCCCTCGCGAGCAACCTCTGTGCTGGTCATGCGGTGGGGAAACTCTGCCATGCTTTACGAGGGATGGCCGCCTGTGCCGGGTTTGTGACGGCAATGCAACCGGGAACGGAGCCGATCGGGGCTAATCCCTGGGGATAGGGATCAGAGGATTTCGTGCACCTTGTCCTGCGGACGGCACAGCCGCACGCCCTTGTCGGTCTCGACCAGGGGCCGTTCGATCAGCTTGGGCTCCGCGGCCATCGCGGCGAGCACTTCCGCATCGCCGGCATCGGGCAGGCCGCGCTCCACCGCGTCGGTGCCGCGCAGCCGCAGGCCCTGCTGCGGGGTGAGTCCGGCGTCGCGATAGAGCTGGGCCAGCTTGCCGGCCGCCGGCGGGGTTACGAGATATTCGACCACCGTGACCTCGACCCCGGGGGTTTCCTGGAGGATCGCCAGGGTCTTGCGCGAGGTGCCGCAAGCCGGATTGTGCCAGATGGTCGCCTTCATGTTCGTTCTCCCGCGTCGCTGCGCCGGCTCCTTGGCGGAGGCCGACGGCATCGGTCAAGGTGAGGGATTTGCGCAACACCCATCCGGCCGCCGGGACGCAATCCTGTTTTGCCGCTTGCTACTGCGATAGACTTGCAATACCGGGCCGAACATCGCTGTTGCGAGTCAATCGCAAATTACGTCCATAGTTCAGGGGGTTTTTTCATGACCGATACTTCTTCCGGCGTCATCGCTCCGCGCAGCCTGCGCCGCACTGCACTGCGGGGGGGGGGGCGTGCCCGCCAGGCCGCCGCGCTCGTCGGCCTCTCGGCCGCCATGCTGGTTCCGGGCCATGCCCTCGCCCAGGCCGCGCAGGAAGAGGACGCCCCGCTGGCGACGATCAACGTCGAAGACACCGCGATCGACCCCAACCCCAACGCCCAGCTCGGCGTGCCCTTCAAGGCCAAGACCTCGGGCGACGAGCGCCGCAGCCGTCCGCTCGCCGAGACTCCGGCGACGATCACGGTACTGACCCGCGCCCAGCTCGAGCAGTCGGGCTACACCGACCTCAAGGCGATCCTCGAAGCCCAGCCGGGCGTGACCGTCGGCACCGGCGAGAACGGCAACGCCTTCGGCGACCGCTACATCATCCGCGGCCAGGACGTGAAGAGCGACATCTTCGTCGACGGCCTGCGCGATCCGGGCCTGCAATCGCGCGAGAGCTTCGCGGTCGAGCAGATCGAGATCACCAAGGGCCCGAGCTCGAGCTTCGCCGGCCGCGGCGCCTCGGGCGGCGCGGTAAACCTCATCACCAAGGCCGCGACGACCGAGTTCAACTTCGCCAAGGTTACGGCAGGCTATGGTTCGGACAACTATATCCGCACCACGGCCGACGTGAACTACAGGCTGGGGGACAACTTCGCGATCCGCGTCAACGGGCTCTTTGCCGACACCGACGTGCCCTATCGCGGCCTCGCCGACCGCCGACGCTATGGCGCCGCGATCTCCGGCCTGTTCCAACCCACGGACAACCTGAAGATCATCCTCGATTACTACACCATGCGCGCCAAGGATAAGCCCGACGTCGCCGGTCTGCTGCAGACCGATGCGGCTGGCAACCGGGTGCCATTCGATGTCCCCGCCTATACGCAGCTAACATCGGACTTCCAGAAGGCCGATGTCGACACCTTCACCGCGCGCATCAAGTACGACCTGTCCGACAACGTCCGGCTGTCGAACACCTTCCGCTATGGCAGGACCTACAGCGCCTACTTCATCAGCGCGGTCAACACGATCATCACTATCCCGACAAGCGCAACCACCTCCTACCTTTCGGCAAGCTTCGACAGCGGCCATGCCGGCTGGCAGGATGTAAAGTACATCGCCAACCAGACCAACCTGAGCGCCGATGTCGACTTCCTCGGTGCGAAGCACCAGCTCATCCTGGGTGCCGAGTACACCAATCACCAGGTCCAGATCACTGCGGGCTCGCCCAGCACCAGTTCGACCAGCACGAGCGCGGCCTACATCTACACGCGCACGGGGGCGTTCAACTGCTCGACGGTGCTGGGGGGCACGAACAATCGCTACTGCATCACCGATGCCGCCGGCAACGCGGTCCCCAACCTGGGCAACCTGCTGGGCCAGACGGTGTATCGGACGCCCTATCCCGCGCGCGTCTGGGAGATCGATACGATTGCGGCCTACCTGATGGACACCGTTGACCTGAGCGATCGCCTGACCCTGTTTGCCGGCGTCCGTGCAGATCACTACACCTTCAACATTGCCAGTCAGAATGTCCAGACTGGCGCGCAAACCTCGACCTACTCCTATTCCGACACGCTGTGGAATGGCCACCTGGGCTTGACCTACAAGGTCGGCGGGGGCGGCATGATCTATGCCACCGTTTCGACTGCGGCCGATATCAACGGTGGCGAGTCCGACACCAACGGCGCCGGTTACGGCGGGTTCATCACCCCGGTCAACGGGGAAGTCGCCAAGCCCGAACGCTCGTGGAACTACGAGATCGGCACCAAGTGGAACGTCCTGGACGAGAAGCTGCTGATCACCGCGGCGCTGTTCCGCACGGTCAAGTCCGATGTCATGGAAGGCGCCAACTACAACACTTATGGCACCTTCAACACCGGCAAGTTCCGCGTCCAAGGCTTCGATTTCAGCATCGCCGGCAACATCACCGACAAGTGGTCGGTCCAGGGCGGCTTTACCGTCATGCGCGCCAAGGTGCTGGAATCGACCACAGCTGCCAACGTCGGCAAGACCCTGGCGAACTTCGCGAACGTATCCGCGGAATTCATGACCCGCTATCAAATTACCGACAAGTTCGCTCTGGGCGGCGCTTTCAAATACAAGAGCCAGCGTTACGGAGGGCAGCCTGACACCGCGGCGCCGTTCTCCACCGTGACCGGCACCGACCTCTATAAATACAGCCAGCCAGTGCCATCCTATTTCGTTGTCGATGCGACTGCGGAATACCACCTGACGAAGAACATTGAACTACGCTTGAACGTCAACAATCTGTTCAACAAGGATTACTACCTCGCAGTCTATCGCGGCGGGTTTTTCATGTACAAGGGCGACAAGCGCCAGATCGTCGGGACGATCAGCGCCAAGTTCTGATCGCCGAATCGGATCAAGCGAGGCCCGGGCAGCGATGCCCGGGCCTTTGCTATTGCGAATCCTGCGCAACTGAGGAATGACGAATTCATGATGGTCGTGATCGAAAGCGTGCTGGACAGCCAGGATCTGGCCGAGATTCGCGGCGCGCTTGATGCCGCCCACTGGGAGGCCGGCAACAGCACCGTGCGCGGCGCCGGCCGGGACCGCAAGGTCAACCATCAGCTCAAGGACGGGACGGAGCCCGCGCTCAGCCTGGGCGACCGGATCGTCCAGAAGCTCTGGACCAATCCGCTGTTCATCTCCGCCGCCCTGCCGCGCCAGGTCTACCCGCCGCGCTTCAATCGCTACGGCGTGGGCGAGACCTACGGCGCGCATGTCGATGCGGCGCTGATGCGCCCGGCAAGCGGCGGGGACATGGTCCGCACCGACCTGTCGATCACCGTGTTCCTGACCGATCCGGCCGACTACGACGGCGGCGAGCTGGAGATCGAGGGGAACTACGGCGCCCAGGCCGTGAAACTCGCCGCAGGCGATGCGGTGCTCTATCCCGCCACCAGCCTGCACCGGGTAGCGCCGGTGGCGCGCGGCGCGCGTTACGCCTCGTTCTTCTGGATCGAAAGCCTGGTCCAGGACCTGGGCGAACGCACCCTGCTGTTCGAGCTCGACCAGACGATCCAGCGGCTGACCGCCGAGCTCGGCCCCAACCACGACGAACTGCCCAGCCTCCAGGCGGTCTACCACAACCTCCTGCGCCGCTGGGTGAGGACATGACGATGGCCCTGGCTATGGCTCCCGAGACCACCGACCTTAAGACCTGGCTGATGAACCGCCTGCGCGGCACGAACTGGGCCGCCGCGGGCCTCTCGGCCGCGTTCCAGGTCGCCGTGCTGATCATGCTGGTCACTATGGGGATCGTCTCGGTCACCCCCGAGCCGAAGCGCGAGAGGCTGACGGTCACGACCATCGCCACCTCGCCCGAGCAGCAGCCCGCGCCGCCTGCTCAGCCCAAGCCGCAGCCGCAGGACAAGCCGGTGGTCCAGCCCCGCGCGGACACGGTCATGCCGCCGACCAAGCTGCAGATCTCCGCGGCCCCGCCGGTCGCCGCAGCAGCCGAGAGGGCGCCCGATCCGCCAACCCCAGCGCCGGCGCCGGCCGCTCCGGCCGCGGCCGCTCCCGCCGCTGCACCGGCGCCGGCCGGGCCGGTCAGGGTCGCCAATATCGGCGCGAGCCTCTCCTGCCCGACCCCGTCCTATCCCGCCAAGGCCAACTTCGAGCGCCAGGAGGGCACGGTGGTCATCCGGGTGGTCCTGTCCGCCGAAGGGCGGATCACGTCGTCCTCGCTCCGCCGATCAAGCGGGTTCCGCCTGCTCGACGACGCTGCGCTGAGCGCGGTGAGCAAATGCCGCGGAACCCGCCGGCCGACGGACGTGACGGGCGACGTCGCGGTGCCCTTCACGCTGCGCAAGTCCTGACCCGTCAGGTCCCCCGCAGCACCGGCACGACCTGCGCCGTCCCCTGCGGCTCGCCGGCCCGGGCGATCTTGCCCGCCAGCTGCACCGCCCTGACCAGCCGCGGATAGACCCCGCAGCGGCACAGGTTGGGGATCGCCGCCTTGATCTCGGCCTCGCTGGGATCGGCGTTGCGGGCGATCAGCGCGGCGGCGCTCATCGCAATGCCGGGGGTGCAGAAGCCGCACTGGATCGCCTGCTCGGCCACCAGCGCCTGCTGGACCGGGTGCTTCCCGTCGCGCGACAGCCCCTCGATCGTGGTCACCACCCGCCCCTCGGCCTCGGCCAGCGAGATCTGGCACGAGCGCGTGGCCTCACCGTCGACCAGGACCATGCAGGCCCCGCAATCGCCGACCCCGCAGCCGTACTTGGTGCCCGTCAGGTTGGCCGCGTCGCGCAGCGCCCAGAGCAGCGGCGTCTGCGGGTCCATCCGGAATTCGAGCGGGCTGTCGTTGACGGTCAGGCTGGGCATCTCGCCGCTGTCCTAAGCCAGAACGCGCTAGTGCGGAAGCTTGATGCGAACCCCTGCCCACAGGGTGCGCGGGGCGCCGAGGTCGAGCGAGCCGGCCTGATTGCGGGTGATCATCCGGGTATCGGTCAGGTTCTCCGCGCGCAGGATCACGCTGAACCCTTCGCTCAGCGGAACCTGGGCGAACATGTCGAGCGTGGTCGCGGGCGGGAGCAGGTCGGTCTGCAGGTCGTCCTCGAACTGCGCGCCGACATGGCGCAGCGTCGCCGATACCATCCAGCCGTCGCGCGGGCGCCAGCCGAGCGTCGCGCTCGCCGCGATCCGCGGCGTCTGGGCGGGGCGCATGCCGTCCAGGCCCGCAGAGGTGCCGCTGGCCTCGACTTCGGCATCGGTCAGCGCCAGCGAACCGTCGAGCGACCACCGCCCCAGCCTGAGCACGCCCGACAGCTCGATCCCCCGCGCATGGATCGCATCGACGTTGCGCCGCTCACGCAGGTTCGGGGCGATCGTGACATTGGCGACGGCGTGGTTCACCCGGTTGTCGAACGCGGTGAACGACAGGCTGACAGCGTCGCTCGGCGTCCAGTCGACCCCGCCTTCGAAGCCCAGGATCTCCTCGTTGGCGAGCGCGGCATTGGCCCGCGTGGTGATCGGGAAGACCACGAAAGGCCGGTAGAGCTCGTTGAGCGTCGGCAGGCGGATCCCGCTGTAGCCGGCCCCGCGCAGGGCCAGGTGCGGAGTGACGCGCCACACCGCCCCGCCGCGCAGCGACGTGTCCCAGCCCGCGCGGCCGGCGAAGCGGGTGTCGGTGGTCGTGGCGGCGACCTCGGTGAAGAACCCGTCGGCAACAGTCCAGCGGTCGGCGCGCAGGCCGCCGGTCAGGACCACCGGGCCCAGCGTCCAGTCATCCTCGACGAACAGCCCCACGTCGCTGTTGCGCCCGCCCGCGCGGCGGCGTGCGGTGACCGCACCGGCGGCGTTGTAGGCTTCTTCCTGCAGCTCGCCCCGCGCCAGCCGCCAGTCGGCGCCGAGCCGCAGGACATGCCCGCCGCCGACCGGCGGGCGCAGCTCGAGCTTGCCGCCGATCCCGGTCGATGGCGTGCGCCGCTGGTCGAGGGTCTTGGTGAAGTTGGTCGAGGAGATCACCACGTTCGAGAAATCGCGCAACTGGACATAGGCCAACGCCTCGAACTGCCAGGGGCCGCGGCCGACGGCACGCAGGCTGGCGTCCTGCCCGGTCGAGCTGCTGTCCGCCCCGGCGAAGCGCAGGGTGCGATAGTCCTCGTAGGCGCGGAAACTGGCCTGGAGCTCGACATCGCCGGTGAGCGGCGCGACCCCGCGCAGGCTCGCCGACCAGCTATCGTAGCGCGCCCTAACGCTCGCCGCGACGCGCTGGCTCGCCGGCGTGGTCCAGAAGCCCTGCCCGCGGTCCCAGCGCAGGCTCGCGACCGCGAAACCCTGTTCCAGCCGCGGCGCGAGGCTTGCCGAGAGTTCGGTCTCGCCGCGGTCGTTGGCCAGGGCCGAACCGGAAAACAGACCCAGATGGCCGTCGTCGGCACTCTCGAGCTCGATCGTCCCGGCCACCGCCCCCGCCCCGAACGCGCCCGAGCCGCCGCCACGGGTGATCCGGGTCCGCGCCAGCCGCTCCGGGGCAATGGCGCTGAACGGGACATAGCCGAACATCGGATCGGCCAGCGGCACCCCGTCGAGCAGCACCAGCGCCCGGCTGGTCGCATTGCCCCCCAGCGCGCGGAGTGTGACGCCCTGGGCCGAGGGGTTGGCCGAGCGGCTGTCCGAGCGGCGGAACTGCTGGAAGCCCGCGGCCGACGACAGCACGTCCTCGATCCGGCCCGACGCCGCCGCGTCGATCCGCGCCCGGTCGATCCGCTGCACGCTGTAGGCCGGGGTCGCCGGCGTTTCGTCCAGACCGCGCCCGGTCACGAGGATTTCCCCCTCCACCGGCGCTTCCTCGGCCCGTGCGCGCCCCGCAATCGCCGTGAGGGCTGCTCCGAGCAGACATGCGGCATGGCGATGCATCTGGTGCTGGAATCCTCAGGAGCAGCCGGGCTGCGGCGAGGCGGACCCTAACCGGAACTGATCCGGCATCAATAGCGTTCAAACTACCTGACTACGCGGCCAAGCCGCCCATACTACGAGTTTTCACGAGAGGGTCGTTGAGGCCGTTTTTACCATATTCCCGCATAGCTGACCCTATCCATGGACCGCATCTGAATGTCGCAAGAGCCGCCCCAAGACCGAAACACCGAGCGCAAGGCGGTGCGCATGCCTGCCAGGTGCCGGTCGTCGACGGGCCTACGCGACGAAGGCTGGCTGGAGGACATCTCCGCGGTCGGCTGCTGCTTCGTCGCCAAATCGATGTGTTTCAAGCTCGGCAGCCAGGTCATCGTCCGTCCCGGCGGGCTGGAAGGGATCACCGGCACGATCCGCTGGGTCACCGCGAACCGCTGCGGCATCGAGTTCTCGGCGCCGCTCTACGGCGCGGTGCTCGACCATCTGTGCCGCCAGTTCGGCGCCTCGGAAAGCCATACCCTGGTGGAACCGCCGCCCCCACCGCCACCGCCGCCACCACCGCCGCAGTATCAGCCCGCCTGCCAGCCGGGCCACCAACCCCGGGGCCAAGGCCATCCGCTGCGGCGCCGGATATTCTGATCTCCGAACATAACCCGCACGACTAATCGGAAAACTCGATGAGTGACCGGAGCATATCCGGCTTGAGATTCCTTGTCCCGACCGCCATCTGCTCTCTCGGAACATCCGCCGGGCAACCGGCACAACCAAGAGGAAACTGCACCCATGGGTATCGTCGGAAGCCAGCTCAAGCCGTTCAACGCCACCGCCTTCCACCAGGGCAAATTCGTCGAGGGCATCACCGAGGAAACCGTCAAGGGCAAGTGGGGCGTGTTCTTCTTCTACCCCGCCGACTTCACCTTCGTCTGCCCGACCGAGCTCGAAGACCTCGCCGACATCTACGGCGAGCTGCAGGGCCTGGGCGTCGAGGTCTATTCGGTCTCGACCGACACGCACTTCAGCCACAAGGCCTGGCACGACACCTCGCCGGCGATCGGCAAGATCGACTACTACATGCTGGGCGACCAGAACCACGTGCTGAGCAACAACTTCGGCGTGCTGCGCGAAGGCGTCGGCCTGGCCGACCGCGCGACCTTCGTGACCGATCCCGACGGCGTGATCCAGCTCGTCGAGATCACCCCCGAGGGCGTGGGCCGCAACGCCGCCGAGCTGCTGCGCAAGATCAAGGCCGCCAAGTACTGGCGCGAGCA
>JASGGH010000013.1:0-51366 GCA_047605105.1 Novosphingobium sp. | reverse complement strand
CACGGCGCTTACGAGAAGATCACCGCCCTCGCCTGGCTGAAGATCGATCCCAAAGCGCCGGAGAACCAGGGCATCACCGACATCGCTCTCGCCCAGCGCGATGCCGACGGGCTGGTGCGCTACGACACCGACCTGATCATCCTGCGTCCGATCGACGGCAGGAAGGCGCGCCGGGTATTGGTCTACGATGTCGTCAATCGCGGCATCAAGACCGTGGGCATGCTCAACGGCGGCGCCATCGGGCTCACCGATCCGATCGACAAGGGCGATGCCCTGCTGATGCGCCAGGGCGTGACAGTGGTGTGGAGCGGCTGGCAGGGCGATTTCCGCACTTCGAGCGAAGGCCCCCAACCGATCGGCGGGCACTTTCCGCTGCTCACCGGCAAGGCCGGGCCGGTCACCGGCCGCACTTCCACCGAGACGATCTTCGACCGGGCCGACGGCAAGGTCATGCGCCTGCCCTATCCCGCGCTCACGCTCGACCAAGGCAAGGCCATGCTGACCGTCCAGGCCGTGACCGGCAGCCCGAAACGGGTGATCCCGCCCGCGCAGTGGCGCTATCTCGACGACGGCAACGTCGAGGTCACCCGCCCCGCCGACATGGATGCCGGCGCGATCTATCACTTCGAATATGTCGCCAAGGACCCCAAGCTCTTCGGCCTGGGCTTCGCCGCCACGCGCGATCTCGTGGCCTTCCTGCGCCACGGCTCCGCGGCCGAGGGCAATCCCCTGGCCGACATCGCGAGCGCCCCCTGCGACAAGACCGCAGTGGGCGCCTGCGCCAACCCCGCCGGCGGGGCCTTCGCCTCGGCCATCGCCTGGGGCGTCTCGCAATCGGGCCGCTACCTCCGCGACTATCTCTATCAGGGCTTCAACCGCGACACTTCGGGCCTCCGGGTGTTCGATGGCGTCATGGCGGTGATCCCCGGCGCGCGGCGGACCTTCACCAACTATCGCTTCGCCGAGCCGGGCCGCTTCTCGCGCCAGCACGAGGACCACGACGTCCCGGGCTTCTCCTTCCCCTATGCCTATTCGACGCTGCGCGATCCGGTCACGGGCCGGACCGACGGCATCCTGCGCGCCTGCGAGGCCACGCAGACCTGCCCCAAGCTGATGCACTTCGACACCAGCGGCGAGTTCTGGCAGGCCGGCGCCTCGCTGGTCGGCACCGGCGGCACGGGGCACGACGTGCCCTTCCCGCCGAACGTGCGCGCCTACATGCTGGCCGGCGGGGCCCATGCGCCCGGGCTGATGATGCCGGCCTGCCGCTATCCGGCCAATCCGATGCTCTACAGCAATGCCCTGCGCGCGCTGTTCCTGGCGATGGTCGACTGGACGCTCGACCGGCAAGCCCCGCCGCCGAGCCGCTGGCCGAGCCTGGCCAAGGGCGAGCTGGTCCCACCGGCTTCGCTGCGCGGCCCGGCCGGCATCACCTGGGCCAAGGTCATCAACGAGCCGATCCCGCCCGCGGGCAAGCCGGCCTGGCCGATCTTCGTTCCCGCGATCGACGCCGACGGCAACGACCTGCCCGGCATCCGCCCGCCCCAGGTCGCCGCGCCGGTCGGCACGCTGCTCGGCTGGAACCTGCGCAAGGCGGGCTACGGCGAAGGCGACCTCTGCCTGCTGTCGGGCACCTTCCTGCCTTTCGCCGCCGACCGGGCCGCCCGCGGCAGCGACCCGCGGCTTTCGCTGGCGGAGCGCTACCCTGCCGGCCGCGAGACGGAGCTGCGCAAGGCCGCCGACGCGCTGGTCGCCGCGCGGTTGCTGCTGCCGGAGGATGCCGAAGCCGCGGTTAGGAACCCGGAGGGCTATGCCCCTCGCCGCTAGGTCCTGCGCGTCGACCGCCCATGCGCAATTCGCAAGTGCAGCGCTCTTGCCCCGGCGCGGCGAATCGCTAGAGAGGGCCGGAATCGTCTTGCGGGACGCGAAGATTACAGGGATCTGACATGGCCGAGTTCGCCCTTCCGAAGAACAGCGTGATCACCAAGAAGGGCAAGGTCCATAAGGCCGAGGGCGCGACCAAGGTGAAGAAGTTCACCGTCTACCGCTACGATCCCGACAGCGGCCAGAACCCCCGCTACGACACCTTCGAGATCGACCTCGACAATTGCGGCCCGATGGTCCTCGACGCGCTGATCAAGATGAAGAGCGAGCAGGACCCGACCCTGACCTTCCGCCGCTCCTGCCGCGAGGGCATCTGCGGTTCGTGCTCGATGAACATGAACGGCCGCAACGGCCTGGCCTGCACCACGGCGATCGAGGACCTCAAAGGCGACATCCGCATCACCCCGCTGCCGCACATGGAAGTGATCAAGGACCTCGTCCCCGACTTCACCCACTTCTACGCGCAATACGCCTCGATCCGCCCCTGGCTGCAGACCGTCAGCACCACCCCCTCGGGCAAGGAGCGGCTCCAGTCGCCCCAGCAGCGCGAGAAGCTCGACGGCCTCTACGAATGCATCCTCTGCGCCTGCTGCTCGACCTCGTGCCCGAGCTACTGGTGGAATTCGGACAAGTTCCTCGGCCCGGCGATCCTGCTCCAGGCCTACCGCTGGCTGGCCGACAGCCGCGACGAGATGACCGGCGAGCGGCTCGACGAGCTGGAAGATCCCTTCCGCCTCTATCGCTGCCACACGATCATGAACTGCGCCAACGTCTGCCCCAAGGGCCTCTCCCCGGCGCGCGCAATCGCCGAGATCAAGAAGATGCAGGCCGAGCGGCACGTCTAGACCAATGCAGCCCGTTCGTGGTGAGGAGGGACTGAGCTTGTCGAAGGCCCGTCTCGAACCACCCTCGCGCAGGTCCTGCGAGACGGCCGCTCTGCCTTCGGCTTCGCGGCCTCCTCAGGACGAACGGGATCGGCTGTAATGGCGACCGCCCCACCCCTCACCAAGTTCATCTACGAACCCGACCCGGAGAACCCGGGCTGGAACCGCTGGATGATGGCCGACGCGACCCGCTTCAACGAAGCGGTGCTGGGCAAGCAGATCGTCCGCGCCGAAGGCCCGAGCACCGCGCGGCTGCGGATGTTTCCGCAGCACATCCACGGCAACTCGGGCGGCCGGGTCCACGGCGGGATCATCCTGGCCCTGGCCGACGTCTCGCTGTTCAGCGCCATGTACGTCCTGCGCGGCGTCGATGCCGGCGGCTCGATGACCATCGACCTCTCGGCCCAGTTCATCGGCGCCGGGGACCTCGCCAGGCCGCTCGACGCCGTGGTCGAGCTGCTGCGCGAGACCGGCCGCATGGGCTTCCTGCGCGGGCTGGTGGTGCAGGAGGACGAGATCGTCGCCTCCTTCAGCGGCACCATCCGCAAGCCGTCCCAAGGCCGTCAGGCGCGATGACCGGGCTGTTCACCCGCTACGAGGCCCTGGTCGCTTCGGGCGAGCTCCGCCCCGATCCCGAGCAGGCGGCGGCGGCCGAACGGCTCGAACGGCTTCAGCGCGAGCTCGAAGCCACCTCGGCCAAGCGCGGCCTGCTGGGCAAGCTGCTGACTCGCAAGCCCCCGCCGCCACGTGGGCTTTACCTGTGGGGCGGAGTCGGCCGCGGCAAGTCGATGCTGATGGACCTGTTCCACGACAGCCTGCAGATCCGCCGCAAGCGCCGCGTCCATTTCCACGCCTTCATGATCGAGGTGCACGCCCTGCTGCGCGAGGAGCGCAAGAAGGAAGCGGGCGACCCGATCCTGCCCGTGGCCGCCGCGCTCGGCGAGCAGCTCCGCGTCCTCGCCTTCGACGAGATGGTCGTGAACAATTCCGCCGACGCCATGATCATGAGCCGGCTGTTCACCTCGCTGATCGTCGATCACGGGGTGACGATCGTCACCACCTCGAACCGGGCGCCCGACCAGCTCTACAAGGACGGGCTCAACCGCGAGCACTTCCTGCCCTTCATCGCCCTGATCGAGCGCGAGCTCGACGTGCTGCCGCTGAACGGCCCGGTCGACTATCGGCTCCAGCGCCTCGCCGGGATCGATTCCTGGCACACCCCGCTCGGCGAGCCCGCCACGGCCCAGACCCGCGAGGCGTTCTTCCGCCTGACCGACTATTCACCCGAGGACATCGACCACGTCCCCGCGGCCGAGCTCGACCTCGGCGGCGGGCGCACCTTGTTCGTCCCGAAGGCGCTGAAGGGCGTCGCGGTCTTCAGCTTCAAGCGCCTCTGCGGCGAGGCGCGCGGCGCGGCGGACTATCTCGCCCTCGCCCACGCCTATCACACCGTGATCCTCGTCGGCATTCCGCGCCTCGGCCCCGACCAGCGCAACGAGACGGCCCGCTTCGTCACGCTGATCGACGCCCTTTACGAGAACCACGTGAAGCTGTTCGTCACCGCCGCCGCCGAGCCCGAGGAGCTCTACGACCAGGGCCCCGGCGGCAACGAGAGCGGCCGCTTCGAGTTCGACCGCACGGTCAGCCGCCTCAAGGAAATGCAGAGCGCGGACTACCTCGCGCTGGGGCACGGCGAGGACTGAAGGCGCGCCGCCGTCCCGGGACCGACCCGGGACGACGTCAGATCTCCAGTTTCGCCGTGATCCGGATGTCCCGCCCGGCCAGCGGCGCATAGTCCTTGAGGATCGAGGCATGCCGCCGCGCCTCGACATCGAACAGGTTGTTCGCCGCCAGGGTCAGGCTGAGCGGGCGCTGCTTGCCCCAAGGCCGCCAGGTCGCCTCCAGATTGACCATGGTATAGGCCGGCGTGACGGTCTCCAGCGGAGCGACGCGGTTCTGCGCGGTGACGTGCTCGACCTCGCCGCGCAGGTCCCATGAGGGCGAGCTCAGCGCCAGCCCGCCGAGCACGCGCAGCGGCGGGATGCGCGGCGCCGGGCCATAGCCGTCGATCGTCGCGTGGACATAGTCGGCCAGGGCATCGGCGGAGAGCTTCCACTCGCCGAATCTCGCCAGGGTCGCCTCGCCCTGGATTTCGAAGCCGTAGTAGCGCGCCGGTGCCTGGCCGATCTGATAGACCGGCAGGCCGTCCTCGAAGGCGCCCGTCGGAGCCTGGTAGATGAAGCCGTCGAACCAGGTGTGATAGGCCGAAGCCTCGATCGACCAGCCGTTTCCGCTGCCGCGCAGGACCGCCTCCACGCTGGTCGCGCGCTCCTTGTGCAGGCCGGGATCGCCGATCTCGAAAGCCTCGGTCCCGGCGTGCGGGCCATTGGCAAACAGCTCCTCGGCGGCCGGCGCGCGTTCGGTGCGCGAGACGTTGACGCCGAACTTCCAGCCCGGCGCGAAGGCATAGGCCCCGCCGCCCGAGACCGAGAAGGCGTCGAAGCTGCGCGTGCCGTCGAAGAACTGCGGCTGCGAGACATCGGGCGTGGCGGACGCGGTCGTATGTTCGAACCGGGCGCCGGCCTCGAACTTGAAGGGGCCGCTCTCGATCTGCTGGAGGGTGAAGAAGCCGAGCTGCCTGGTCGAATTGCGCGGCAGGAAGGCCTCGTCGCCGATCACGTCGAAGTCGCGGATCGAGAACTGCGCGCCGGTCACGCCTTGCCATCCGCCATGCCTGGCCTGGGTCAGCTCGAGCCGGCCCTCCATACCCTGGTTGGAGAAGGTCGTGCCGACCGAGCCGTCCTCCTCGAGCTCCGCGTGCTGGTAGTCGGCATAGCCGAAGCGGAAGGCGATCTTGTCGATGACGCTGCCGCGCGGGGTGATCTCGGCCTTCGCGTCGATGCGGTCCTGGTGGAGCTTGAGCCGCGGGGCTTCCTGTTCCTGCCCGATCTCGGTCGCGAAGCGCAGCGGCACGCCGTAGAGGCTGTCGTAGTGGCTGTAGGCCACGCCGATCGAGCCGCCATCGCCGATGTAGGCGGCGCCGACCGCGGCGGTCCAGGTCTTGGCCGCGGTGTTGGGCAGAGTGCCGCGGACGGCGGCATTGGCGGCGAAGTCGATGTCGGGATCGGGATTCGGCAGCAGGCTGGAGGCCAGCGCATCGGCCTGCAGCGCCGGGGTCAGGGCATAGCCGCCGATGCGGATGTCGTCCGACTTGGCATAGCTGCCGTCGGCGTGGAGCACCCAGCCCCCGCCGATCCGCACGTCGGCCGAGGCGGAGAGCGAACGCTCGTTGGCCGCCGAGCCGTAGGTCCCCAGCGCGCCGAGATGAACCGGCTCGTCGGGCACGGCGTTCGGAATGCGCCGGTCGATCACGTTGACCACGCCGCCGATCGCCGAGGAGCCGTAGAGCAGCGACTGCGGCCCGCGCAGCACCTCGATCCGCTCGGCCAGCAGCGGACTGACGACCGTGGCGTGATCGGCCGAGGTGTTCGACACGTCGATCGAGCCGATGCCGTTGGTCAGCACGCGCACCCGCTCGCCCTCCAGGCCGCGGAGGATCGGGCGCGAGGCGGTGGGGCCGAAGGAGCTGGCCGAGACGCCCGGCGTATGGATCAGGGTATCGCCGATCGACGGGCGGATCGCGGTGGTGAGCGCCTCGCCCTTCAGCACCGCCACGCCCGACAGCACATCGACCCGCGCCACCGGCAGCGCGGCGGTGACCACGATGTCTTCGGTCGGGCGCTGGTGGTAGTCGTCGTTCGCGTGGTCGTGCGCTTCCTGCGCGCGGGCCGGATGGGCCAGCATTGCGGCTAGGGCGATGGCACTGGCGGATAGTTCGATTCTCACGGCGGCTCCTTCAAAGTCGCCCGGCTTCTAGCCCGACATTAGTAATGATACAACATCACATTTTCGGCATGACGCGCCCCTTGAACCCTTCGTCGCACGCCCTATCTCCCGCGGATGCCGGCGGTCACACCCCGCCGAGGTGGAATGCTCCCATGATCGAAGTTCGACCTTTCGCTGGCCTGGGCCACGCCGACCACGGCTGGCTGGATGCCCGTCATCACTTCAGCTTCGCCGGGTATCACGACCCCGCCCGCATGGGCTGGGGCGCGATCCGGGTGTGGAACGACGATACGATCGCCGCCAGGTCCGGCTTTCCGCCCCACCCCCACAGCGACATGGAGATCGTCACTTTCGTCCGCAGCGGAGCGATCAGCCACAAGGACAACCTGGGCAACTCGGGCCGCACCGCCGCGGGCGACGTCCAGGTGATGAGCGCAGGCACGGGGATCACCCATGCCGAGTACAATCTCGAGGACGAGGCCACGACCCTGTTCCAGATCTGGCTGCTGACCGACAAGCCCGGCGCCCGGCCCAACTGGGGCCAGCGCGAGTTCCCGCGCGGCGAGCGGTCCGGGCGCTGGGAGATCCTGGCGAGCGGCACGCCCGAATCCGACGATGCGCTGCCCATCGGCGCCGACGCCAAGGTCGCCGCCGCGACGATCCCGGCGGGCCGGACGATCGCCTATCCGGCCGATCCCGCCCGGCACCAGTACCTCGTCGCGCCGGTCGGCCGCATCCGGGTCAACGGCGTGGAAGCCCAGGCGCGCGACGGCGTCGCGATCACCGGGGAACGGGAAATCGTGGTCGAGGCGCTCGACGACGCCGAACTGGTGCTCGTCGATTCGCGCTAAGGTCTGTTTCGGTTATACCGAAACAGGTGCGGCAGCGGCCCGCTCCCCCGGCCCGGTGCCGCATTCCACTTAAGTCGAACCGGCTCCGGGCGATCAGCCCGCCTTGGCCAGCCGCACCTGCGCGCTGGCCAGGCGGCTCATCAGGCGGAGATCGCTTTCCCCGAGCTGCAGCGCGGAATCGGCCCAGTGGCCGACGATGTCGCGCAGCTCGGACAGCCCGATCTGCGAAGCCACGCGCATCGCCCGGTGCGCGCCGACCAGGCCCGCGTGCTTGCGCTGGGACTTGCTCATGAACTGGCGGACGGCCTCGACCCCTTCGCCCGGGGCGGCGAGCTGGTGGACGATGCCCATGTCGTACATGGCTTCGGCCGAGTAGGTATCGCCGGACAGGATCATCCGGTTCGCCATCGCCGCACCCAGCCTGCGCGACAGGATCGCGTGCGCGCCCATTCCGGGAAACAGGCCGAAGACGATTTCGGGCAAGCCGAAGGTCGCGCCGCGCTCGGCGACGATATAGTCGAACGACAGCAGCGCCTCGAACCCGCCGCCGAGCGCCTGGCCCTGGACCAGGCCGACGGTGATCATCGGCAAATGCAGCGCATGCATGTTGCGATGGAGGATCTCCACGCAGCGGTTACCATAGGTAACCAGCCCTTCGCGGTCGCCCGCGCGGATCAAGCCGTGGAACAGCTCGAGGTCTCCGCCGAGGCAGAATACGCCCGGCGAACGGCTGCCCAGCACCAGGTAGTCGAGCGCGATCCGGCCCGGGCCGAAATTGCCGGCGATGAGTTGCTGCCACTGCTCGAAATCCTGAAGCATCGGCGGGGTGAAACTGGGACGGCCCGCGGGGCGCATGAACGTCCACAATGCCTTGGCACCGCTTTCATAGAACACTTCGAGCTCGTCGAGGTGCAGCAGCCGCTCGGGAACGGCCAGGCGCCGCACCGAGCTTTCCAGCAGGGATTCTTCACTGGCATTGAGCGGGATGGCGGGCGCATCGAGATGCATCGCGCCATCGTGTTCACTATCCAGATCGCTCGTAAGTCGATCCATGCGACCCCCCGAAATCTCGGGACGTGCAACAGGAATGTCGCAGTCCCCTGTCCCGATTTCTTAAGAATCTAAAACGGTTAACCGCGTTTGTAAAAGAATTTTTTACCTCGTGGAACAAACCGAGTCCCTCGTCTCGAAAGCCCCGGCAATATCCTTATGCGGAAATACGCAGCGCCATGGCAGCCTTCGTCAGCCGGCGATGCCGAGCCGGGCGAGCGAGCGCTCGAGCATCAGCAACTGCCACAACAGGCGCGAATTGTCGGACCGGCCGGTGATGTGCGCATCGGCCAACCGGCGCATTTTCTCCGAGTCGAACCACCCGGTCCGGGCCAGCGCGGTGCCGGCCCCGATGCCCCGCGCGGCTCCGGCAAGCGGCCCTCTGAACCATTCCGCGATAGGCGTCACAAATCCCTGTTTTTGGCGATAGAGCACCTCGTCGGGCAGATAGCGGCGCATGGTCCGCTTGAGCAGCCACTTGCCCTGCCCGCCGCGCAGCCGGAGCCGTTCAGGCAAGCCGGCGGCGAACTCGATCAGGCGGTGGTCGAGCAGCGGCTCGCGCGCCTCCAGGCTCACCGCCATCGAGGTCCGGTCGACCTTGGTCAGGATGTCCCCGGGCAGCCAGAACTTGAGGTCGGCATATTGCGCGCGGTCCAGCGGCGAGCGGCCGGGCGCGGCGCGCATCAGCGCGGCCAGTTCGTCCTCGGCGCGGTGATCGCCGCGCTGGCGGCGGAACTCGTCGGTGTAGAGCGCCTCGCGCGTCTCGGGCGGCGTGACCGACAAGGCGCGGGCATAGCCCTCCTCGTCGCTGCCGCCGAGCGCGAGCAGCGTGGTCTTGGCCCGCAGCGGCCGCGGCGCCCAGTCGGCCTTGGGGTAGACCCTGCCGAGACCGCCGAACACGGCGCCGCGCAGGCCTTGCGGCAGGACCCCGCGCAATCGGCTCTCGCGGTGCTGGAACAGGTGGCGGCGATAGCCGGCGAAGGCCTCGTCGGCGCCGTCGCCCGAGAGCGCCACGGTCACGGTCTCGCGCGCCAGTTGGCAGACCCGCCAGGTCGGCAGGGCCGAGGCATCGGCGAAGGGCTCGTCGAACATGCCCGCGATCAGGTCGGCCGCCGCGAAGTCGTCGGGCGAGACCAGGCGGCTGCGGTGATCGGTGCTGAAGCGCTCGGCGACGGCCCGGGCGTAGCTGCTCTCGTCGAGCTGGGCGACATCGAAGCCGATCGAGCAGGTCTTGACCGGGCTGGCGCTCGCCTCGGCCATCAGCGCGACGACCGCCGAGCTGTCCACCCCGCCCGAGAGGAAGGCGCCGAGCGGCACGTCGGCGACCATCCGCGAGGTCACGGCATCGCGCAGCAGGTGGAGCAGCTCGGCCTCGAGATCGGCATCGCTGCCGCGGTGCCGTTCCATGAAGGACACGTCCCACCAGCGCACCGGCGCCGCGGGCGCGCCCCCAATGGACCCATCGTGGCGCAGCAGGCGGTAGTGGCCCGCGGGCAGCTTCTCGACCCCGTTGAGGATCGAGCGGCTGTCGGGCACATAGCCCCAGGCCAGATAGTCCTCGACCGCCAGCGGATCGACTTCGCGGCGCAGCGAGGGATGCGCGAGCAGGCCCTTGAGCTCGGAGGCGAAGATCAGGCTGCCGTCGCTGAGCTGGGCGGTGAACAGCGGCTTCACCCCGAGCCGGTCGCGCGCGAGGAACAGCGTGCGCTGGTCGAGGTCGTAGATCGCGAAGGCGAACATGCCCGAAAGCCGGGGCAGGCAATCCACCCCCCAGCGCTGCCAGGCGGCGAGGATCACCTCGCTGTCGCCGTCGGTGTGGAACGTCGCGCCCTGCGCCTTCAGCTCGGCGCGCAGCTCACGGTAGTTGTAGATCTCGCCGTTGAAGACCAGCATCGCCCGCCCGTCGGTCGAGGCCATCGGCTGCGGCGATCCGGCCACGTCGATGATCGAGAGCCGGCGATGGCCGAGCCCCACGCCGGGCGCGGTCCAGATGCCGTGGCCGTCGGGGCCGCGGTGGACCATGGCGTCGCACATGCGCTCGATCCGCGCGGGATCGACCGGCTTGGGCGTCGATAGATGAAAAATCCCCGCGATCCCGCACATCGGCTTCGACTACAGCCCTTCCCGAGCAAATTGAATCATAAAGACGAACATAAACAAATATCCGTTCGTCCTGAGGAGGCCCCGAAGCCCCTTCGACTGGCCGGCTTTGCCGGCCGCTCTGGGTAAACTGCCGCTTTGCGGCAGGCCGAGGCGCCGTCTCGAAGGACCCAGGCGCCGCGCCAGGTGCTTCGGGACGGTCCCTCGATCTCCGATTTCGGTCCCTCCTCAGCACGAACGGGGGTGTCAGGACGGATAGCCCGGCTCAAGGCTAACGAAGCCCACCCACGCGGTCCATCCACTCGCCCAGCGGCCCAACCGACCGGCGGAACGCCCGGAGCGAGGTTTCCGCGTGGGGCTCCTCGCTGGAGAGGATCAGGAGTGCCGTGGGGCGGGCCTTGAGCCGCAGCCGGTCGGAGATGTTGGCCAGCTTCAGCCGCAGGTTGCTGCCGGTGACGACATCGCCGCTGCGGTAGGTGGTTTCGGCCAGGCGGCCATGGCGCCCCGCGCCGAGCAGCCGGTCGGACTTGGCCTCGGCGAAATCCGGCCCCGGCGAGAGCCAGGCCCAGGACGTGCCGGGGGTCAGCGCCCCTTCGCCGAAGCCGCCGGCCTCCTTCCCCTCGTCCTGCGAGGCATAGAGGGCGAAGAACACGTCCACCTCGCGGCCCTGGGCATCGCGGTAACGGCCCAGCAGCCGGTGATCGGCCCCCCGGGCGCGCGGCTCCCACCAGACCTTCGGGGCATAGCCCACCCGGCTCCAGCCCGGCACCTCGGGCAGCGCGATCTGCTGCGGCAGCGGCGCGTGCAGCCGGTCCGCGGCGCCGGCCCAGCCAACGGCCAGGACCGCCGGCACGGTCATGGCGATCAGCGCGGTCGGCGGCCGGACGGCGTGCAGTTCGAGCGCGGTGAGCAGTTCGCTGCTGCGAATCGCCGCGCCGTCGATCATCGCATCGTCGGCGGCGCGGTCGAAGAAGCGCCAGGCCAGGGCCAGGCTCAGCGCCATGACCACGGCGAAGAAGACCCAGCCGTAGACCAGGTGGTCGAAGCCGGTCGCCTTCTCCGCGCCGACATATTGCGCGACGAAGATCGTGCCCCAGGCGCGCACTCCGTTGGCCAGGATCGGCAGGACCACCGCCAGGGCCAGGAAACCGAAGCGGCGCGGCCAGGAGCGGAAGCAGACGTTCGTCACCAGCACGCCGAAAGCGATCATCGCGATGAGGAACTTCGCCCCCGAGCAGGCCTCGGCCACCTCGAACAGGCCCGCCGGGGTCTCGATGAAGACGCCGTCGATCCGGGCCGGGATGCCGCTGATGCTGACCAGCGAGGTGGTCAGCTTGGCGGTGATCATCTGCAGCGGCGGGACCAGCTCGTCGCCGAAGGGCACCAGGAAAGCCATGTAGGCCAGCGGAAAGACCAGGGCGGCGGCGACTTTCGGCCCCAGCAGCACCGGCACGGCCAGGGCCAGCATGGCGACCGCGCCGGCCTGGCTCGCCAGCGAGAAGCCGGCAAGGTCGCCGAGCAGCCAGAGGAACGCCGCTCCCGCAAACGGCACCAGTCCCGGCCACCAGGGCCTGGGCGCGAGCAGCGCAAGCTGGGGGGCGCGGGCCCAGACCAGCCAGGCCACGATTCCCGGCACCACCAGGATATGGGTGTAGGTCGAGCTGTTCCACCACTGGTCGGCCATCGCCGCCCAGTCGGCCCGGAACAGGACGATCAGGGCCAGCCAGACCGCGGCGACGCCCGGCAAGGCCGCGCGCCAGGGCGCCGGCCAGCCATGCCATCCGGTCCCCGCCGCGACCCGCGCAGGCGCCTCAGGCTGCATCCTGCACGGCCAGTTCGTTGGCGCCGACGATCTCCGGCAGCGCGGCCAGGGCACCGGCCCAACCGAACCGGTCGACCACGAAACGGCGGGCCTGCTGCCCCAGCGCGCGCGCGCCGGGCCGGTCGGCGGCCAGGCGGACGACCGCGCGGGCGAGGTCTGCGTCGCCGTCGGCGATCCGGAAGTGGCTGCCGTCGATGCCGGGAATGCCCGTGGCGGAAGCGGAAGTCAGGACCGTGGGCAGTTCCATCGCCATGGCCTCGAGCACCTTGTTCTGGACGCCGCGGCCGATGCCGAGCGGGACCAGGGCGATGTCCGCGCCCTTCAGCCAGGGACGGACATCGGGAACGCTGCCCCAGACGTGCGTGCCGTTGACGCCGTGGAGCGCCCGGACCTTGTCGGCGGGGTTGCGCCCGACCACGTGGAAGCTCGCCTCGGGGCAGGTCTCGCGGATCAGCGGCATGATCCGCTGCGCGGCGCGGACCACGGCATCGACGTTGGGCAGATAGTCCATCTGCCCGGTGAAGATCAGCCGGGGGGCCGGCAATGCTGCCAGCCGCAGCTCGGGCGCACAGGCGGCGGGATCGAAGGCAATGCTGTCGATCCCGTTGCGCAGCACGCGGACATCGGCCTGGGCAGCTTCCTCGGGGGTCAGGCGGGCGCGGAACAGGGCCGCCTCTTCCTCGCTGATCAGCAGGCTGACCTCGGCGCGGGCGGCGATACGGGCTTCCTCGGCGCGGAGCAGGCGCCCCTCGCGCGAATGGATCGGCCGCGCCAGGTTGCGCGGGCGGCGGGCGTAGTTCTCGAACTTCAGCGAATCGCAATCGACGAAGTCGGCGACGACGCGGCCCCGGAAATCGGCGGGCACATACTGGCCCATCTGGCCCGAGAAGACGAAGATCGTCCCGATCGGCCGCTCGCGCAGGACCTGGCGAACGTAGTCGACGATTCGCGGGTCGTAGAACGCATGCAGGCTGACCGGCTGGCCCGAGGCCACCGCTTGCAGCCCGGCGAGGATCACCGGGCGCAAGCGCTGGACCAGGCGGTAGCTCTTCGCCAGGGCCGCCAGCTCGGCCTCCTCGGCCATGTCCGCCGCGTCCTCGCCGAAGGTCGCGACATGGACCGGGGCGATCTCGGCGAGGCGCTTCAGCAGGTTGTGCGAGCGGATCTTGTCGCCGCGGTTGGGCGGGAACGGCACGCGGTGCGCGAGGAACAGGATCTCGCCCATCAGCCGAGGCCCCTGGCGATCAGCGGCCCCAGGCGGTTGGCGAGCGGCAGCGGCAGGCGCTTCCACAGCGAGGCCAGGGCGGCGTTGCCCGCGCTGGCGGGATTGGCGTCGCGCACCGGCGATCCGGGCGCGGTCCAGACGGCATAGGTCAGCGGCTCCGGCTCGAAGCCCCAGTTGCGCTTGAAGTGATAGGCGCCGCTGCCGGTCTTCGAGCGCCCGAAGTCGAAGTGGGTGCAGCCCCGGGCGCGGGCGTGGCGCATCAGCTCGAAATACATCCGGTCGTTGGCCCTCAGCCGCCGCGCGGCATGGGTCCCGCCGCCCCAATAGGGCAGCACCGCGCCGCGGTGGTAGAGCGAGAGGACCGAGGCGACCGGCTCGCCCCGGTGGCGCACGGTCAGGATGTCGGCATCCGCGCCGAAGAGATCGAGCACCGCGTCGAACAGCGCCTTGGGGAATACGGGCGTGCCGAGGTTGCGGACGCTCTCGGCATAGACCGCGTGGTGCGCCGCGCGATCCGCTTCGGAACTGCCGACCTCGACCGCCAGATCGAACTCCAGCCCCTTGCGCACCTCGGCCCGCTGCTTGCGCGGGATGGCGAGCAGGAGCGCCTCGTCGCCTTCGGCGAGCGGCGCGACGAAACCGGCATGGGCCTCGCCGCGGATCGCCCAGTGCGAGCGCCCGGCGGGAAGCTCGCTGCCGCGCAGCTCGATCGTCGGACAGGAGCGGCGCAGGGCCAGCTCCTCGACCGCGGCGAACAGGGGCTCGGGGTCGGCATCGGGCGCGGTCAGCAGCCCGCCCCCGACGGCGAAGCCGCTGGCGGCGAGCATCCGGCCGAAGACCGGCGAATGGGTGTCGCTCAGCGGCAGATAGGCGGCAAGCTGGCCGCCCTGCTCGGCGATCACCGCCAGCGCCGGATTGCCGGTGCCCTGCTCGACCGCGAGCAGCCATTCGGGCCGGTGGAACGGCGTCGCATCCGCATGGTCGGCAAGGAACGCCGCGATCCGCCCGCGCTCGGCAGCGTCGTGCAGATCGGCCAGGCGGACCTGCTGCCGCGTCCGGAGGAACGGCGCGTTCATGCGGCCAGCGCTTCCGCCCGCGCCGCCTCGCGGCGGGCGAGCACGTCCATCCGGCCCCAATGGAACTCGCCGACCAGCTGGCGCAGCTTGCCCGACATCTGCTCGAGCCGCGAATAGTGCCGCAGCCGCGATTTGAGCGGGGCATTGCCGACGCGGGGCTGGCCCGGATCGATCTCCCAGGGGTGGAAATAGAACACCGCCGGGCGCTCGTCGCGGCGGTTGACCTGGCGGATCGCCCAGCGCGAGAAGGCATAGGGCAGCACCCGGAAGAAGCCCCCGCCCCCGGCCGCCAGGCGCTTGCCGGCGAATTCGGCGGTGGTCACCGGGATCTCGATCAGGTCCGACCACGGCAGCGGCTTGAAGGCGAAGCGCGGGGCCTCGCGCCAGCCGTAGTGATCGTGGGCGATCGGCGCGACGCTGGAGCTGTAGGCATAGCCCTGCTCGGCCAGGACCATGTAGGCCCAGGGGGTGCGATGATCGATCGAGAAGCTGGGCGCGCGGTAGCCGATCACCGGCACGCCCGCGGCGTCCTCCAGCGTCTTGCGGCTGCGCTCCAGGTCCGCGCCGAAGCTCCTGGCGTCGAGGGTGAAGACCCGCGCATGGTCCCAGCCGTGGCTGGCGAGCTCGTGCCCCGCCGCGGCGATCCTGCGCATCAGCCTGGGATGCCGCTCCGCCACCCAGCCGAGGGTGAAGAAGGTCGCCGAGACCTCGGCCGCGGCGAACATCTCGAGGATCGCGTCGCAATTGCGCTCGATCCGGTCGGTCAGGCCGTTCCAGCTATCCTTGGCGATGACGTCCTCGAAGGCCCCGACGTGGAACCAGTCCTCGACGTCGACCGACAGGCCGTTGGTGGGTGGCAGCGAGGACATGTCCCTACCCCGATCAGGCGGCCGCGCGCTGGGCGTCGTCGCCTTCGATCCACTCGATCAGCATGGTCAGGGTGTGGCGGATCGTGCGGTCCTGCTCGGTCAGGCGGCTTTCCAGCGCGGCGAGGCGCTCGGTCAGCGCGGCGACTTCGGCGGTCTCGCCCGGAGCCGGCTCGCGGTGATCGCCGTTGGCCAGCTCGATCACGGCCTGCTGCAGCTCGGCGATCTGGGCGTCGCGCTCGGCCAGCGCGGCGCGCATCTCGGCGAGCACTTCGCTGTTGTCCTGGACCACCGGAGCGGCGGGCGGCGCGATGAAGAAATCGGGCTCCGCGGGGTCGAAATCGGGCAGCGGCGTGGGCGCTTCAGCCCGGCGCGCCGCGCCCAGCGTGCCGTCGGCCTTCAGCTCGCCGACGACCTGGGCCAGCATCCCGGCGTCGATCTCGCGCCGCTCCTCGACCGCGGCCAGCAGCAGCAGGCGGTTGGCGATCTGGTTGATCCGCCGCGGAATGCCCGCCGAGGCCGTGTAGAGATCGGCATAGACCCGGGGGTCGATCAGCGGGTTGCCGGTCCAGCCGACCAGGGCGAGGCGGTGCTCGACATAGGCCTGGACCTCGTCCGGCTCCATCGCCTCGAGGTGATGCGTCGCGATCACCCGCTGGCGCAGTTGCTCCAGCCCGGGATGGGCGTTCAGCGTCTCGCGGAACTCGGGCTGGCCGAGCAGCAGCGTCTGCAGCAGCGGGTGCGAGCCGAGCTGGAAGTTCGAGAACATCCGCAGCTCTTCGAGCGCCTCGATCGAGAGGTTCTGCGATTCGTCGACGATCAGCAGGCAGCGCCGCCCGGCCCGGGCCTCCTCATGGAGGAACGCCTCGATCGCGCCGAGGGCCGAGGCCTTGTCGTGCCCGTCGATGTGCAGGCCGAAGGCCTGGGCCACGACATGGACCATTTCCTCGCCGCCCAGCTTGCTGGTGACGACCTGCGCCGCGGTCAGGCGGTTCGGGTCGACGGTCGCCAGCAGGTGCGCGACGAGCGTGGACTTGCCCGCCCCGACCTCGCCGGTGACGACGATGAAGCCCTCGCCCTGCGCCAGGCCATAGCCCAGGTAGGACAGCGCCTTGCGGTGCGTCAGGCTCTCGAAATAGAAACCCGGATCCGGCGTGAGCTGGAAGGGGCGGCCCGTGAGCCCGAAGAATTGGTCGAACATGCAGCCTCCTCAGGCCGTTAGAATCTGTACCGGACCCCGGCGAGCGCCGAGGCGGTCCAATAGTCGTCTTCATACTGGCGATTGATGCCGTCGATCCCGAGAGCCACGGTCCCCGAGAGACGGTTCGTGAGCGAACGGTGGTAAGCCACCGTCGCGCCCAGCGCCGAGGCGTTGCCGCTACCCGCGAATCCGCTGTGGAACCAGTTGGCATAGATGTTCGTGCTCAGGCTCGACCGCTGGTCGAGCTGGGCATCGAGATAGGCGGCCAGCCAGTAGTTCTCGTCCACCAGGCCGTTCGCCGCCGCCAGGATCGTCCCCGGCGCGGCGAAGAAGGTGCGGCGATCGTAGCCCACGCCCACGCCGGTCGTGATCCGGCCGAGATCGAGGCCGTAGGTGGCCGCGATGCCGCGGGCGCGGAAGGTCGAGGAGCGGACCGAGCCCAGCGCACCGCCCAGGCACGAGCCGGCTTCGAGCGAGGCGACGCAGCCGGTCAGGTCGCCGGTCAGCGGGTTGCGGATCGACTGGAACTGCGTCGGCAGATTGGCCAGCGCGCGGTTCACCTGGCCGCCGAAGCCGGCGACGTTGTGGTAGACCGCCACGTTCACGCTCTGGCGGCGGCTGGGCGCCCAGCCGAAGGTGCCGAAGTAGCTCATCGTGCCGTAGCGCCGGCCGACATGGGCCTCCAGCGAGGTCCGCGGGCTCGGCTTCCACATCACGCCGACGTCCCAGATCAGGCCGCTGGCCTCATAGGCGATCTGGCGCGGGGCGGACTGGTCGGTGACCAGGCGGCCGTCGGAACCGACGACCGGCACCCCGCCGACCAGGACCGCGTCGCGGCTCGAGATCTCGACGTCCTCGTAGCCGATCCCGCCGACAAGGGCGACGCTGCGCCCGACCGGCACGGTCACGTCGGCGCGCGCATGGAAGTCGCGCACCCGCTGGTCGAGGTTCGATATGTCTTCCTGGTAATAGCCCGCACCTGCGCCCAGCCCGACCGGCAGGACCTCGCCGGGGCGCGTGCCCGCGTGAATCTCGGCACTGTGGACCACCGAGCTGTCGAACACGTCGACCGGCTCGCTGCCGGGGGTGATCGTCAGGGCGTCGGGCTTGGTCACCTTGGTATAGCCGATCCGGTAGCTGGCATCGAGCTTGACGTCGCCCGCATGGGTCGAAAGCACCGGGCCGGCATAGAGCGAATAGACGTTGCTGGTGTTGCCCAGGCCGTCGAGCCCGCCGACGACCGCGCCGCCGTTGCTCTCCACGCGGGTACGCTGCGCCATCACGCCGGCCTCGATGCGCAGGGTCTGCGGCACCACCGCGACCGAGGCGCGGGCCATGCCGCTGATCGTGTCGCTGTCATCCGCGCGGCCATAGCCGAAGCGGCGTTCGTAGCGCAGCGAGACCGAGCCGGCATTGTTGCGGCCGTTGATGCTGGCGTCCACGCCCGCGGCGAGCATGGTATAGGTCAGCGTCTCGCTGCCCGGCGAAAGCCGGGCGGCGACGACCTGCCCCGCCTCGATATAGGGATCGACGCTGATCCGCCCCGTGCCGCCGCCGCGCTTGCCGCGCTTCGGCTTCTCCTTGCCGGAGGTGCCGCTATCGCCCGAGCCCTCGTTCGCAGCAGCGCCCGAAGACGCGCCCGAACCGCCGCCGCCGTAGCCGATCGACTGCGCATGGGCCGGCAGTGCCATTCCGACGGCGGCCGCACAGCTCAGGCCGATCAAAAGACGATTGCCCATCGTCATCCCCCATATCCATAATAGGCCCCGAAACGGCGGCCGCTTGGGCTGAACTGGACTGCGTTCAGCAGCAGTTGAATGTTCGGACAGGCCGAGAGGAGCTTGACCGCATCCTCCACCGCGCCCTGCCCCGTGCGGTCGGCCCGCACGACGACGAGCGCCTGGCCGACATATTTCGCCAGTTCCGCGGCAGGCGAAGCCGCCAGCGCCGGGGGCGAATCGAAGATCACGATCCGGTTGGCCGCGCCTTCGCTGAGCCGGGCGAGGACCGCCGCGGTGCGCGAGGACGACAGGTATTCCGAATCGGAGGTCGTCGCCTCGCCCGCGGGCAGCACCCACAGGCCGGGAATGTCGGTGCCGAGCACGCAGTCCGCCACGTCGAGCGTGGGATCGGCGAGCGCATCCATCAGCCCGGGGCCGCCGGGCAGGCCCAGCGCGGAGAGGATCGAGGGCTTGGCGAAGTCGGCATCGACCAGCAGGACCTCGCTCTCCTTCTCCGCGGCCATGGCGAGCGCGAGATTGAGCGCGCAGTAGGTCTTGCCGTCGCCCGGATTGGCCGAGCCGATCAGCACGCGCTGCGCCGCCGCGCCCGCGCCGGCGCGGCGCAGTTCCGCGGCCTGGAGCAGCAGGTGCCGCTTGACGATGCGGAATTCCTCGAACAGCCCGCTGACGCTGCCCTCGGGCACGATCAGGCCTTGATCGCGCAGGCGCGCGCGGTCGACCGGATGACGCTCGGCGCTGAAGGTCGCGGGAGCCTGTACGACAGGAGCCGGGACGTCGGGAGCCTGTACGGCGGGAGCCGGATCTGCCGGAGCCGCTTCAACCGCGACGGGCTCGGCAACGGCGGCTTCCGCCGCGGCCGGAACAGGCTGGGAAACCACGGCTGGCTGGGGTGCGGCTTCCACCGCGGGAACCGACGCGGGAGCGGGCTCGGGCGCGCGGTGACGCAGGCCCGGCTTGACCGGCGCGGGCGCGAGGTTCGCCGGCACCGGCGGCGGCGCCAGGCTGCTCAGGTCGAAGGTGCGCACGGCACGTTCGATCAGCGACCTGGCCTCGCCGGCCGAGCCTTGGGGGGCGGGCAGAGGGATCTTGCTGTGCTCGGTCATCGCTTATCCCACCATCCGCAGCTGGATCGTCTCGGCGGCGACCAGGATCACGAAGAGCCCGCCGAGCGCCGCCGAAGCCGCATAGAACCGCTTCTGTTTCTGTCTGCGCCGCGCCTTGGCCGCATCGGTCACGGTCTCGGTGATCGTGCCGAGCACGGGCAGGCCGAGCGCCTTTTCGAGCTTCCCGCTCGTCGCGAAGGTCGAGCGGAGCTGGCTCAGCGCGAAAGCCGTGCCCGCGCCGCCGGCCACGCCGACGAACAGCACGCCGAGCAGCAGCAGCATCCGGTTCGGCGCGACCGGCGCGCGCGGCACGACCGGCGGATCGATCACCTGGAACTTCACCACCGAGCGTTCGGTCTCGACCTGGCCGCGCAGGCGCAGCTCCTCGCGGTCGGCCAGCATCTTGTCGTACTGGTCCTTGAGCACGCCATAGTCGCGGTTGATCCGCGCGGCCTCGGCGGCGAGCTCGGGATTGGCGATCTGCTTGGCGGTCGTTTCGGCCGCATCGGCCTGGATCGCGGCGCGGCGCGCGGTCAGGGCCTGGAGGTTGGCCTGGCGCTCGGCGCGGATCGACAGCAGCGAGGAATAGGCCGGGTTCGGCACCCCGCCCGACGGCGCGTTGCCCTCGGCCTGGACCTGGGCGCGCAGGGCGTTGACCTGGTTGCGCGCGGCGATCACATCGGGGTGACCGTCGGTCAGCCCGCGCGCGCGCATCGCGGCGAGATCGGCCTGGGCCTGCGCATAGGCGCCGCGCGCGCCGCCGGTCGGGCCGGCGCCGGGCAGCGTCTGCGGCGTGCCGGCGAGCTGGCCGTTGATCGCGGCGAGCGCGGACTGCGCCGCGGCAAGATCGGCATCGATCCCGCGCATCTCGACCCGGCTGGCTTCCATGCGCTGCATGATCGTCGCGCCGCCCTGGGCGAGATCGGGGTTGCGCGCCTCGAATTCGGTGCGGCGCTGCTCGGCGGCTTCGAGCTGCTTCTGGCGGTCGGCCAGTTGGGTGTTCATGAACTCCAGCGTCTGGGCCATCTCGCCGCGGTTGCCGGCGACATTGTCGTCGCGGAAGATGTCGATCAGCTTCTGGACGATGTCCTGCGAAAGCTTGGCGTTCTCGGCGTCGGACAGGCTGCCGCGCGACGAGGTCGCGGAAATCTCGAACAGGTTGTCCTGGGCCGAGACGACCTTGACCGCCTTGCTCAGCCCGCCGACCGCGCCCTGCATGTCGACCGGCGTCTTCACGTCGTCGCCGATGCGGGTGCCGCGAACCACCTTTTCCAGGTTGACCGAACTGACCAGCGTCTGGCGGATCTTCTCCACCGCGCGCTTCTGGTCGTCGGAGTTGATCCCGATCTTGGCGGCGAGCGGATCGTCGAGCTGGACGAAGATGCGGGCCTTCGACTCGTACTTGTTCGGGATCATCGCCACGACCAGCCAGCCGAGCAGGCAGATCGCCCAGGCGACGCCCAGCGCCAGCCACCGGCGATGCCAGATGCTGAAAAGCGCGATCCGCAGTTCTTCGAAAAGGTTGTTCATCGTCCTCCCGGCCCCTCGCTCAGAACATGCTTTCGGGGATGATGATCACGTCGCCGGGCTTCAGCATCACGTTGGCGCGGCTGTCGCCCTTCTTGAGCAGGTCGCCCAGCTTCACGCCGTATTCCTGCTGCTTGCCCGATTCCTTGTCGAAGCGGATCAGCTTGGCCCGGTTGCCCGCGGCATATTCGCTGAGCCCGCCGACCGCGATCATCGCGTCGAGCAGGGTCATGTTGGCGCGGTAGGGCAGCGAGGCCGGCTTCTCGGTCGCGCCGACGACGCGGACCTGCTGGCTGAAGGTGCCGGCGAACTTGTTGACGATCACCGAGACCAGCGGTTCCTGGATGTACTGCGAGAGCTGGAGCTTGAGGTCCTCGGCCAGCATCGAGGGCGTCTTGCCCACGGCCGGCATGTCGGTGATCAGCGGCGTGGTGATCCGCCCATCGGGCCGGACCTGGACCGAAGCCCCGAGCTCGGGGTTGCGCCAGACGAAGATCGTCAGCTCGTCGAGCGGGCCGATGACGTATTCCTCGCCGGGGCCTTCCTGCATCGCCACGAACGAGGCCGGCGGCAACTGCGGCGGCTTGGCGGCCTGGGCCGGGCCGGCGAGCGAGAGCGCGGCCACCGCGCTTCCGGTCAGCAGGCGGGCAAGTGGGCTGGTACGCATCGGTCGTTCCTCGCAGGAGCCGCCCCGCCCAGGACGGGAACCCGGGCAAGTGTCGGCATTTTCAGCCTTCGCTATGGTCCCAAAGGGTGAACATAGCGTTAGCCTTGACCCTGAATCGCGGGCGCTACGAGGAGTTTGCAGGACGGGTCCCAAAGCGGGACAGTGGCCGTGCCGATCGTTAAATGAGCATTTCCCTGGCCGGCCCCTGCCCCAGGAACATCGCCGGGCTGGCGCTGGCGCCATAGGCTCCGGCGCAGAACACGGCGATCAGGTCGCCCACCTCGGCGCGCGGAAAGCCGCCCTTGTTGGCCAGGATGTCGAGCGGGGTGCAGAGGCAGCCGACCACGCTGGCCTCCTCCTCGACCTCGGCGCCGAAGCGGGTCGCGACGGCTACCGGATAGTTGCGGCGCACCACGGTCCCGAAATTGCCCGAGGCGGCGAGCTGGTGGTGCAGCCCGCCGTCGGTGACGAGGAAGACCTCGCCGTGGCTGACCTTGCGGTCGACCACCCGGCAGAGATAGACCCCCGCCTCGCCGACCAGGTGCCGGCCGAGCTCGATGCAGAATTCCGTCTCGGCGAGGAGGTCCGGAAGGGCGGCGAGCCGGGCTTCGAGGCCTTCGCCGATGCGCTTGACATCGAGCGGCTCGTCGCCGGGGAAGTAAGGTATGCCGAAGCCGCCGCCGAGGTTGCAGTGGGGTAGACTATGGCGGCTCTCATGCGCCAGTCTGGCTGCCAGCTCGAAGGTCTGGCGCTGGGTCTCGACGATGGCTTCGGCATCGAGCGCCTGGCTGCCCGCAAATATATGAAATCCCCGCCATTCCGCGCCGCTGGCGATGATCTCGCGGGCCAGGGCGGGCACTCGTTCGGCGTCGATGCCGAAGGGCTTGGCCCCGCCCCCCATCTTCATCCCCGAGCCCTTGAGGTCGAAGTCCGGATTGACCCGGATCGCCAGGCGCGGCGCCTTGCCGAGCTTGTCGCCGATCGCCAGGGCGCGGGCGGCTTCGGCCGCGGATTCGAGGTTCAGCGTGACCCCCGCGGCGATCGCGGCCTCGAGTTCCCAATCGCGCTTGCCGGGGCCGGCGAAGCTGACGATCCGCGGATCGATGCCCGCGGCGCGGACCTGCTCCAGCTCGCCGCCAGAAGCGATGTCGAAGCCGTCGACCAGACCGGCAAACAGCTTCAGGATCGGACCATAAGAGTTTGCTTTGATGGCATAATGCAGCGCAATCCGTTTCGGCAGGGCCTGGCGCAGCGACGTCACGCGGTCACGGATGAGCGACGTCGAATAGACGAACAATGGCGTGCCCGCCTCGGCCAGCTCGGTGACCGGGCGGCCCTCGATCGCGAGCACGCCGTCCTTGGCGGCATAGCCGAAAGGGATCGGGCCGAGCGGCTTCACGTGGCGAGCTCCGCATAGAGCCCGGTGCGGTCGATCTTGCCGTTGGGGCCGATCGGCATCGCCTCGCGCCAGTGGATAGCCTTGGGCTGCATGAAATTCGGCAGTTCCTGCATGAGGATACGCGGCAATCTTTCCTCGGCGTCGGCGATCCCCGGCGCCGCGCGCAGGACGAGATGGACGGCATGGCCGAGCCGTTCGTCGGGAATCCCCAGAGCGACGGCTTCGGCCACCAACCCACTGGAAAGAGCCGCTTCCTCGATCTCCTGCGGACTGATCCGGTTGCCCGCGCTCTTGATCATGGCGTCACGCCGTCCGACGAAATAGAGCAAGCCTTGGGAATCGCGCCGCACCCGGTCGCCCGACCAGACCGCCACGCCGCCATAGCGCGAGCCTTGCGGCGCGGGCTTGTAGCGCTCGGCGGTCCGGGTGGCGTCCTGCCAGTAGCCCTGGGCCACCAGCGGCCCGCAGTGGACCAGCTCGCCCTCCTCGTCGTCCGCGGCGATCTGCCCGGCATCGTTGACGACCAGGATCTCGGCATGGGGGATTTCCTTGCCCATCGAGGTCGGATGGGTGTCGATCAGCGCGGGATCGAGGAAGGTCGAGCGGAACGCCTCGGTCAGCCCGTACATCGCGAACAGCCGCGCCTGCGGGAACAGCGCGCGCAGGCGGCGGACGAGGTCGGGGGTCAGCGCGCCGCCGCTGTTGGTCAGGCGGCGGAGCCTGGCGGCGACCTCGGCGGGCCAGTCCTGCTCGGTCAATTGGACCCACAGCGGCGGCACAGCGGCCAGCGTCGTGACGTCATGGCGCTCGACCGCCTTCACGACGTCGCGCGGGGTCAGGTAGTCGAGCGGGATCGCGCAGGCGCCGGCGTACCAGGTCGAGAGCAACTGGTTCTGGCCATAGTCGAAGGACAGCGGCAGGACCGCCAGGGTCCGATCGTCCGGCGCCAGGCCGAGATAGGTCGCGACACTCTCCGCGCCGAGCCACATGTTGGCATGGCTGAGCATCACGCCCTTGGGCTTGCCGGTCGAACCCGAAGTATAAAGTATCGCCGCCAATTCATTCGGATCGTTCGGTGATTCGGGCAAGTTTCCGTCAAGGACGGCCGCCGCTTCCAGTGCCTCGGCCTCGCCCATCGCCGCGCAGCCGGCGGGCAGGTCACCCTCCTCCAGGCCGGCGATCCGGGCCGGGGTGCCGATCAGCAGCCGCGCGCTGCTGTCGGCCAGGATATGCTGGACCTGCGCCCGCTTGAGCAGCGGGTTGATCGGCACGTGGACCAGCCCCGCGCGCGCCGCCGCCAGCGGCATCAGGCAGGTCAGCTCGCCCTTGGCCGCCCAGGTCGCGACCCGCACGCCGTCCTCGCCCACCCGCGAGCGCAGCCAGGCCGCCAGGCGGGAGACACGCGATCTTAAGCCCTTGTAGCTAAGCACCTCCCCACGCAGCACGAGCGCCGGGGCGTCATCGCTTCCGCGCCCGGCGAGATGATCGAGCGGCAAGGCTTGAGGCTGAGCGGTCACGGTATCCAAGGGGTTAGTTTCGTCCAATGACGGTCGAATATCACGGCGATCTTAACGAAGTGCAAGACGACCCCGTTTTGGCGCCGCTGCTCGACGCGCCGCATGCTGCTGCGCCGTTCGACCGCCTGGCCTGGTGGCGTGGCCTGGCCGAGGAATGCCAGGTAAATCCGCTGCTTGCGGTCGCATATGAAGGCGATGATGTAGCTATCCTGCCGCTCCGTCAGGAAGACGGCGCGCTGCACGAGCTCGCCAACTGGTATTCCTTCCGCGTGGCCCCGATCGTCAGCACGGGGGCCGACGCCATCGCCCTGTTAAGCACGATCGCCCGCGACATCGGCGAGCGCACCGGCCGCATCGTCCTGACCAAGGTCGCCGAGCATGACGCCGCGGCGCTCGCCGAAGCCTTTCGCGCCGCCGGCTGGTTCGCGACCATGACGCCATGCGACGTGAACCACGTCCTGCGGGTGAACGGCCGCTCCTATGCCGAATACCTCGAAGGCCGCCCCGGACAGGTGCGCACCACGCTGAAACGCAAGGCAAAAAAGGTCGAGGTCCGGCTGTTCGACACGTTCGACGAAGCGGCCTGGGATGCCTACGAGGCGATCTACGCCCAGAGCTGGAAGCCCGAGGAAGGCTCCCCCGCCTTCCTGCGCCGCTTCGCCCGCGAAGAGGGCCAGGCCGGCCGCCTGCGCTTCGCCCTGGCCCTGGCCGAGGGCCAGCCCGTCGCCGCGCAGTTCTGGACCGTCGAGGCCGGCACCGCCTTCATCCACAAGCTGGCGCACGTCGAGGAGGCCAAGCCGCTCTCCCCCGGCACCACCCTCAGCGCCGCGCTGTTCGAACGGGTGATCGACCGCGACAAGGTGAGCCTCGTCGACTTCGGCACCGGCAACGACGGCTACAAGCGCGACTGGATGGAAGAGGTCCGCACCCGCTACCGGATCGAACTGCTGCGCCCCTTGCGCCCCGGAAACTGGGTTCGAATCAGCAAGACTTGGGCGAAGGCAGGGCTACGGCGACTTGCCGTGGCGGCAGGCCGTGGCTAAGGGCGCGAAAAACGGGGACCCGATGAGCCAGACCACCGACCAGTTGCTCCGCAAGATCCTGACCGATGTGCTGGGCCTCAAGCCCGGCCAGGCGGATAGCTTCACCGAGGACACCGGCCTGTTCGGCGACCTGCCCGAACTCGATTCGATGGCCGTCGCCGGCCTGCTGACCGAGATGGAGGACCGCCTCGACATCGTCATCGACGACGACGAGATCGACGGCGAACTGCTTGAAAGCTACGGCTCGCTGCTCGCCTTCGCCGAAGCGAAACGCGCCGAAGCGTGATTTCGTCCTATCCCTGCCCCGGCGGGGATGCCGAATACACCCTCGCTTTCGACCGAGGACGGTCGCACCGCCTGCTGATCGTTCCCGCGCTATTCGAGGAAGCCAATCGCATGCGCCGGCTGACCGTCGAGGTCATGCGCCGGCTCGACGCCGCGGGGATCGACTGCTTCCTGCCCGACCTGCCCGGCTGCAACGAAAGCCTGCAACCGCTGGAAGCGCAGACCGTCGCGACCTGGCGCGCGGCGATGGCCGCGGCGGCCGCGCATTTCGGCGCGACCCACGCGCTCGGCATCCGCGGCGGCACGCTGCTCCAGCCCGACCTGCCCGGCTGGAGCTACGGCCCGGTCAAGGGCGCGAACCTGCTGCGGCAGATGCTCCGCGCGCGGATCGTGGTGTCGCGCGAGGCCGGACTGGCGGAAACGCAGGAGAGCCTGCTGGAGAGCGGCGGCCGCGAGGGGCTGGAACTGGTCGGCTATCGCATGGGGCCGGGCCTGCTCGCCGAACTCCAGACCGCCGTGCCCGCGGAAGGCCCGAGCGAAGTGCTTCAGGACCTGATCGGCGGCAGCGGGCTGTGGCTGCGCGCCGAGCCCGGCGAGGACCGCGCCCAGGCCGATGCCCTCGCCGCGATCGTCGCCGTGGGGATCGAGGGATGACCCGGCGGCACCTGACCTTTTCCTGCGAAGGATCGACCCTGGTCGGCACCCTCGACGAGGCCGAAGGCGTAACCGGCCTGCTGCTCGTCTCCGGCGGCAACGAACTGCGCTCCGGCGCCTGGGCCGGGCAAGCGCAGTTCGCCGCCGCCATCGCCGCGCAGGGCTTCCCGGTGTTCCGCTACGACCGCCGCGGCGTCGGCGACAGCGACGGGCCGAACGGCGAGTTCAAGACCAGCGGCCCGGACATTGCGGCCGCCCTCGCCGCCTTCCGCGCCGAGGCGCCGCAAGTCACGCGGGTCGTCGCGCTGGGCAACTGCGATGCGGCGAGCAGCCTGATGCTCGCCCACGGCGCGGGTTGCGACGGGCTGATCCTGTCCAATCCCTGGACCATCGAGGGCGCCGAGGACGAGCCCTCGGCCGAGGTCCTGCGCGATCACTACAAGCGCCGCCTGGCCAGCCCCGAGGCGCTCAAGCGGCTGCTGACCGGACAGATCCCCATCGGCAAGCTGGTCCGCAGCCTGCTCGCCGCGCTGCGCCCCGCCCCCGCGCCGACCTCGCTGGCGCAGGACATGGCGGCGGGCATCGCCGGGTTCGCCGGGCCGGTTACGATCCTGATCGCCGAGCGCGACCGCACGGCAGTGGCCTTCCTCGGCGCTTGGGACAAGGCGGACAAGCGCATCCGCCGCTGCGCGG
This sequence comes from Novosphingobium sp., assembly GCA_047605105.1. Classification (GTDB taxonomy): domain Bacteria; phylum Pseudomonadota; class Alphaproteobacteria; order Sphingomonadales; family Sphingomonadaceae; genus Novosphingobium. The sequence goes on along the minus strand of JASGGH010000013.1, from coordinate 23,931 downwards.
AGGCCTCACACAGCTATGTCGAGCCAGGGGCGAGGGAGTGGCTGGAGGCGCAAGTGCTGGACGTGCTGCGGGGTTGATCACTCCTCTCCTCCCCCTCGATGGGGGAGGGATGCCGAAGCTTGAGAGCGCAGCGAACTAGCGCAGGCTGGGTGGGGGGTGATCTCTCCGCCCGCACCGCGTTTCCCCATCCAGCTACGACTAAGGCGCTTCGCACCTAAGTCTCCGCATCCTTCCCCCATCAAGGGGGAAGAAACTACGAAGCCGCCGCAATCACCGCCTGCGCCTCGGCGAACTCCCGCGCCGCCAGGAAGCGCTCGGCGTCGAGCGCGGCCATGCAGCCCGTGCCCGCCGCGGTCACCGCCTGGCGGTAGACGTGGTCCATGACGTCGCCGCAGGCGAAGACGCCGGGGATCGCTGTCTTGGGCGTGCCCGGCTCGACCAGGATATAGCCGCTGTCGTCGAGCGCGAGCTGGTTCCTGAACAGCTCGGTCGCCGGGGCGTGGCCGATCGCCACGAAGGCGCCTTCGGTGGGCAGCTCGGACTTCTCGCCGGTAACGGTGTCGGTCAGGGCCAGGCCGGTCAGCCCGCCGGCCAGCGGATCGCCCAGGAAGCGGTCGACCGCCTTGTTCCACACCACGGTGATGTTCGGGTGCGCGAAGAGCCGGTCCTGGAGGATCTTCTCCGCGCGCAGCGAATCGCGGCGGTGGATCAGGGTCACGTCCTGGCTGTGGTTGGTGAGGTAGAGCGCTTCCTCGACCGCGGTGTTGCCGCCGCCGATCACCGCGACCTTCTTGCCGCGGTAGAAGAACCCGTCGCAGGTCGCGCAGGCCGAGACGCCCTTGCCGCCCAGCTCCTGCTCGCCCGGCACGCCGAGCCACTTGGCCTGGGCGCCGGTGGCGATCACCAGGGTCTCGCCTTCGTAGATGTCGCCCGAATCGCCGACCGCGCGGAACGGCCAGCTTCGGGTGTCGACCGAGACGATCGTGTCCCACAGCATCCGCGTGCCGACATGGACGGCCTGGGCCTCCATCTCCTGCATCAGCCAGGGGCCCTGGATCACCTCGCGGAAGCCGGGATAGTTCTCGACATCGGTGGTGATGGTCAACTGGCCGCCGGGCTGGAGGCCCTGGACCACGATCGGCTCGAGCCCGGCGCGCGCCCCGTAGATCGCCGCCGAAAGCCCCGCGGGCCCGGAACCGATGATCAGCATGCGGGTGGTGTGCGTCGTCATGTAAGCCCTCCGAGTGTGGCTCTGCAGATAGGTAGGACCGCGGCGGAAATCGAGTCCCCCGGCGCCCGCGATTGACGCGCGTCCACAGCGCGCGCAAATCACGGGGATGGCCCAAACCACCCTGCCCTCAGGACCCACCTCGAACAGCTTCATGTCGCAGCGGCTGAAGCTCCACTACGTCGACTGGGGCAATCCCGAGGCGCCGCCGCTGATCCTCCAGCACGGCGGGCGCGACCATTGCCGCTCGTGGGACTGGGTGGCGCAGGAGCTGCGGCACGACTGGCACGTGATCGCCGCCGACCTGCGCGGCCACGGCGATTCGGCCTGGTCGCCCGACGGCGACTATTCGATGAACGCCTATGTCTACGACTTCGCCCAGTTGATCCACACGCTGGGCTATCGCGAGGTGACGATCTGCGCCCATTCGCTGGGCGGCAACATCGCGACGCGGTTCACCGGGCTCTATCCCGACCGCGTGCGCAAGCTCGCCAATATCGAGGGGCTCGGCCCCGCGCCCGAAGTCCTCGCCGAGCGCGACCAGGCGGGTTACGCGGGCCGGATGCGCGAGTGGATCGACAACAAGCGCGGCGCGGCCGGACGGGTGCCCAAGCGCTATCCCACGCTGAAGGCCGCCTACGAGCGGATGAAGGCCGAGAACACCTATCTCACCGACGACCAGGCGCGGCACCTCACCATCAACGGGGTGGCCCGGAACGAGGACGGCACCTGGTCCTGGAAGTTCGACAACTACCTCAACGTCTGGCCCGTCGACTATACGCCGATGGCCGAGATCCACGGGTTATGGGGCGCGATCACCTGCCCGATGCTGCTGTTCTACGGCCGGGACAGCTTCGCTTCCAACCCCGAGCGCGACGGGCGGCTCGGGCACTTCAACACCGCGCGGGTGATCGAATACGAGAACGCCGGGCACTGGCTTCACCACGACCAGTTCGAGCGGTTCATGGGGGACCTGAAGGCGTTTCTGTAAGCCCACGCTGCCCCAAAAGCCCAGTCACCCCCAAACCCGACCTAACACCCAAAACCGACGCCACCCCAGAACCGTCCGTCCTGAGCTTGTCGAAGGACCGTTCTTCTTTGCGGTAAACGCTGCGCTAGAAGAAAAAAGCGGTCCTTCGACAAGCTCAGGACGGACGGTTCTGGGGGTTAGGTCTGGTTGAGGGTCAGGTCTGGTTTGGGAAAGATTGTCGGGGTGGAAGCTCAGGTCAGGCTCAACTCTCCACCAACCGCTCCCGCAGTCGTTCGCGCATCGCCGCATCGGCGCCGAGTTCCTTGGCCAGATAATCGTCGATCGATCCGCTGCGCTCGGCCATCGCGGCGAAGGCCGCCTCGAGGTATTCGGCCTCGACCCCCATCAGCACGCGGGCGACCTCCTCGTCGACCGTGCCGGTGACCGCCCGAATCGTCTCGATGCCGGCCTGGATCCGCGCCTCGGCATCGCCGGCGGTGTTCGTCAGCAGATAGTCGGCGATCACGTCGTCGCGGTGGACGCCCAACGCGAGCTGGGCCGCGGCGACGGCGATGCCGGTGCGGTCCTTGCCCGCCATGCAGTTGACCAGCACCGCTTCCTCGCCGTTCGCCAGATCGGCCAGCATCCGCCCGACGATCGCCAGCAACTCGGGCCGGAAGGCGATTGCGCCGTAGGTTCGGACCAGCCCCGCGCGGGTCGAGGCGGCATCGCGCTTGCGCTCCGCCCCGGCGATATGCGGGGCCTGGTGGCTGGAGCCGCGCGGCGGCGGGCTGGCCGCGTGATGGATCGTTCCGGCGAATTCGGCTGGCCGGCGGCAGGGATGCAGGGAGCGCTCCTGGTCGGTCCGCAGGTCGTAGATCGCGGTCAGGCCGAGCGCCGAAATCCGCGCCAGATCGGCCTGGGTGGCGCCGAAATGCTGGCCCGAGCGCCACAGCTTGCCGCGCTTGACCCGCCCGCCGCCGGCTACGCCATAGCCGCCGAAATCGCGGAAGTTGTGCACCCCTTCGAGGACGAGGACGCGGTCTTCGGACATTCTGCAGGGTTCCCCAAGCTTGCGGCGCTTGCCATGATCGGCGCGGCTGCTCCATCGACCGGGGCCGGAGCACAATCAAGCGGCAAGGGGATTGCACAGCCGGCAGAAGCTGTCCGAACTCGCGATGGACCTGCTGGGGCGTGCCGTTCAACCGACTCCCCGCCTGATCCTGCGACATTCCGCGACAGGACGACTGTTGCGGCAACGCCCGTCGATCGCCTACCGTTCACGAATTGAACGAAGGGAGAGGACCATGACCAAGGGCATCAAGCGCCGCGAGTTCATCCAGGCGGCGACCTGTTCGACCGCCATCGCCCTGGTGCCCGCACCTGTCCTGGCGGCCGCCCCCGCGGCACTGCCGGTAGCGCGCCTGCAAGGCCCGATCCCCACCGGCCCGGACGACCAGCCCTATCGCGGCGCCAACGAGCAGCCGGTCGCCGGTCCCGGCCTGCCGATCCCCGACCTGATCCCTTACGGCTACATCGAGGAGGAATACTTCGTCTCGGGCGAGGTGGGCGGCCAGCCCTACATCACCTCGATGCTGGTGCGGAAACCCAAGGACCCACGCAAGTTCTCCGGCCTCGTCGCGGTCGAGACGATCCACGCCCAGGGGGCGATCCCGATGTGGGGCCAGAAGAAGACCTGGATGGCCGGCGGCCACGGCTGGGTCGGCGTAGCTTCGCAGCTCATCGCCTTCCAGCAGTTCGTGGTGAAGTCCAACCCCAAGCGCTATGCGAGCCTAGTCATGCCGACCGCCAGTACCGCCCCGCAGCAACAGGGCACGATGCAGATGGCCAGCGGCCCGCAGGACAAGATCTCGCAGGACATCATGACCCAGGTCGGCCGCCTGCTGAAAGCCAACCTCCGGAACGGCCCATTCCGCGGCATGCGGGTGACCAAGCTTGCGATGGGCGGCGCCTCGCAGACCGGCGGCACGACGCTGCGCTACATCGAGCAGTCGCACACCTCGGCCAAGCTCGCCAACGGCAAGTCGATCTACGACGCCTACCTGCCGATGATGGCCTTCACCGCCACGCCCCTGCCCGCGATCGACGCGGTGGTCGTCCATCCCTGCACCGAAGGCGATCTCATGAACAACCTGCTGTCCAAGCGGACGATCGGCTACAAGGCCGACAGCGACGGGCCGGACCGCTACCGCCACTACCAGATCACCGGCATGTCGCACGTCGGCACCCGCGGCGTCACCGATCCGCTCCAGGTCTTCTCGACGCTCGCCAACGGCTTCAAGCCCGGCGAGCATCTCAGCCAGTTCCCGGCGGCCGAGTTGATGCGCCCCATCGCCCAGAACTTCGTCGACTGGCTGATGAATGGCACCCCGCCGCCGAAGGCTCCGCTGATCGAAGTGGCGAACGGCGAGATCGTCCGCGACGCGCTGGGCAACGCCAAGGGCGGGGTCCGCTCGCCGTGGGTCGACGTGGCCACGGTACGCTACATCGCCGCCGCGCCGACCGGCCCCGGCGACAACCCCTTCCGCCGCCTGATCGGCCTGGAAGAGCCCTTCCCCACCGACAAGCTGCGCCAGCTCTACGGCACCAAGGCCAGTTATCTGCGGAAGTTCGACCAGGAGATCGACCGCATGGTCCAAGGCCGCTGGCTGGTGCTCGACGAAGCTCTGAAGCTCAAGGCCGACGAGGCGCGCCTGACGAATTTCTGATGGGATTGCTTACTTCCTAGTGCATCTTGGCGCGGGATCGGCTAGGTCGATCTACGATACACACTAGATCGCATCCGGGAGGCAGGCCAAACATGAGGATGACCGGAGAGCAGCGGATCGCCGCGCCGCGCGAGAAGGTCTGGGCGGCGCTCAACGATCCCGAGGTCCTGCGCCAGTGCATCCCCGGCTGCCAGTCGCTGGTCAAGGAAGCCGACGACCGAATGAAGGCGACGGTCGAGATCAAGATCGGCCCGATCGGCGCGAAGTTCGACGGGGCGGTAACGCTGTCGGAACTGAACCCGCCCGAGAGCTACACGATCACCGGCCAGGGCCAGGGCGGCACGGTAGGCTCGGCCAAGGGCGGCGCCAAGGTGCGCCTCGCCGCGGCGAGCGGCGAGACCGTGCTGAGCTACCAGGTCGATGCCGAGGTCGGCGGGCGGCTGGCCCAGCTCGGCGGGCCGATCATCGATGCCACGGCCAAGCAGTTCGCCGGCAAGTTCTTCCAGAAGTTCGGCGAGGTCGTCGGAGGCGTTGCGGCCGAGCCGCCCCTGGTAAAGAGCGCCGCCCCGGCCGCTCCCGCCGCCGACGCCATGACTGCCCCGATCGCCCCGGCTCCTCGCCAGGGCGCACCCTGGGCCTGGATCGCGCTGGTCGTCCTGGCGCTCGTTACGGGATACTACATCGGGATCAACCAGACCGCACATGTGTGGCTGGTGCTCGTCGCGATCCTGCTGATCGTGGCCGCGGCCGCGGGCTACGAGGCGGGCAAGCGCGGCGGAGGCGGGCGATGAAGCCCGCGCCGTTCGACTACGCCGCCCCGCCGACGATTCCCGGCGCGCTGGAGGCTCTGGCCGAAGCCGGCGGCGGCGCGCAGGTGATCGCCGGCGGGCAGACGCTGATGCCGCTGCTCAACCTGCGGATGAGCCAGCCCTTCATCCTCGTCGACATCACCAAGACCACGGGCATGACCGGGATCACCCACAGCGCGGGCGGCACCCGCATCGGCGCGGCGACGCGGCAGGCGGCGCTGCTGACCGACGCCGGGCTCGCGCAGCAGCAGCCGGTGCTGGTCGAGGCCGCCCGGCACATCGGCCACCATCAGACCCGCAACCGCGGCACGATCGGCGGCTCGATCGCGCTGGGCGAGCCGGCCGCGGAACTGCCCGCCACGGCGGTCGCGCTGGGCGCGGAACTGGAGGTCCATTCGCTCCGCGGCGAGCGGCGGATCAAGGCCGAGGACTTCTACCTCGGCCCCTACATGACCACGCTCGAGCCCGACGAGCTGCTCACCGCGATCCATTTCCCGCAATGGCCCGCAGGCACGCTCACGGTGTTCCGTGAGGTGGCGCAGCGGCCGGGCGACTTCGCGCTGGTCGGCCTGGTCGGCGCGCTTCACCTGGAGGGCGGCAAGGTCGCCCGGGCCGGCCTCGCCTGGTTCGGCATGGGGCCGACGCCGATCAAGGCGCGGCAGGCCGAGCAAGCTCTGCTGGGCCAGGCGATCGACGCGATCGACCCCGCCGGAATCGCCGACCTCGCGGTTGGCGAAACCGATCCCTTCACCGACCACCATGCCACTGCCGACTACCGCCGCCGGGTCGGCAAGCGCATCTTTTCGCGCACCCTGAGCGAAGTCCTGAACGCAAGGCGAGCCGCATGAGCGAGCACAAGATCGAGGTGGCCGTCAACGGCGCCACGGTTGCGGCCACGGTCGAAGCACGGCTGTCGCTCGGAGACTTCCTGCGCACCACCGCGGGCTGCACCGGGGTCCATCTCGGCTGCGAGCATGGGGTCTGCGGGGCCTGTACGGTGATCGTGGACGGCGCGGCGGTGCGCTCCTGCCTGATGCTCGCGGTCCAGGCCGACGGCGCCGAGATCACCACGGTCGAGGGCCTGGCCAAGGCCGACGGGACCTTTCACCCCGTCCAGCAGGCGATGCGCGACTGCTTCGGCCTGCAATGCGGCTTCTGCACCCCCGGCGTGCTGATGACCATGGCCGCGCTGATGCCCGAGGACGGGCGCCCTGAGGAGGAACAGCTCCTCGCCGCGATGTCGGGCCATATCTGCCGCTGCACCGGCTACCAGGGCATCCGCCGGGCGATCCGCCAGCTCGCCGGCAAGAGCGCCGAGGTCACAGCATGAACGCGCAGCCGCCCAAGGGTCTCGGCGCCGCCCGCTACATCGGCGAGCGGATGCCGCGCAAGGAAGACGGCCGCCTGCTGACCGGGCGCGGGACCTTCGTCGACGACGTGACCGTCCCCGGCACGCTCCACTGCGCTTTCGCCCGCAGTCCGATCGCCCGCGGTAAGATCCTCTCGGTCGACATTTCGATCGCCAAGGACATGCCCGGGGTGGTCGCGGTCCTCACCGCGGCCGATCTCGACCGCATCCCGGTCACCCTGCTCAGCTTCTTCCTGGTGCCGATGGAGGTCGACACGCCCCTGCTCGCCCGCGACCGCGTCGCCCATGTCGGCGATCCGGTGGTGCTGGTCGTGGCCCAGGACCGCTACCTCGCCGAGGACGCCGCCAGCCTGGTCGCGATCGAGTACGAGGAGCAGGACCCGGTCGTCACCCTCGCCGATGCGATGCGCGGTCCCAAGGTCCACCCCGATGCCGAGAGCAACGTCTCGGCGCTGATGGGCGAGGAGGAGATCGACGAGGACCTCGCCGCCAAGATCGCAGGCGCCCCGCACCAGGTCACCCGCACGGTGGTCCACCAGCGGATCAGCCAGGCGCCGATGGAGACCCGCGGCGTGCTCTGCCACCCGATCGGCGACGAGGAGCTGACGGTCTACATCACCTGCCAGAGCCCCAGCGCCGTGGCGCGCTATCTGACCCAGGCGCTCGACCGGCCGAACCTCAGCGTCCGGGTCGTCGCCAAGGATGTCGGCGGCTCCTTCGGCCTCAAGAACACGCCGTTCCGCGAGGAGATGGCGGTCGTCGTCGCCTCGATGCTCCTGCGCCGGCCGCTGAAGTGGATCGAGGACCGGCTCGAAGCGCTCACCGCCTCGTGCAACGCCCGCGAGCAGGAGCTCACCCTGAGAATCGCCTTCGACGCCGAGGGCAAGCTCCTCGCCGCCCACGGCGACTATCACAGCAACAACGGCGCCTATCCCCAGGGCGCCGACGCCAATGTCGCGGTGCACATCTTCATGTGGGCGGCCTACAAGATGCCGCACTACGAGTTCTGCACCCGCGGCTGGTACTCCAACACCATGGGCCTCTGCGCCTATCGCGGGCCCTGGGCCATGGAGAGCCTGGCGCGGGAGACCATGCTGGACGTGGCCGCGCGGCAGATCGGGATCGACCCCATCGAGATCCGCCGCCGCAACCTGCTCACCGCGGCCGATCAGCCCGTCACCACTCCCTTCGGTATGGTGCTGGAGGACATCACCCCCGCCGAATGCCTGGAAAAGCTGCTGGAGAACTTCGACCTTGCCGCCTTCCGCAAGGAGCAGGCCGCGGCGCGGGCACAAGGCCGCTACATCGGCGTCGGTTTCGCCACCTATGTCGAGCCTACCGGCAGCGCCGGATCGATGACCGCGATGACCGGCGAGACCGCCAATGTCCGGGTCGAGCCCAACGGCAAGGTCTCCGCCCAGATGGGCACCCACAGCCAGGGCCACGGCACCGCCACGACCATGGCCCAGGTCATCGCCGACCAGCTCGGCGTGCCTTACGAGGACGTCACCGTGTTCGAGGGCGACAGCTCGCGCGGCGGCTACGGTCCGGGCGCGGCGGGAAGCCGCCAGGGGGTGATCGGCGGCGGCGCCTCGATCAAGGCCGCGCTGCTGCTCAAGGACAAGATCAGGCGCGTCGCCGGGCACCTGCTCAACGCCAATCCCGACGACGTGCGGATCGAACAGGGCATGGTCCGCGTCGCCGGCGCCGAAGAGATGACCCGCAGCCTCGCCGAGATCGCGGCGATCGCCTACGGCGAGCCGATGCGCCTGCCGCACGACCTGAGCACCGGGCTGGAGGCGCAGTACCGCTACGATCCCCCGCCGGTGACCTTCGCCAGCGCCGCCAACCTCTGCACGGTCGAGGTCGATGCCGAGACCGGCTTCGTGAAGATCCTGCGGTGGATCTCCAGCGAGGACTGCGGGACCGTGATCAACCCGGCGGTGGTCGAAGGCCAGATCGCCGGCGGCCTCGCCCAGGCGATCGGCATGGTCCTGCTCGAGGACTTCCACTACGACGCCCGCGGCAACCCGACCACGGCGACCTTCAAGGACTACCTCCTGCCCGCGATCTCCGACGTGCCCGACTTCGAATATGTCCACGCCAATACCCCGTCGAAAAGCGAAGGCGGCTTCCGCGGGGTCGGCGAAGGCGGCGCGATCATCGGCCCGCCGACGCTGTTCAACGCGATCGCCGATGCCCTCGCTCCGTTCGGCGAGGTGCCGCTGACCCTGCCGCTGACGCCCTCGCGGCTGCTCGACGTGATCGACGGGGTGGCCGCCGCGCCGAGGCCGCCCGAAGCGCCGAGCACACCCGCAGAGCCCGAGCCCGAAACGCCCGGCACCAGCGCGGCCCTCGCCGGAATTGCGGAAGCGGCGGTCTCGGCGGGCCCGGCCAGCGTGGACGGCCAATGGCACGTCACGATGAAGCCGCCGATGGGGCCGCAGCAGGAGATGACCGCAACCTTCCATACCGACGGCGGCAAGCTGACCGGCAGCCTCGCCGCGCCCGAGGGCACCCAGGAATTCACCGGCACGGCCGAGGGCAATCGGCTGAAGTGGGAAATGAAGATCACCCAGCCGATCTCGATGACGCTGAAATACGACATCACGATCGAGGGAGATCAACTCAGCGGCAAGTGCAAGCTGGGGATCATGGGCTCGGCCAAGGTCAGCGGCGAGCGGCTGGGCTGAGCGCAAATATTGCACGAGCCGGTGGTTGACCGCGCCTTGGCCGCGCCTTAAGGGCGTCGCCTGCACCGCAGAGACGCGTGTGGCGGAGTAGCTCAGCCGGTTAGAGCAGCGGAATCATAATCCGCGTGTCGGGGGTTCGAGTCCCTCCTCCGCTACCACCTTTCCCCAAGATCGGACGGCCGCTCAGGTCACCGCGGCCTTCTCGGCCTTGAGCACCTTCAGGATGTGCTCGGGCGCAGTCTCACCGTAGGGATCGCTGTCGGCGCCGACATCGTTGATCCCCGGTTCCTCGAACCAATGGGTGATGACGTTGTCGTCCACGACCATCGCATAGCGCCAGGAACGCTGGCCGAAGCCGAGATGGTCCTTGTTGATCAGCATGCCCATGCGGCGGGTGAAGTTGCCCGAGCCGTCGGGCAGCAGGCGGATCTTCGAGAGGCCGAGGTTCTTGCCCCACTGGAACATCACGAAGGCATCGTTGACCGAGACGCAGTAGACTCCGTCCACCCCGAGCGCCTTGAACTCGTCGGCGAGGCGCTCGAAGTTCGGGCACTGCTCGTTGCTGCAAGTGGGCGTGAAGGCTCCGGGAAGCGAGAAGACGATCACCTTCTTGCCAGCGAACTCGCTGCGGACATCGAGGTCCTGCCAGCGGAACGGGTTCGGCCCCTCAACGCTCTCGTCGCGAACGCGGGTCTTGAGGGTGACATCGGGAATCTGACGGTCGATCATAGGCAGTCTCCTTGGCTCGATGCGAATATGCGGCGCCTACATCTCACCCTTGGCGCGGCGTATGGCAAACCACTTGGCGACGTTGTCGTTGTGCTGCTGCAGGGTATCGGCAAAAGCGTGACCGCCAGTGCCATCGGCAACCATGTAGAGTGCCGAGGTCTTGGCGGGATTGAGCACGGCCTCGATCGAGGCGCGGCCCGGATTGGTGATCGGCCCGGCAGGCAAACCGATCATCGAGTAGGTATTATAAGCATTTACAGCCTGTATCTCAGACTGCTTGATACGCCGGCCAAGCGGTTTCCCCTTAGTGATCGGATAGATGATCGTGGGATCGGCCTGGAGCATGATCCCCTGCCGCAACCGGTTGGAATAGAGCCCGGCGACCATCTGGCGCTCGCTCGGCTTGCCGGTCTCCTTCTCGACGATCGACGCCAGGATGACCGCCTGCTGCGGCGTGGTGACGACCAGGCCCGGGGCGCGCTTGGCCCAGGCCTCGTTCACCACCCTGGTCATCGCCGCCTGCATCCGCGCGACCACCGCGGCCCGGCTCTCGCCGCGCTGGAAATCGTAGCTGTCGGGCAGGATCGAACCTTCCGCTGGGACGGGAATGTCGCCGGTGAGATAGGGCTGCGCCATCAGCCGCTCGTGGACCATGATCGAGGGCATGCCCTCGGGCACGGTGACGAAGCGGCGCAGGATGTCGTCGCCCTGGAGCGTGGCCAGGATCGTCCGGGCGCTGGCGCCCTTGGGCAGCATGAATTCGCCGGCCTTGATCGGCGCGCCGCCGCCGAACAGCCGGGCGCGGTAGTAGAAGCCCCGGCGTGAACCGACCGCGCCTTCCTTCTCGAGCTTTTCGGCCACCGAGGCCAGGCTGGAGCCGTCGGGCACGATGAAGGCAGTGTCGCGCGGCAGCGGCCCGGACCAGTACCATGGCCCGGCCACGAACAGGGCGCCGGCTGCCAAAACGGCAATCGCCACTATCCACAGCCGTGCCCGCATTACCGCCTCCAACACAACATCCGCTCATCCTGAGCTTGTCGAAGGATCGGCCGCCGCCGCCGTGCCGAGTGCTTCGACAAGCTCGGCACGAGCGGGCCTTGTTCGATCAGTCGACCGTCTTGACGATCAGGCTGGCATTGGTCCCGCCGAAGCCGAACGAGTTGTTCAGCGCGGCGCGGACCTTGCGCTGCTTGGCCTTGTAGGGGACCAGGTCGACCCCCACGCAAGAGTCGCTCGGATTGTCGAGGTTCAGCGTCGGCGGCACGATCTGGTCGCGCAGGGCCAGGATGCAGAAGATCGTCTCGACCGCGCCCGCGCCGCCCAGGAGGTGGCCGATCGCCGACTTGGTCGAACTCATCGAGACCTCGCCGATCGCATCGCCGAACAGGCGGCGCACCGCGCCCAGTTCCAGCTCGTCGCCCATCGGGGTCGAGGTGCCGTGGGCATTGATGTAGTCGATGTCCGCGGGGGTCATCCCGGCCTTCTTGAGCGCCATCTGCATCGAGCGGAACGCGCCCGAGCCCTCGGGGTGCGGCGCGGTGACGTGATAGGCATCGCCCGAGAGGCCGTAGCCGACGACTTCGGCGTAGATCTTCGCGCCGCGGGCCTTGGCGTGCTCGTATTCCTCGAGCACGACGACACCCGCGCCCTCGCCCATGACGAAGCCGTCGCGGTCCTTGTCGTAGGGGCGGCTGGCCTTTTCGGGCTCATCGTTGAAAGCGGTCGAGAGAGCGCGGGCCTGGGCAAAGCCGGCGATGCCGATCGGGCAGATCGTGCCCTCGGCGCCGCCCGCCAGCATGATGTCGGCATCGTCGTCGCGGATCATCCGCGCGGCGTCGCCGATCGAGTGGGCGCCGGTCGAGCAGGCGGTGACCACCGCGTGGTTCGGCCCCATCAGGCCGTACTTGATCGAGACCTGGCCCGAGATCAGGTTGATCAGGCGCCCGTGGACGAAGTGCGGCGAGACCCGACCCGGGCCCTTCTCGGCCAGGACCAGCGATTCGCTCTCGATCCCCGGCAGGCCGCCGATGCCCGAGCCGATCGAGCAGCCGGCGCGCAGGCGGGTGGCCTCGTCCATGTCGGTCAGGCCGGCATCCTCGATCGCCTGGCCGGCGGCGTCGATGCCGTAGACGATGAAGGGGTCGACCTGGCGCTGGACCTTGTGGTCGACGCGCTTGTTGGGATCGAAACCGTATTCATGGTCGGCCGGCTTGACCTCGCAGGCGATATGGCACTTCTGGTCGGAGGCGTCGAAGCGGGTGATCTTCCCCGCGCCGGACTTGCCGGCGATGAGGTTCTTCCAGGCGGTCTCCACGTCCGCGCCAAGCGGGGTGACGAGGCCGAGGCCGGTTACGACGACACGACGCATGCAATTCTCCGAAACTTCTACGGCCCAGTTTCTCGGGCTGAAGGGCCTTTTAGGGCCGAAAATGCAACAGGCCCAGCCTCATAAAGGCCGGGCCTGCCGAAACTTCACAGGAACAATGTCGGCACGGCAGAAGCCTGCGACAAGTCGGTGGCGGGAAAAATCCCGCCGACCGATCAGCCCTTGTTGTCGTTGATGTACTTGATCGCGTCCGAGACGGTGCTGATCTTCTCGGCGGCGTCGTCGGGGATCTCCACGCCGAACTCTTCCTCGAAGGCCATGACCAGCTCGACGATGTCGAGCGAGTCGGCGCCCAGGTCGTCGATGAAGCTGGCGTCTTCGGTGACCTTGTCGGCCTCGACCCCGAGGTGTTCGACAACGATCTTCTTAACCCGGTCGGCGGTGTCGCTCATGGAGTGGTCCTTTTGTGAACGGCAGATTAAACTATCGGATGCCGCCCTACTGTGCGGAATCGGGGCTGGCAAGAGGCCCCGAGAGGCGGCTCATGCCGAGAATTGCACGTGTCCTTCGGAATCAATGGGCCAGGCCGGATTCCAGGCGATTTCCCAGGCATGACCGTCGGGATCGGCCACATAGCCGCGGTAGCCGCCGTGGGGCGGTGCGTCGCCGGGACGGAGGATCGTGGCGCCGGCTTGTTCGAGCCGAGCGATGACGGAATCGACCTCTTCGGCCGAGCTGACGTTATGGGCAAGCGCGATCGAGCCTGGGGCCGCGGCGGGGCGGTTCATATCCGCGGCCAGCGCCTCCTTGGACCAGATGCCGAAAACCAGGCCGTTCATCTGGAAGAACAGGATGCCGTGGCCGTCGAACACCGGGACCCAGCCGAAGCCTTCGGTGTAGAATTTGCGAGCGCGATCGAGGTCCGCGACGCCGAGGGTGATGACGGAGATCTGGTGCTGCATGTCGGCTCCAACGGTTTGGAGCCTTGTAGGTCCTAACCGACATCAAACCACCCTATTCCGTCACCCCGGGGCAAGCCCGGGGTGACGGTAGGAGTTAGCAGGCTGTTGAAGAAGTCCACTTGCGAGTGATGAAGGCCCAGTCATCGCCATGTCGATAACAGATTTCGCCATGGAGAGAGCCGTCGGGTTGGAGCTCGGCGGAACCGTCTCCGCATACTTCGGTCATTTCGTCGTTTCCATCCCAGGAGAAGTCGATACTGGTCGCTTCGGTACTGCTTGCCTCCCAGATATGGCCAGTGCAGCAGCCGAAGGCGAACTCACCGCCGCCCTCTCCCTCGAAGAGAATATAGGCGAGCTCGACCATGTCGGGATAGTCAGCCTCGAAGTCTGGCATCTGGGTGATGCGCCATTTGCCCTGGAGGCTCATGTCGGCATCGCCAGGAGTTTGGGCAGACGGATCAGGTTGTAGGCAGCCAAGGCGAGGGTGAAAACCGCATCGACCTTGGCCCTACCTCGCAGCTTGATCTTGGCGAGGCCAGCCGAACTCTTGCCCCATCCGAACACCTCCTCGATGCGCTTGCGGCAGCACTGGCTGATCGCATAGCCGGGATGCCGGGTAGTGCGCCCATCCATAGCGGTTGCCCGCGGCTTGCCGGTCTTGGAGAGATGCCCGTCGATGGCAATGTGCGGGGTAACCGACCGAGCCCGCAAATCCTCGATGAACTGCCGCACGTCATAGGCTTTGTCGGCACCCAGCGTAATACGGCGACGGCTTCTGCGCCGATCCAGCATCGCAAGCGCGGCCTCGCGCTCCGCGGTGCCGCTGGCCTGCGTGACGCCCCCATCTACCGCCAGGCCGTTGCGGTTCTCCATCAGAACATGCCCGAGATAGCAAAGCCTGGCCGGCTGACCATCGGCCTTCTTGTAGAGCCGGGCCTCGGGATCGGTCGTGCTGGCATGCGTCTCGTTGGAGCGCTTCTCTTTGTGGAAGCTGCGTTCGGCGTTGCGTCCCGGCCCTTGAGGGGGATCGTCGTTCCCGTCCTTGCGGCGGAAGCTCTTGATCGACGCCCAGGCCTCGATCAGCGTTCCGTCCACCGAGAAGTGGTCGCTTGAGATCAGCCGCTTCACCTTCGGTTGCGCCAGAACCGCGCGCAGGAACTTCGCGGCGATCTCCCCCGACAGCAGGCGTTCGCGGTTGGTCGTGAAGCTCGAATGATCCCAGACCGCCTCGTCGACACCCAAGCCGACAAACCAGCGGAACAAAAGATCGAACTCGATCCGCTCCATCAGCTGGCGTTCCGAACGGATACCGTAGAACGCCTGCAACAGCATCGCCCGAAGCAGCCGTTCCGGCGGGATCGAAGGGCGCCCAAGTCGCGGCGGATAGAGCTTCTCGAAGTCGCCGTCCAACGACGACAACGCCGCGTTCGCTATCTCCCGGATCTGCCGAAGCGGATGATCAGCTCGGATCCGCGCCTCCACATCCACGTAGGAAAACAACGATCCCGTCCGTTCGTCAGATCCGCGCATCTCTCACCTCCCGAACTCGGAAAGTGAATCACCATAGCCCCGAGAACTCCAGTGACTTCTTCAACAACCTGCTAAAGGTGTCCAGCCTGACTCGGGAGCATTTGCGCAAGGTGGTGACTGCCTTCATCGCGACAGGCGGCGGGGACCATGCCGCTCCCTTCTACCGGCAGGGCACAGGCACCATCAATATGCTGGTGTTGGCGATGCTGTCCCAGATCGCCGAGGATAAGCAGAACGTGATCTTCGCGATGGAGGAGGCGGAGACGGCGATACCGCCATACGCGCAGAAGCGGATCGTGCATGAGTTGCGCAAGCTATCGGCGCAGGCGATATTCACGTCGCATTCGCCCTATGTGCTGGAGGAGTTCAGCCTCGATGAAACCGTCATCATCTCACGTTCGGACGATGGGCTGCTGACCCGTTTACGGGGAGCGGGCCGTTTATGCCGCGAAAGGTCTGAGAGTTTTCTTGCGGTGCGCGAGGGCTGGTCCTTAGCAACGATCGCACCGCTTGCGGGGCGAATGGAAATGACGCCGGCCCTGGCCGGCCCTTCATGCCCGGCAGCACCAACTCATCTTGATGATGACCCTGCGCTCGGGCTGGCATAAGCTAGGCGTCCGCACAGGGATTCTGTCATGGCCCGCCGTCCACTCCCGGCACTGCATCCCGCCAAGGCCATCTTGCTCGGCTTCGCGCTCGTAGCGATTCAAGGCTGGAGCCAATTCTATCTCCCGCAGATCTTGCCCGGAGAGATTGGGCGGCTCGCGCCCCTCATCATCTCCATCATCGTGTTCCTCGCGCTCTTTGTGCTGGCTAGGATGATGCGGCGGCACAAGAGCTATCGGTAACAGCCTCGCCACGTCGGCCTTGACAAAGTAATGTATTTTCCTTACCTATGGTCGGGTAAGGAGATTTCGTCATGTCGGCATTGCTCGAAGAAATCAGCACCATCACCGCCAAGGGACAGACGACGATTCCGAAGTCCGTCCGCCAGGCGCTCGGCGTCGATTACGGGGGGAAGATCGCCTTCCGCGTCGATGAGCATGGGGTATCGGTGCATCGCGCCGACACGGAGCAGGACGACCCCGCGATCGACGGCTTCCTGGCGTTTCTGGCCGAGGACATCAAACGCCGGCCCGAGGCGCTGACCGCGCTATCCCCCGCGCTCGCCGAGCGCATTGCGGCTCTGACGGAAGGCGTGAAGGTTGATCTCGACGCGGCGATCGACGGCGATGTCGATCTCTGATGATGATCGTCAACGGGTGGCAGCTCTTTGCCCATCCCCTGTTTCTCGATCAGTTCGAGAAGCTGGGGACGGCCGTCGCGCGCTCGCGGCAGAAAGACCCGCACGGTTGGCGCAAGTCGGCCAATGCGAAACTGCTGGCCGCGCTGCGCCAGCTCGTGTTCGAGACCATTCCGCAAGACCCAACGCGCCCGGAGTATCGCCAGGGCGGCACGCTTGGGGACGATCGCAAGCACTGGTTTCGGGCGAAGTTCGGCGGCGGCAGGTTCCGCTTGTTCTTCCGCTACAGCACCAGCGCGAAGATCATCGTCTTCGCCTGGGTGAACGACGAAACCACGCTGCGCGCCTACGGATCGAAGTCGGACGCCTATGCGGTGTTCCGCAAGATGCTCGACAAGGGCAATCCGCCCGACGATTGGGCGGCGCTGCTGGCGGCGGCGAGCGAGTTGGCGGCGCAGGCCCGGCTAGATGCGACTACGCCTGGACCGCCGTGAGCACGTATCTCTGCTACGCTGCGCCACGCCATTTGCACCGCCCGCCGCCGCGAGCCACCGTTGGCGCATGGCTCTACCTCGCAAACGTCGCCGCCGTGCGCCCCGCCGATGGGCGGAAGGTCTCGAAGACCTCCACGACTATGTGCAGGCGCCACCGCGCCGACGTCCGCCAACCCGCGCTCGCGCGGTCGAGGATGACGACCCGATCGTCGTCACGGACGACTGGCCCGAGCAAGTTCCGATCGGTGACGCCGAATTGCGCGCCATCGAAGGCCATCTACGCAAGGAATTGGACGCGCTGTTCGGTCCCTTGCCATGAAGTAAGGAGTGAAGCGTCATGACCAGCGCCGCCGTGCAACTGCGAATGGATGAGGCGCCGGTCGTGGCGACCGCTCGCGCCGCGCTCTATCTGCGCGTCTCGACCCCGCGCCAGGCGGAACATGATCTGTCGATCCCCGACCAGCGCCGGCAGATGGAAGGTTACTGCCTCGGCAAAGGGTGGGAAGTCATCACCGAGTTCGTAGAGCCCAGCAACACCGCGACCGATGATCGCCGGCCTTCATTCCAGGCGATGATCGACGCGGCGATGGAGAAACCGCCGACCTTCAACGTGATCGTCGTCCATAGCTTTTCGCGCTTCTTCCGCGATCAATTCCAATTCGAGTTCTACGTCCGCAAGCTGGCGAAGAACGGGGTGAAGCTCGTCTCCATCACGCAAGACCTGGGCGACGATCCGATGAGCGTGATGATGCGCCAGATCATGACGCTGTTCGACGAATATCAGTCGAAGGAGAACGCCAAGCACACGCTGCGGGCGATGAACGAAAACGCACGGCAGGGTTTCTGGAACGGCGCGCGGGCGCCGATCGGCTATCGCATCGTGGTGTCCGAACAGCGCGGCGCGAAGTTGAAAAAGAAGCTGGAGATCGACCCAATCCATGCAGAGACGGTGCGACTGATCTATCGCATGGCGCTCAACGGGATCGACAACAGCGGGGCTATGGGCCTCAAGCGGATCGCAACCTGGCTCAACGACAACAACATCCGCACACGCACCGGCGGGCGCTGGGGCCTGGCCGCCGTCCATCAAGTGCTCACCCGCACCACCTATATCGGCGAGCATCGCTTCAACACGCGCGACCACAAGACGCGCACTCCAAAGCCCCAGGCCGAGCACGCGGTTATGGAAGTGCCGCCGATCGTCACCAGGGCCGAATGGGAGGCCGTGCAGCGGTCGTTGAAGGCGCGCAGTCCGATGGCAATGCCGCCGCGCGCGGTGGGCGGCACGACGCTGCTCACCGGCATCTGCTTCTGCGCCTGCTGCGGCGGCGCGATGACGCTGCGCACCGGCACCAGCAGCGTCGGCCGGGAATATCGCTATTACACTTGCTCGACCAAGGCGCGGCAGGGCGCGAAGGGCTGTCCCGGCCTTACGATCCCGATGGACAAGCTGGACGCGGCGGTTGCCGAACATCTGGAACAGCGCCTGCTGGAGCCGAAGCGGCTCGAAGCCTTGATGGATCAGATCATCGACCGGCGCGATGAATGGGTCGATCGTCGTCGCCAGCACGTCGCCGAATTAGAGCGCCGCGCGACCGAGGCGGAAACGAAGCTCAAGCGGCTTTACGAGGCGATCGAGGAAGGTGTGATCGACATGCGCGATTCATCGCTCAAGGATCGCATCGCCGAGCTGACGGTGATCCGCGATCAGACCAGGGGTGATGCCGAGCGGGCCGTGGCGCATATCGAGAAGATCGGCCCGGCGATTACGGCCGAGAGCCTGCGTCGGTTCGCCCTGGCCGCCAAGCGCAAGCTGCGGAACGACGATGGCAGCTTTGCCCGCGACCATCTGCGTGTGGTCGCCCAGCGCGTCGAAGTGGTCAGCAAAACCGAGGTCCGCATCCTCGGCACCCGCACCGAATTGCTGCGCACCCTCACCGCCGCCTCTGGCGTAGAGGCGGCGGTGCTAGGCGTTCGTGGTTTTGAACCGAAATGGCGCACCCGGCAGGATTCGAACCTGCGACCTACGCCTTCGGAGGGCGTCACTCTATCCAGCTGAGCTACGGGTGCTTGGCGCGCGGGCCGGTTAGCAGAGGTTCGCGAGGCTTGCCAGCGCTATCGTGCGTGCCGGTCAAATACCCTTAGCGAATTGGCAACCGCCCGCGCGCTAGGCTTCGCGGCATGGCCATCACCTCGTCCCCGTCCGGTCCGCAGCCCGCCCGGCAACCCGTGCCGCCGCTCGGTGCGATGGGGCGGCGCTGGTCGGCGTTGCACCAGGCGGCGAATGTGGTCGCGATGCTGGCGGGCCTGCCCGGGGTGCCCCTCCCCGCCGAGGTGCACGACTTTCCCGCGGCGATCCACGCCGCGGGCGGCTGGCGGCTGAGCCTGGCCGAACAGGGCCTGGCCGATCTCACGGCGGTAATGGAGCCGGGCCTCGCCGCGCTGCTGGCGCTCCATCAGCGCGGCGCCGATCCGGCAGCCCCGGCGCGGGCGCTGTGGGAAGAGTTCCACGCCGCGCGCGTCGCACTGCTCGCGCTGGTGCCGCCGCCCGAAGGCCTGCGCGAGCTTTCGCTCGGGTAATCCTCCAGCTTGTAAAGTTCCTGATATGTTCCTAAGCTGCAGCCATGGCACAGCCCCTCGCGATTCTCGACGCCGTCACGCCCCGTCCCGCTGCCGCTGAATTCGATGCGCGCGCCGCGCGGGCGGTGGCGCGGGGAATTTGCCGGCTTTTCGCGCGCAACGACATCTGGTGCCTGGCGGAAATGCCGCTGCGTTCGAATCGCCGCGCCGACCTGATGGGAGTCGACGCCAAGGGGCGAATCGTGATCGTC
The DNA here is from genome assembly GCA_047605105.1 of Novosphingobium sp. Taxonomy (GTDB): domain Bacteria; phylum Pseudomonadota; class Alphaproteobacteria; order Sphingomonadales; family Sphingomonadaceae; genus Novosphingobium. Next base: position 4,018 of record JASGGH010000013.1, on the reverse strand, counting down.
GAGATCAAGGTGGCCCGCGCCGACCTGCTTGGCGATGCCAAGTGGCCCGACTATCTCGAGCACTGCGACCGGTTCTACTGGGGCCTCTCGCCCGAGCTCGACCGGGCCTGCCTGGAGACCGAGCCCTTCATGCCCCACGCCTGCGGAGTGATCGTCGCCGACGGCTACGATGCCGAGATCGTTCGCCCCGCGCCCCAGCTTCCGCTCGCCGCAGCGCGCCGCAAGGCCGAGATCGAGCGGCTCGCGCGCACTTCGCTGCGACGGCAACTGGTCGGGCTCGATCCGGCCTGCTCGGCCTGGGGGGAAGGCTGATGCCCTCGCGCCGCGAGCTCATCCGGATGACGCCCGCGGAAGTGCGCGCCTATCTCGGCTCGCAGCGGCGGATCATCGCGGTCACCATCGGTCCGGACGGCATGCCCCATCCGATGCCGATGAACTACGGCCTCGACGACGAGGGGCGGATCATCCTGAGCACCTTCCGCAAGAGCCAGAAGGTGAAGAACGTCGAGCGCGACCCGCGGGCGACGCTGCTGGTCGAGAGCGGCGACAGCTACGGCGAGTTGAAGGCCGCGATCCTCTTCGCCGATGTCGAGATCATCGACGAGCCCGAGCAGGTGCGCGCGCTGATGAACCTGATGAAGGCGGGCGAAGTGCTGGCGGAATCGATGGACGAAGGCCGCAACGAGCAGGTCCGCGCCTCGGTGGCGAAGCGCGTGGTGCTGCGCTTCACGCCGTTCCGGACGATCTCGTGGGACCACGGAAAGCTGGGCGCGTTTTACTGAGCTTTCCCGCTGCGGATGACGGTCAGGGGGAAGCGGGGGCGTCCCGCTCCGCCAGCGCCTTGAGCACCGCGCGCTTCTCGGCATTGCCGAGCATCGACCAGTCGGCGATCTCGTCCAGCGTGCGCTTGCAGCCGAGGCAGAACTCTCCCTGGGGATCGAGCCGGCAGACGCCGGTGCAGGGGGATTCGACGGTCCGCATTGCCGCGCATTGTAATTTTCTTGCGTTTTGTTGCAATGCACCCTAGATGCGGCGGCAGATCGGCGCGTGAGGGCAACTCCCTTGCCGCAGTTCCGGCAGCGTGAGGCCCGCGGTTCCCCGCTAGAGGCCTGCCCGAACTTACGGTCGCCGTATCGCTGAAGCTTCCTTCTTCACGCAGGGTCGCATCGAACGACACCTCGCTTCGCGTCCGGATTCCGTGCCGTGCGCGCCGCTTCCTATTTGAAAGAATTCCATGTCCTATTTTTCCGACCTCGGTCTGGCCGAGCCTCTCCTGCGCGCGCTTGAGACCAAGGGCTATGCCGATCCCACCCCGATCCAGAAGCAGGCGATCCCCGCGCTGCTCAAGGGCCGCGACATCCTGGGCATCGCGCAGACCGGCACCGGCAAGACCGCGGCTTTCTCGCTGCCCTCGCTGCATCGCCTCGCCGCCGACATGAAGCACCGCCAGCCGGCCTCGTGCCGCATGCTGGTGCTCTCGCCGACGCGTGAGCTCGCCGCCCAGATCGCCGAGAACATGCGCGGCTATGCCAAGTACCTCAACCTCTCGGTCCAGTGCATCTTCGGCGGCGTGCCGGTGGGCAAGCAGGCCCGTGCGCTGGTGCCGGGCTGCGACGTGCTAGTCGCCACGCCAGGCCGTCTGCTCGACCTGATCGAGCAGCGCGCCCTGACCCTGCGCAATGTCGAGATCTTCGTGCTCGACGAGGCCGACCAGATGATGGACCTAGGCTTCATCGTGCCGCTGAAGCGCGTGGCCAACCTGCTGCCCAAGGAGCGGCAGAGCCTGTTCTTCTCGGCGACCATGCCCAAGGCGATCGCCGATCTGGGCAAGCAGTTCATCCATGATCCGGTCCGGGTCGAGGTGGCGCCGCAGTCGACCACCGCGGAGCGGGTCGAGCAGTACGTCGTCCACATCAACCAGGCCGAGAAGCAGGCGCTGCTGACGCTGCGGCTCAAGGCCGGATTCGCCGACGGCTCGATCGACCGCGTGCTGGTCTTCACCCGCACCAAGCACGGCGCCGACCGCGTGGTGCGGCACCTGAGCACGGCAGGAGTGAACGCCGCAGCGATCCACGGCAACAAGAGCCAGGCGCAGCGCACCGCGGCGCTGAACGGCTTCCGCACCGGCTCGACCCCGGTGCTGGTCGCCACCGACATCGCCGCGCGCGGCATCGACGTGACCGGGGTGAGCCACGTGTTCAACTTCGAGATTCCCAACGTGCCCGAGCAGTACGTCCACCGCATCGGCCGCACCGCGCGCGCCGGGGCGGACGGCGTCTCGGTCAGCTTCGTTGCGCCGGACGAGAAGCCCTACCTGCGCGACATCGAGAAGCTGACCGGCGTGAAGCTGATGCCGCAGTCGTTGCCGGAGGACTTCCAGAAGGAAGCCGCCCGCCTGCCGCTGCCGAGCCGCAAGCCGGCCGAGGCCGAGCAGGACGCGCGCCGCGAGGCCCGCGATGCGCGCGGCCGGCCCGGCGGCGGCCGCCGCAACAACAACGTCAGCCGCGGCGGCCAAGGCCGTGACGGCCAGTCGCGCGACCAGCATGCCCGCAACGAGCGCGGTGGCCGCCCGCAGCCGCAGCGGGGGCCGATCTACAATCCGCTCGGCAACGAGCGGGTCGACGGCGAACGCTTGACGCCGCGTCCGGCGCGTCCGGAAGGCGCCAATCACCACAATGAGCGCCGCCCCGCTCCGCAGGGTGAGCGTCGCCACGCGCCGCACGGCGACCGGCGACCGCCGCGTGCCGAAGGCGGTGACCGCCGTCCCGCCGGCGGCGAGGGCGGCCAGAAGCGGCGCTTCGGCGGCGGCAACCGCAATGGCGGCCAGGGCGGCGGCTATCGCGGCCCGCAGGGTTAACTGAATGACTGACCGGCTGACGCCGGTAGGATCATGGGGCGGGGCTGAAGCCATGTTTGTGGGTATGTCGGTCGAGATATCGCATGATGATATCGTCGGTGATGTTGCCCGAGGTGGTTGAGAAGTAGCCCCGCTGCCAGAAGCGCTGTCCCCAGTATCGTGCGCGGATGTGTTCGAACTCCTGCTGGATCTTGCGCGACGACCGGCCCTTGGCGCGCCGGACGAAGTCGCTGACCGAGACGTGCGGCGGGATTTCGACGAACATATGGACGTGGTCGCTCGACAGGGCGCCGTTGATGATCGTCACACCCATCTCGGCGCAGACCTGCCGGATGATCTCGCGCACCCGCAAGCGGACCTCGCCACGAAGCACCTTGAACCGATACTTGGGCGCCCAGACGAGATGGTAGCGATGGTGGAATGTCGTGTGACAGCCGGTCGAATAGCCCATAGTCTGTAACCTCGGGAAAAGTGAGACTTCACGCCTTCGGCGGTCTCACTTTTCCCGAGGTTACAGACTATCTGCCGAGTCAGAGGCTGAAGCCAGTATCCGACTGAAGTCGGAGGGGTTGCTCCTCACCGAGGACTCTAAATCCGCACCATCAAATGCCGGGACCAAACAGGCAGGCCGATCGCATCGACAGCGACGTGCAGCTTGGTCGTCAGTCCGCCGCGCGAACGACCGATGGCGGCAGCTTCAGCCCCCCTTTTGCGCCCGTCGCATCGGCATGGACCTTCGAGATCGTGCTGTCGATCAGCACATATTCGAAGTCCGGCGTATCGGCCATGGCATGGAAGAGACCTTCCCATACCCCATTGCGAGACCAGCGGCGAAAGCGCGCATGGACCGCGGTCCACTTGCCGAACACCTCCGGCAGATCGCGCCAATGCGCCGCATTGCCCGCCATCCACAGGATCGCGTCGACGAACAACCGATTGTCAACGCCGCTCCGGCCCGGCGTCCCCTCCCGTCCCGGAAGATGGCCCTCGATCCGACCCCATTGCTCGTCTGTCAGCGCTCGTCTGCTCAAAGATCGTCTCCTCCCACGACCTTGAATCAGAACTCCTCTGTAAAGGGAATCCTCTAAATGCAGACAGAACCTAGTTGTTTGGTCCCGGCATTTGATGGTGCGGATTTAGGCTGAAGCGTTCAGGCTCGTT
>JASGGH010000012.1:0-52860 GCA_047605105.1 Novosphingobium sp. | reverse complement strand
AGGGCATGGTCACCTTCGGCGCACAGTCCGCCGGCGATGGCCTCGCCCACTGGAACCAGGACCACCCCAAACCCCTCGACTTCTTCGCTTGAGGAAGACAGATCACCGCCGCAGCACCGACATGGCCGGAACCCACAACCTCCGTTCCGGCCGGAAGAGCCTAACAGGGTCAACATCCGTTCAGCCGAATAAGGGGGCCGCATCCCCTAGCGAATTGCTCGCTCATGGGTTATATCTACGAAGGAGAAAGCATCCGACTGCGCAAGGAGGCAAGATTGGCGACGAAGGCCGCAATAGACCCGAAGGCGTCCAAGGCGAAGTCGCGCCGTGTGCGTTTCGGTGACGTGACGGTGACCGCACCAGCCCCATCGCGGGCCCTTGTCGAGCGCAATGTCAAGCTCAGCACCCAGGCTCTCGAGCGCGTTACCAAGCGCCTCGCGCGCCCCGGCGTCGTGTTGCGGCCCAAAAAGAACGTCCCGCTGTTCTCGGCCGACAGCGACAATCCCGACATCCTGATCCGCCAGCTCAATGGCAAGACCGAGCGAGGAACCATCGTCAACGGCGCCTTTCAGGCAATCGATTGACGACGGCTATCGAAGCGATCCGCGAGGTTCGCAAAACTCAGGAAACGCGCAAAAAGCCGCTCGCCATCATCCTCGCTGGCCATAACGGCTCCGGCAAATCGACAATGTGGCGGCGCAGCCTCGCCGATGAGTTGCGCATACCGCTGGTGAACGCCGATCGCATAATGCTGTCGATCCTGCCGGAGCCCGCGAGTGACGGCGCCCTTCCCGTCTGGGCCCAGACCCTGCGCGACACCGACGAGGGCTGGATGCGGGTCGCCCAGCAGGGCGTGCAGGCATTCGTCGGCCATGCTATGAACGCCCAGGTCCCGTTTGCCATGGAAACGGTCTTCTCTCACTGGCAGGTCCGCGAGGACGGCACCGTCGAATCCAAAATCGACCTCATTCGCGACCTCCAAAAGGCCGGCTATTTCGTCTTCCTGATCTTCGTCGGCTTGGTGAACGTCGAGCTCTCGATCGCCCGCGTGGCGACCCGCGTTTCAGAGCACGGACACGACGTACCCGAAGTCAGGCTCCGCCATCGCTTTCCCCGCACTCAGCAAGCGATATCGCAGGCGCTACAGGTCGCCGACGCGGCACTACTCGCAGACAACAGCCGCACGCCGAGCGAAGCCTTCACGGTCTGCCGAGTGCAGATCGAAAGCCGCGAAATTTTCGATCTGCGCGCCAACGACGCGTCCCCACCCAGTGTCATCTCCCGCTGGCTTTCGATCGTAAGCCCCCGGCCGGGCGTATCCCCTTCACTTCGCGCAGGCGAGGCCAAATGATCCCCAATTGCTTCGAGCGTGCACATCTCGCAGATCAGGTCCTCACCATCGAAACTATAGCACCACAAGCATAGCCCTCTCGCGCCATCGGTCATATCGATCCGCCTTCAGACGAAAGATACTGTGCAGTCACCGACGCACCCTCGCCCGCGCAGAGCAGTTCCTCCTCAAACCATATCGTTCTCTCGCGAGATACCCTCACTTTGAGAATATTTTTAACTACAATATCGGCAGATATTATTTCCCGAACTTCCACTATATACCTATATTTTCCGATATGTTTATTTCATATTCTTATATCTAGATTCCTCCTCTAGATAGGGTCATTTTTAACGAGTCAACTTTTTATTGCATCTCTACAATCCTGTGGCATCCTGCCCGCCAAGAAGGGGATGCGGAATGCGCGCGCGATCAGCGATAAAATCAGCAAAGCGCAGCAGCTTTATAGCCATGCCATTTCCTATGCCGACTCGCAGCATTGGACTCCGGAACCATTTTGTGCCGCTCATGAGAATGGGCCGACTGGGGGCCCGGACACGCACAAAACCTTGCGCCAAATCCTGCCGAGCGCACGCCCTCCGATGAAACACAAGTCGAAAAGGTGGTTCGTACTTGGTGCGCTTCTCCTGCTTGTCGGGCCAGGTTTGCCGACAGCTCTGGCGGGAGGCATCGGCGGACTTGTAAGCTATCCTCGCTATCTGCCCGGCATCCTCCACGTCAAATACGCCATGTTCATGGATGCCCGATCAGAAACAATCTGCAAGCACCAACCGGAGCGATGCATGGATCGGGTTAGCACCGCCGAATTTCATCGGGCTTTTGTCGGCAATGCGTTTGCCCTCGTTCGTCCTCAAGCAGAGACACTGAGGTTTTACAATCGCTCTAGGGTCTCTTTTTCTCCGCCAATGGCGGACCTGACTTACTATTATATCGATGGATATCTATGCACCTCAAGAGGTACAGGAATCTTTCCTTCCCTGTACTGCGAAGCAATAGTTTCTAGAAGCTCTAAATATTATTCCTGCAAAGGCACGGTCGGGAAAGAAGCGCAGTGCACCGAACTTCGCCGGCTATCTGATTTGGAGGCGTTATGAGTCTTGCCACGGTCATTTCCAAAATCGTCTTCAAATCTTCTGACAACGAAGCCGACTATGGCTGGAGAGATACGGGTCTATATGTCACCGCCTCTCAGCGCGCTCTGGTTATCAACTGGGTATCCACGATATATGGCACCCCCGCCGGAGCGGCAAAACTCGAGTCTCTTACTCAAGGTGATCAAGTCATCCTGTTCTCAAGCATCAGCCTGACTGGTCGGGGACAGGGCGGGTTTGCCCAAGGCAACGAACTCCAGATCGACTTCGATGATATCGGCGATTATCGATTCTTCGGCAAGAACGGAAGCGTAGTTCAAGGTCGCCCGGAGCTTCTCTTTGCCCATGAATTAATCCACTTAAACAACCCGCCGCAATTTCCTAATGGGCAGTTTGACCCGCCGGATCTGACGGAGGCCGGATACAATAGTGCACTTGGATCTGTAGAAAGTGTCTACGACGGGCCGGCAGTTACGTTCCAAAATCTAATTGCACAACAACTCGGGTATGGGAATGATGCCCAACGAGTTAGCTATCGAATCGCCTGGCTTGGTGGAAGTGGTGGTTTCCTCGCCGCAAATGATTGGGGCTCGTACTTTCCATTAGGCTCCTCATGGACCAATGGCGCCGAGATAGACATTGTACGCGTAGGTGGAGAGCGCATCTTCGGCGACTTATTCCCGGTCGACATCGACAACAATATCAACACCTCTGGACGGACCGACGATTCCCGCGATCTTCTCTTCGGCCTCGGGGGGAGCGACACGCTCCGCAGTGGAGGCGGTAATGATCATCTCTGGGGCGGCGAAGACAATGATACGCTCGATGCGGGCGATGGCGACGACATCGTTCACGGCGAAGAGGGTGAAGACCGAATCATCGGCGGGAAGGGCAACGACCAGATAAATGGTGGTCACAATTCTGGCTTGTTCGCTAGTATATTCGGAGACAAGCAAGTTGATACTCTCACCTATGAAGATTTAGGTGCCTCTGTACGCTTTCGCCTCCAAGGATCCAACGAAGATACAGACAAGCCCGGAAATGTCAATGTATTAAAAAAGGAAGGAGAATTTGGAACCGATAGTGTAGTGGAAGTTGAACAATTCATCGGAACATCATTTGCCGATGCCCTGGTACTCGATGGCAGTACCGACTTTTCAGCCTTTGCAGACGGCAAAGTCACGTTCGACCTGGCAGGTCACGGAAGTTCCGGTGTGGTGGGCGATACAGTGTTCGCGCGCGACTTCGGACAGGCCCTGAAGATCGACCTATCGAACGACTCGGCCCAGTATATCCAAATCCGCGGGGGTGACGAACAAATCACGCTCAAAGGTGCAGATGCGGTTTTCGGCACAGAGCAGGCCGACGAGATAATCGGCAACAATAACGGCAATGCGCTCGTGGGCGGTGGCGGGGCCGACATCATCAAAGGCGGCTCTGGCAACGACCGGCTCGTCGGCGGATACGGAGGCGATGGTTCCGGCGTATATTCCGACGACGGGGCCGCGGACGAGATCACATCGGGGGGCGGCATCGATTCCATCTATCTGGGCAAAGAAGACCGCCTGCTCGACAAAGCAAGCAAGCAATCATCTCTTTATTACGCTGATGGGAGCCCGCGCCCGACTGCATTTCGCACCATACTTCCTGTCGACGGAGTAGAAGGAAGTAGCCATCTTCTGGTCGGCGGCGAACAGGAGGCCCCGCCAGCCGACCCCTGCAATCCAGAAACCGATAGCGGCGGGGATGACGACGAAAAGGTCTACGAGGGGGCCGATGGTGCCCGCTACACTCTGAAGGACGGCTCCCTCACAATCGAGTATAATGGTGGAACCGTCTATCTGGATAGCTTCACAAATGGCGATGGCGGTATTCGCCTCAAAGACAAGCGACCGAACCAGGATCAGGCGGAGTGCAACAAGGACCCGCTCATCATCGATCTCGATGGTGACCGCAATGTCGTGCGCGAATTGTTCAACAGCATCGCTTATTTCGACCTCGACAATGACGGGTTCCGCGAGCGCGTGGCCTGGGCGCTATCCGGCGATGGCTTTCTGGTGCGAGACCTCAATGGCAACGAACAGATCGACAACGGCAGCGAGATGTTCGGCACGGGGCACACCGAAGTCGAAGCGGGCGAAACGGTCCGGCGGGGCACACAGGGCTTTGCCGAGCTGGCCTTTCTCGACAGTAATCTCGATGGTGTCATAAGCGCTCTCGACGCCGACTTCGCCACTCTGAGGATCTGGATCGATGCAAACGGCGATGCCGTAACCGACACTGGCGAACTCAAGACCCTCGCCGAGCTCGGTATCGTCTCGATCAGTCTCAAGACCCTGCAATCTGACGATCTCGATTGCGGCTGCGACGGCACCGAGATTACCTACCGCAGCAATGTCACCTTCAGCGATGGCTCGCTGCGAAGCATCTATGATGCCTACCTCTCGATCGACCAATACGACACACGCGAAATCGTCACGGACGTTGAGATACCCGCTGATTTCGACGACCTTCCTTTCCTCATCGGCACCGGCACACTCAGCGACCTCGACGTCGCCATGGCGCGCGATCCTGCCCTCGAAGAAATGGTGCGGGCTTTCGCCGCGCTCACCCTCGATCAGGTCGGCGAAATCGGTGAGCGGGTCGAGCAGATCCTGCTGCGCTGGACCGGCGCCGACACCATCGCAGCCGACATCCGCGGTTCCGACATCAACGCTCGCTGGCTCCGCGCCATCGAGAGGATCAGCGGCAGCGACTACAATCAGTCGAACATTGGGGCCAATCCCCGCGCCGATGGCGCGACGATCCTGATTTCCGAGTGGAATCGAATTGTTGGCGATCTCACAGCAAAGCTCCTGGGACAAACGGCGCTAGGACAAGCGTTGCTGCCGGGACTGAGCTATGCATCTGCGGCCTTTTACACCGCCGACGCAGGCGCCAGCCTGCAATCCGTCCTCGCCCAGGCCACACTCTCGGCACCGACAGGCGAAAGCGAGAGGCTCAACTACTGGCACTCGGTCGCTACCGCTCTCTTGCGCTACGCCGGCGCTCTCGAAACTTCCAGACCCGCCATCCTTGCCACGTTGGATCCGGTCCTGTCGCAACAGGGGATTGGACTCACCGCAAGCCAACTCACGGAAGCGCTTTTTGCGACCACCGCAGGCGGCGGGCTCGCGGTCGATTCGACCGTTGCCACATTCCGGGGGCAAAGCTTCCTGACCGATCGCACCTTGATTGCGACGAGCGGGGATGCAGTCCTGAATGGCGGATCAGGCAACGACCGCTATATCGTAACTCGCGACGTTTCCGCCATCACCATCAACGACATCGACGGCTCGGACCTTCTCGAGCTGCGGGGGTGGCAGCACGGGCTTACCGGCGCGGCCACCAAAGTTCTGCGATCGACTTTCGACGCCGTCGCAGGCACCATGACTGCGAGCTTCGAACTCACCCTTTCCCAAGGTGACAGCAACGTCAAAGCCTATGTCGACTTTCGCAACGGGAAATTCTTTGCCGGCACGGAGACCGTTGTTTTCGACGATATCACCGTCGATGTTCTCGATCTGCTCGAATTCAACGACGAGATCGTTCGCGGTGACACCGGCGCGGCCTACACATTCGCAGATGCGGGTCTAGATCAGTTCCTAATCGGTCGCAGCGTTGCGGACACCTATCAGCTGTCCGGAACCGGCGGGACCGACATCATTTTCGAGGCCGGCAGCCAGCCGTCACCGGAAGACGTGCTCCATATCGATGCGCTTCGCAGCGAGGTCACTTTCGCCAGCGCCGGCGCGGACCGCTCCAACCTCATCGTCGGGATTGCCGGCACCAACGCATCGGTCTCAATCACAGGTCAATTCGGATCGTCCGGCCAGGCCATCGAATATTTCGAGTTCAGCGACGGCACGCGCATCAGTGCCGCCGACGTTCACGCCGGCCTCACGACCGGCACAACCGGAAACGATATCCTCCAAGGGACCGCCGGAAACGATCTGTTCGACGGCATGGGCGGCATCGACACGCTGGCTGGCGGCGTCGGAGACGACACCTACATTTTCCGGCCTGGCTATGGTCAGCTCGTCGTTGACGACCTCAATGGCACGACGCGCGTCCGGATCGAGGGCGCCATTCAGGAAACCGACCTCGACTTTGTTTTTCAGCCGGACGGATTGCTGATCAAAGTCGGCTCGAGCGGCGACCAGATCATTCTCAAGGGAAATCCCTACGCCACCGGCACATATCTCGAGTTGAACGACACCGATGTCAGCATCGCGAGCGCGCTGGTTCGCAGAGCACAGCAAGCCGGCACGCTCGTTAACGGCCGGATCGATGGAACGGCCGGGAATGACAACCTCACCGGAAGCTCCGACTCCGATCTCATCGTCGGCAATGGCGGCAACGATTTCATGCAGGGCGGTCTCGGTAACGACAGCTACCTCGTGTCATCCGGCAAGGTCGACATTTCAGACACTGGCTTCGGCTACGACCGCGTACTGATTGACAGTGCGTATTCTCTTGCCGACTTCCAATTCGCAACCAAAGGCAGCTTCTCATCGAACATCCGCTTCCGGCTCAGCGGCACCGCGCTGCGCGTCGATCTGTCCAATCGCTTCAACACTTCCACCGGCCTCGCTGTCACGGAGCACACTGACGTCGAAGAGATCGTTTTCGCCGATGGCTATGTCATCGACCTGACAAGCGGGAGGGTAATCACGGGCGGCGCCGGGAATGACGTCCTTTTCAACTATGGTACGACCGCCGTCACATTCACGCCAGGCGCTGGGGACGATTATATCTTCTCGCTCAATGGCAATCATGCTCTTCTGCTCGAACAGGGGTTCGGCCACGACGTCTTCTATTCGAAGACCGCCGGAACTATCACCTTCTCCGGCATCGCGCTCGATTCCCATGTTTCCTTCGCTCGCGAGGGCTTGGATCTCATCATCAAAGTCGCCGATGAGGCCGATACGCTTACCCTCAAAAACGCGTTCGAGCCGCTTGCAACATTCCGCAATCGAACCCTCTTCTTCAGCGGCTCCCAGATCACTATCCAGCAAATCGTCGACTCGATCGCCGTCGCGACGGACGGCGACGACCTGCTGTGGGGACGCACCACTCTCGACGGCGGAGCAGGTAACGACGTCCTGATCGGAACGTTCGGATCAAACAACTACGTGTTCGGGCGTGGATACGGTCACGATGTGATCAAGGAGCAGGACGGAAACTTCGGCAACGACGGCCCTCCCGACACCCTGACGCTCGTCGGTCTCAACCTCGCCGATGTCGCCTTTTCCCGCGATGCTTCCGACCCGCTGTCGGTAGTGATCACCATACGCGACACGGGCGAAACGTTGACCCTTGATGGCACGCCATTCGACGAGTTCATCTACAACTCCGAGGACTCCCTCGGCGACGGCTATAACCACGGCGACCAATCCGGGGCCCATTGGATCGACCAGATCATCTTCGCCGATGGGACGATCCTCACTCAGCGCGACGTCGAGCAGGCCATACTTGATGCCGAGCGGACTTCCGGAGCCGACGTGCTCGTGAATTTCGGGGCTCCAAGCGGAAGCTTCATTAGCGAGGACGGCGCCGTTCTTGACGGGGGTGCCGGCAACGACACCTATATCAACCAGTTTGACGATATCTTCGTCAGCTTGAGCACGGGCACAGGCACCGACCGCATGATCAACAACAATTGGGGTCAGACGCGAGTCAACGTTGTCCTCACGGGCATCTCTGCGACTGACATCCTCGTCTTTTTCGAACAACGTGACGGCCAGAACGTCACGGTGCTGCGCGCGCGCAGCGGCGAAGAGCTGGTGATCGACAATCACGGCGAAACGTCGGTCCGCGTCCATGACAGCATCACCGGCACGATATACCACCCGTCATGGGCAGGAGCGCTGGTCGATGGACAGGTAGCGACCGACGGAGCCGACTACCTCAACGGGGTCCTCGAGAATCTCGGAGCCGAAGTCGGGGCACCGCTCGCCACGAACGAGGCATTCAATGCAGGCCCGGGAGACGACGTCATCGCGGGACGCGGCGGCGCAGATATCTTCATCTTCAACAAGGGCGACGGAGCCGATCGCATCATTCGACACGGCGGCTATCTCGACGGGCCTTCGGAAAGCTATCATATCGTCTTGGGTGCGGACATTCTCCGCGAAGACTTCAGCTTCAATTGGCTCAACGACGGGACATTCAACGTCCTCCTATCATTCAACGACCAAGGCGACAGCATCACGGTCGACGCACGCGAAGTCGGAACAATCAGCTTCACCGACGGCGAAATCATCAATATCGGCCTTCCGGACGACACTGCCTATTGGCTGTGGCAAGGCGACACGGTCTGGTACAATGATTTCTCCGACGACCTGTTCATCGCTGAATGGGGCGGGACCACCATACATTTCGGTGCCGACAGTGGACATGATCGCCTCATAGACAACCGCCTGTCCGCCAGCGTTGGCGTACTTCCGCAACCCCCATCGGGCTGGCAGCCCAGCACGCTCGTCCTTGAAGGCGGTGCGAGCCTCGACGATTTCGAGTTCGTCCGCGACAGCAGCGCCACCGGCAATCTCGTTATTCGCAACTTACTCAACGGCTCGAGCATCATTGTCGAAGACCAGTTCGCGTTTGAGACGACAGGTTCCGGATGGCTCACGCCAGACGCCGATGGAGATGGTCTCCTCGACTGGGCAACGATCGATCTCGATGGGGACGGCACCACAGACTTTTCCGGTTTCGACAGCGACGGCGACGGCCTGCCCAACTGGCTGCACCCCGATTTCAACGGCGACGGGCAAGCCGATTGGGAGCATTACGCGTACTGGACACTCGACCTGGACGGCGGCGGTGAAATCGACGTCTACGGCTATGATGACAATGCCGATGGAACGCCCAACATTTTCGACATCAGACTGAACCCTTCGGCCAGCCAGCCCGATATCACCTACATCACTTTCCTGGACATAGATGGCGACAACATAGTCGACCAATACACGACCGACTTCGTGACATTTACGCCCCTCCCTCTCGATGGCACCGGGGCGATCGATTGGAACGCGATCGACACCAACGGCGATGGCATTTCCGATGTCGCCGGGCTCGATACGGACGGCGACGGGAACCCCGACTGGCTCGCGCCCGATCTCGATGGCGACGGCATCAGCGACTGGCGCATCGAGGCAGGCGACGATTTGTATGACGCCGAAGGCTTCTACATCGGATCGCGGATCTTCGACCCCGACACTGGAAATGCAACCTACCTGGTTTGGGGCGCCAACGCTGCCATCGTAGCCCGAGACAATGACGGCGATGGTATACCCGACGAAGTCGGCCTCGATAGCGATGGAGACCTCCAGGCCGATCCGTTCATTCCTTTCCATCCCGTCGACGAGCTTCGCCTTGTCACCGAGGAACCGGACGGATCCCTCTCCGAAATCTCCTGGCAATGGAGTGAAATCGCGGACAGGGTAATCACCCGACACGAAGGAACCGACAGCGACGGCGGCGGCACAGGAACCGTTATCGATCTCCTCGCCGAACGTCCTGGCCCGACCGCTGGCGATGACGTGCTCGTCGTCGGCAATGGAGAAACGATCGACGGCCTGGGCGGCAACGACACGATCCATGCACTAAGTGGTGGCGTAACCATCGCGTTCGGCCGCGGGAGCGGCAACGACACATTATATTCCGACCGCCCTGAAAACGCGAGTTCCAGCGCCGTCGAGTTCACCGACATTCAATCCGCGCAGGAAATCGAGGTTCTGCGCGGCACCGGCCCATCATCCGATCTAGTCATTCGCATTCGCGACACGGGCGAGGAGCTCCGTATCGTCGGGCAATGGCAAACCACAGAAGACGGCTCGACGAGGGCGATGGTCGAAACCTTCGCCTTCACCAACGGAGAAGAATTCAGCGAAGCACAGATGCTCACGCTTGTTACCGGCGAGGCCACGACCAGAAACGACACCATCACGACCGGCCCGGCCGGCGGGCTTCTCAACGGTGGGGCGGGCAGCGACATACTTGCTGGCGGAACCGGCAATGACATCTACCAGTTCGGGCGCGGCTTCGGTGAGGATCTCATCCGAGACGCCGGCGGGACCGACACCGTTGTTTTCGCCGAAGGCGTGGCGCTTTCCGATCTCTACTTCTCTCACGTCGGCCACGACGGTGATGACCTGCTGATCGAGGTAACCGGCCTCGATCGCCTCACTCTCACGATCAAAGGGCAGTTCCTTCCGGGCTCTGCCCGTGTCGAGAATTTCCAGTTCGCCGATGGCAGGACCTTCACCTGGACCGATATCGAAGCAATCATCCTCGATCGCAGCCAGACAGGCGCTGATGATGTGATCCGGGGCTTTGCCGGCGACGATGTGATCCGCGGCCTTGCCGGGAATGACACGATCACCGGCGCCTGGGGCGACGACGTCATCGATGGCGGCGCGGGTCGGGACGTCGCCACCTACCGCGGTGCCGCGTCCGACTATGACATCGTCACAGTCAATGGCGTGACGACAGTCACCGATCGGGTGGCGGGACGCGACGGCACGGATGTTCTCACCAACATCGAGGAACTGCATTTCGCTGGCGCCGGCGGCGGCATCGTGCTGTTGACCCCCACAAACAGCGCGCCCGTGGCAGCAGGAACGACCGCCACGACCGAGGAGGACACCGAGCTTGTCATTTCCCGGGCCAACCTCATGGCCCTGGCAAACGATGCCGATGGCGACACCCTCGCCCTCAGAGTCGGAAATGCAGCCCATGGCAAGGTGTGGATCGACCTCAACGGCAATATCCGCTTCAGGCCCGACGCCAATTTCAACGGCGATGCCGGCTTCGATTACAGCGTTGCCGACGGCAATGGCGGACAGGCCCAGGCCAGCGTGACGGTCACCGTCAGCCCCGTCAACGATGCGCCGGTTGTCGCGATCGGACTGTCGACGCAGATCTTCGATGAGGATGCCCCCGTTTCCATCGCAATCCCCTCAGCGACCTTTGCTGACCCCGATGGCGATACGCTCTCGATCTCGGCGAATCTGGCAAATGGTGATCCACTGCCCTCATGGCTGACCTTTGCAAATGGCGTCCTGAGCGGCCAACCGCCCGAGAATTTCAACGGCACATTCGCGATCACGATCGAAGCGTCCGATGGAACCCTGTCTACGACGACGACTTTCGATCTCGTGATCACCGCACGGAACGACGCGCCGGTAGTCACGACGCCGCTGCCCGATGTCTCAGTGGCACCGGGCCAGGCAGTTTCGATTCTCATTCCGGCCACCATGTTCAATGACGTCGATGGCGATGTTTTGGTCCTGTCCGTCGATGGCGCGGTAGGGACGGCGTTGCCGGCGTGGCTCAGCTTCGATGGCCAGTATCTGACCGGAACGGTTCCCGCTGACTTTACAGGGACGCTCGACCTTCTCGTAACCGCCAGCGACGGACGAGCACATGCGATCGATCTGTTCAGCCTGATCGTGACCGGTAACAACCCGCCAATCGTCGCACAGCCGCTCGCAGACGCATCTTCGCTCGAGGACAGCCCGATCGACCTACTCCTGCCGGCAGGGACCTTCACCGACGCCGATGGCGATGCGCTCACGCTCAGCGCCCGGCTCAGCGACGGATCGCCGCTGCCCTCCTGGCTGTCGTTCGATGGCGAGCGCTTCACCGGCACTCCGCCCACCGACTATCACGGGGCCATCGAGATCGAGGTCCAGGCGACCGACGGCAGCGCAAGCGCAAGTGACGTCTTCGTGCTGACCGTCGCGCCCGTCAACGACGCGCCGGCGGCAACGCTTGCACTGGCAGACCGGCAGAGCCCGGAAGACCAGCTAGTCGACTTCACCATTCCCGCCGGCACATTCACCGATGTCGACGGCGACACGCTCACCCTGTCGGCAGCGCTTGCTTCGGGCGAACCCCTGCCGTCCTGGCTGACCTTTGCCGATGGGCACTTCACGGGTCAGCCGCCTGCCGACTTCCACGGCCATCTCGATATCGTGGTCTCCGCCTCGGACGGCACGCTGTCCGCCAGCTCGACCTTCCGGCTGACCATCGACCCGGTGAACGATGCGCCGGTGCTGGTCTCCGCGCTTCCGGATGTGACCTGGACGGCCGCTGGCGTGATTGACGTCACCCTGCCCGCGGGCAGCTTCGCCGACGTCGACGGCGATACGCTGACCCTCAGCGCACGCCTGGCGGACGGCAGCCCCCTCCCCTCGTGGCTTGTCTTCGACGGGTCGCACTTCACCGGCACCCCGCCCGCCGGCTTCGACGGCTCCCTCGACCTCGAAGTCGTCGCGAGCGACGGAAGCCTCACCGCCGCGGACGTCTTCAGGCTCACCATCGATGTCGCAAACAACGTGCCGACAGTGGACATCCCTCTCGCAGATCGCAGTGTCCTGGAAGATGCGGCTATCGATTTCACGCTCCCGGCGGGCAGCTTCGTAGATCCGGACGGAGACACACTGACCTATTCCGCCACCCTGGCCGATGGCAGCCCCCTGCCCTCCTGGCTTGCGTTCGATACCGCGACGCAGCGGTTCACCGGAACACCGCCGACCGACTTCAACGGACCGATGGAGATCAGGGTCTCGGCCAGCGACGGCACCGCCAGCGTCTCCGATAGTTTCGTGCTCGAAATCACGCCGGTGAACGATGCACCGGTCGCCAATAATGACAGCGGTTTTACCGTGGATGTCGGCAGCAGCCTCGTCATCGCTCCGGCAAGCCTGCTGGCGAACGACTTCGATCCGGACGGAACGTCGCCCTCGCTGCTGTCTGTCGGCAATGCCGTGAACGGAACGGTCTCGATCAACGCTTCGGGGCAGATCGTGTTCACGCCGACGACCAGCGCCAGCGGAACGGGCACGTTCGACTACGTAATCGGCGACGGCGCCCTGACCGCAACGGCAAGTGTGACCGTCACGATCGCAGCGCCTTCCGTTCCCTGGGTCTATGGGACCAATGGCAACGACGGGCTCTGGGGCCAGCAGAATGTGGTCAACCGGATCGATGGTTTGGCAGGCAACGACACCATCACGGGCGGTATTCTGGCCGACGAGCTGGTGGGAGGCGCCGGGGACGACCAGATCTACGCAGGTGCCGGAAATGATATCATCCGTGCCGACGACGGCAACGATACCGTTACAGGCGACGCCGGCGACGATCAGATCGACGGCGGTGCTGGCGATGACAAGCTCTATGGCGGTACCGGCAATGACACGATCGATGCCGGCGATGGCAATGATTTCGTGACCGGCGACGCTGGCAACGACATCTTGCTCGGCGGGGCGGGGAACGATCTGCTCTATGCCGGCGACGGCGACGACACCGTGGATGGCGGGGCCGGAGACGACACGATCACCGGCGATAATGGCGCGGACATCCTTTCAGGCGGCAGCGGGAATGACACGATCTACGCGGGCGCTGGCAACGATCAGCTCGATGGCGGCGATGGCGACGACAAGCTCTACGGGGATGCCGGCGACGATGTCCTCTCCGGCGGATTGGGCAATGACCTGATCGAAGGCGGTGGGGGCATCGACACGGTCGACTATTCCTATGCCACCGCCAATCTGACGGTGAATCTCGCCCTCACCTCGGCGCAGACTGTCGCAACTGGCGACGTGGATACGATCTACAATGCCGAGAACCTCACCGGCGGCTCAGGAAATGACACGCTCATCGGTAACTCCGGCGCGAACATCATCCGCGGTGGTTCTGGCGATGATCGTCTGACGGGCGGAGCGGGGAACGACACGCTGGACGGGGGGGCGGGGACGGACATCGCGGTGTTCGCCGGGGTCTCGACCACCTATTCGATCTCGACCGTGGGCGGGAACATCCGCATCGTCGACAACAACACCTCCCAGGACGGCAACGACGGCACCGACACGCTGATCGGCGTCGAGATCGCCGAGTTCAAGAACGGCGTGCAGGTCGGCCTGGCCGCGCCCATCATCCTCGACCTCGACGGCGGCGGCGTCACCACGCTCTCGGGCGCAGCCAGCCATGCCCGCTACGACATGAACGGCGACGGCCTGGCCGACGACACCAGCTGGATGGGCGCGGGCGAGGGCATGCTGTTCCTCGACCGCGACGGCAACGGCACCCTCACCGACGCCGGCGAGTTCAGCTTCGTGAACGACGTGCCCGGCGCCGCCTCCGATCTCGTCGGCCTGCGCGCCTTCGACAGCAACGGCGACGGCATCCTCTCGGCCGCCGACGCCCGCTTCGCGAGCTTCCGCATCTGGCAGGACCGCAATGGCGACGGAGCGGTCGACGACGGCGAGATCGCGACGCTCGGCGCTTCAGGGGTCCGGTCGATCGACCTCGCCGGCACGGCCGTCGAGGGCACCTACGCGCTCGGCGATGCCGTCATCGTCAACACGGGCAGCTTCACCCGCACCGACGGCACCACCGCCGAGTTCGTCGACGCCACCCTCACCTACTTCTCCGCGGCCAGCAGCATCGATCCGGTCCAGGCCGCCGATGCGCTCGCGGCCGCGCTGGAGACCGACAGCGGCAACGACGACGCCTTCGAGCGCTTCCGCAACGCGGCGCGGCTCCTCGAAGCCTCGACCGGCAGCGCCGCCCTGCTGAACCAGCAGAACGGCGCAGACCGCCTCGAACCCGCCGCCGGACACCGCTTCGCCAGCGTCGACCAGCTCGCCGCCGCAATGGCCCAGGGCATGGTCACCTTCGGCGCGCAAACCGCCGCAGACGGCCTCGCCCACTGGAAACACGACGCACCCAAACCCATCGACCTCTTCGCTTGAAGGGACAGGAAGCATCGTTGAACCCCGATCACCTTGCAGACAACCGGGCCGTATGCTAATGTCATACATGAGAACGGGGAATGTATGGCAAACACATCACCAGCAGTATTGAGTGTCCGGGTATCACCGGCGGAGCGGGCTCTGCTGGAATCCGCTGCGGAACACGCTCGGACGAACCTTAGCGATTTCATCCGCCGCAAGGCGCTCGAAGCCGCTGAGCAGGATGTCCTCGATCGTCGCCTGGTGACCATTCCGGCCGATCATTGGACAGAATTCGAGAACTGGGTCCATGCTCCTGCCAAGGAGGTTCCGGCGCTGCGCAGGCTTTCCGCGACACGCCCCGCATGGCAGGACTGACAGCTCCCCGGCCGCTTTCCGCCGGTGACGACCGAGACGGCTTCGATTGCGGCCGGGAATCGCTCAACCAATGGTTTCGCCGGCATGCCTGGCGCAATCAGGAAGCCGACATATCTCGCACCAGCGTCGTATGCGATCCTCTCACCGGGCGCCTGGTGGGCTACGTGAGCCTATCGGCCGCGCAGATCGAGCGAGCTTTCCTCCCTAAAGCCGCGCAACGAAACCGGCCGGATCCGATCCCCGCGCTTCTGCTCGGCCAGCTCGCCGTCGACCTTCGCTACCAGGGCCGCGGCTATGCGCGGTCGCTGATGCTGTTCGCGCTCACCACCACCGTCCGCCTTTCCAGGGACATCGGATGCTTCTGCGTCCTGACGCACCCGTTGGACGATGGGGTCCGCAGCTTCTATGAGAGCTTTGGGTTCGAGGATCTCCCCTTCGATCCTGCGCGAAGCATGGCGGTGCGGATCATGGACCTTGTCCGGAATGGCTTTAACCCCGACGCGAATTGATGGGGCGACCATGCAGCATCCAAACCGAAACTCACCGATCGAAATGATCGAACGGCTGCAACTCGACGAGAGGAAAAGTCGTTTCATCCTCGATCTTCAGGACAACCCGCCAAATCCTAACGCCAAGCTGCGCGCCGCAGCTCGATCGCTTGCCCGGCGCAATGACGAAGCAGCATCCACAACCTGACGATCAGCCGGCGACGCCCCGGCGACCGGACAGCAGGACATCGAGGCTGGCCTCCGGCGACAGTGTCGCCATTCTATCCAGATTGAACCGTGGGACCTCGAGGGCTGAGGCTGCGCTCACCGCCCTTCTGAGGTCCATTCCGGCGACGTGAGCCCCAGCGGAAATACCGAAGCGGTGCTCCACGATACCCCTTGCGATCAGCAGCTTTTCGAGATCGGCAGGGAATATGAGTTGCGGCACCTGGTTCGCCATGCACCAAATGGCGGTTCCAGCCCGCCATGATGGATGACCAGACGCCTGCCAGGTATGGCCTCTGCGAAGTTGATCGGCTGATCGTGGACAACAACCGCACGCTAGCCGAAGCCTTCACGGTCTGCAGAGTGCAGATCGAGAGCCGCGAGCTCTTCGATCTGCGCGCCAACGACGTGTACCCCACCCGGTGTGATCTCCCGCTGGCTTTCGATCGCATGCCCCCGACCGGACGGATAGCAAACTATCCCCCGCACTCCGCACGCGCGACGCCAAACGGAACAATCACCTGAGCACTACCGCGTCGGGGCAGGCCAAATGATCCCCCATTGCTTCGAGCGAGCACATTTCGCAGACCAGTTCCTCACCATCGAAACTATAGCACCACAGGCATGGCTCTCGCGCGCCATCGGCCATGCCGATCCGCCTTCAAACGAAATATGCTGTGTGCTCACCGGCGCGCCCTCCCCCACCTTGAGCAGATATTCCTTCAACCATATCGTTCTCTCGCGAGATGCCCTCACTTTGAGAATAGTTTTAACTGTAAATTTAGAAACATTTCTCTCATTTCGGCCAATCTTCACATGTACATATCAGCATATGTACTTTAATTGGCTGAACATAGATTGGCCTTCCAGCCAAGGAAGCTTTCATTGGAACATTTTTTGTTGAATCTCTACAACCCTGTGGCATCGTGGTCCGAGGGAAAGGGTGATCGAAATGCGCGTACCGTCTGACGTGAAACCTGCGAGCTACGGCGAACGGTCGGTCGCGCCTGTACGTCCTGCACCGCATCGCCTCGCATATCCGGACAGTTCGCGTCGCCGGGTTACAGCCAATTCGGGATATCTATATGATAGAGATTCAGCCAGGCCGTCAGTCGGCAGCGGAGTGGCGGGCTTCGCAAACGACAATATGCCCGACAGGGCCGGAGCGTGATGGTGCGGAGGGCGATGCTGGGGTGGATCGCAGGCAGCATGTCCATGCTGCTTGGTGGATGCGGCCTGCTGGGTGGCGATATGACCTATCGCTACAAGATGACCGTCGAGGTCGAAACGCCGGACGGACCGCGCACAGGCTCCAGCGTTATCGAAGTGCGAACTCATGAGAGCCCAGCGTTCCCTGGCCCGGAAGCCGGTGGAGAGAGAAGCCGGGTTCGGGGTGAGGCGGTGGCGGTCGACTTGCCGGCCGGAACCCTGTTTGCCCTGCTGCAAGCAGAGAACGGGCGCGGAGCAGAAATCTACGCTTGGGCCCTCCTGCCGGAGCCGCCAACCAAAGGCGCAACCCCCGAAGACAGGCGAGCAAACCTCAATGCCCTGCGGTCCGTTGCAGGACGGGCGGAGTTGCAGCGTGCCAACTATCCGATGCTGGTGACGTTTCGTGACCTGTCAGACCCGACAACGGTGGAAACAGTGAATCCGGCCGACCTCAACACTTCCTTCGGGCCGGGCTACGTGTTGCACCGTATCACTGTGCAAATGACAGACGAGCCGGTGACGACGGCAATTGAACGATGGCTGCCTAACCGCTTTTGGACGCTGTGGGCTGAAAATCGCAAAAGGCAGATATCGAAAGGCAGTGCAATGACGAATCCATATTTCAAATCATTGGTCGGTAAATTAAATCGAAATGATTTTATCTCGGAGAGATAGAAATGAACCGCGATCTCTATCTCGCCATTCTCGCAATGGATTCGTACAATCGCGGGTATGGTGCGGGAATCAATCTGCCGGAAACCAACAGGATCGGTAACGCGACGATTGGGATCGACTCGTCAATCTTTTTAGATTCCAACGATAATCGTCGTGATATACCCGCCAGCTTCTACGCTATCGCCTACGATATGACGGGAGTCGCCGGCTTCGTCACAGGTGAGAAAGTAATTTCCTACCGTGGAACAGACGATGTCGGCAGTCTCTCGTCGCTATTTTCTGACGGCGACATTGTAAATGGATGGCTTATTGGCGGTGGCTCGCCGATCGAAACCCAAGCCCGCCTCGCTGTCGAGTTCTACAATGCTCTGGTCGCAGAGGGAGCAGACCCAAGATCTGCGCAAGTCACCCTAACCGGCCACTCGCTGGGAGCGGGACTGGCAGGATATGTGGCCTCCCTCTACGGGAAATCGGCGCACGCGTTTGACCACATGCCCTATGCTGAGGCAGCAACAAATGCTTACGAAAGCTCGCTACTCCTCGACTTCCTGGGCCTGAAGGAAAGCATTTACGGCTCGGAAACGCCTTGGGCGACAAATGGCACAGGCATTGTTTCGACATCAGTCGCTGGAGAGGTGCTGACTGCGTTACGCTTTCCCCAAACCTCGGGTACTACGTTAGACACATTCGGGGTCGGTTCCAGTTACCAAACGCTGTCAAAGCGCTCGCGGAACGCCGTAAGCCTTCCCCGCCCAAAACGACTTTCCCACAGGCCCTGCTTGCGATGGCGCCTGCACCGTTCGGCCGGATCAGCAGACCGGGCCCTCGCTCCAACCGCCCGCCCCGCCGCTTCGCCGGGCCGTCGACACCATCACCGCAATTCTGCCGTTTTCGTCATGGTAGCCGCTAGGCATTCGGCGGATGCCGGGCTATCCCGAGCCAGAGACGGGCGGCAGAACACAAGGCGGACGGATTGAGCGCAGCGGAGATCATCTCGCACGAGCCGGCGACGGGTGCCGAAGTCTGGCGCGGCCGGACGGGCAATGTCGACGATACGGTGGCGCGCGCCAGGCGCGCCTGGCCCGGCTGGGCCGCGCAGCCGCTGTCGAACCGCATGGAAGCGCTGCGCCGCTTCGCCAACGAGGTCCGCAAGGACGCCGAGGCCCTGGCCAGGCTGATCGCGCGCGAGACCGGCAAGCCCATGTGGGAAGCCCGCGCCGAGGTCGAAAGCGTGATCGCCCGGGTCGAGCACGCGATCCGCGCCCATTCCGAACGCACCGCCCAGCGCAAGTACGACAACGCCCTCCAGGGAACGACCGCCGTGCGCCACAAGCCGCACGGGGTCGTCGCGGTGATCGGCCCGTTCTCCTCGCCCTGCCACCTCGCCTGCGGCCATATCATTCCCGCGCTGATCGCCGGCAACGCGGTGATCTACAAGCCCAGCGAGCGCTGTCCGGGCAGCGCCGAGGCGCTGATGCAGTGCTTCACCAGGGCCGGCATCCCCACCGCCGTCGCCCAGCTGCTGATCGGCGGGCCGGAGCACGGCCAGGCCCTGGCGCTGCACGAAGAGGTCTGCGGCGTGCTGTTCACCGGCTCGACCGACATCGGGATCGCGCTGAACCGCAAGCTCGCGGCGCGGCCCGACAAGTTCGTCGCGCTCGAGCTCGGCGGCAACAATCCGATCGTGATGCTGGACACACCGAAGGTCTCGGACGCCGCGGTGCTGATCGTCCAGTCGGCCTTTTCGAGCGCCGGCCAGCGCTGCACCTCGGCCCGGCGGCTGATCGTCAAGGCTTCGATCTACGACGCCGTGATCGCCGAGGTGAAGGCCATGGCCGACCGCCTGATCGTCGGCGCCTCGTTCGACGAGCCCGCCCCGTTCATGGGCCCGGTGATCGACAATCACGCCGCCGACGGACTGCTCGAAAGCTTCGTCTACCTGATGAGCAACGGCGGCCGCGCGATCAAGCACATGGTGCGCTCGAACCCGGACCTGCCGTTCCTCACCCCGGCGATCATCGATACCACCGGGGTCAAGGATCGCCCCGACATCGAGCTCTACGGCCCGCTCCTGCAGGTCATCAAGGTCGACGACCTCGACCAGGCGATCGCCGAGGCCAATGCCACCCGCTTCGGCCTCTCGGCCGCGCTGATCGGCGGCACGCCGCAGGAATACGGCAAGTTCTGGGCGAACATCCGCGCCGGGGTGCTCAACTGGAACCGCCCGACCGTCGGCGCTCCGCTCAATGCGCCGTTCGGCGGAATCGGGCTTTCGGGCAACCACCGCCCGACCGGCTACTATGCGGCGGACTACTGCGCCTATCCGGTAACCTCGGCCGAACTGGAGCAGCCCCGGGCAACCGTGGGGGTGGGCTTCAGGGAGGCGTGATGCGAAGCCCCTCTCCTTCCAGAGAGGGGAAGCTTAGCCGCGAACCGCCAGCTCAACCTGCGACAGGCCGTCCACGGGGCGGATACGGACGAGATAGGCGGCGCGGCCCTTGCTGCCGCTCAGCACTTCGACCTCACCGGCCCGGCGGCGGTTCGTACCGTACCCGGCGTCTCCGGCCTTGGTGAAATAGAAATCGAGCACCGCCTGCGGCTCGACCGGCGTCGTGAACACCGCCACCAGGAGGCCGCAGCCCGCATTCCCGGCGGCCTCCTGCACGTGCCCGCGCGGATAGATCGGCAGGGCGGCGGGGAACTGCGCGGCCCAGGCATAGCCGTAGCGCAGGCCGTCGAGGCAGCCTGCCGGGTTTGCCGTCAGCGCGGCGGCGAGCTCTCCCGCGGTGACGGCCGGGGGCTCAGGCTTGCCCGCTTCCGCCGGCTCGGGCGCGGTCCTGAGCAGGCCGCCGGCCAGCCGCGAGGCTTCGGACCGCGCCGCCTCGATCGCTTCGGGCGAAGCATCCTCGAGCGGCACGCCGTCGAACCTCGCCAAGGCGATCGCCGCGTTGCCGCGGTTCTGCGAGGCGAGGTCGGGATCGATCATGATCGGATCGGCCAGGGCCGCGACGATCGCCGGATCGGGCTGCTTGCGCGCGTCGGGCGCCGCGGTCTCCCCGCCGCAGCCGGCCAGGGCACATGCCGCGAGGGTGAGCGGCAGCAGGGAGAAGGCGCGGAACATGGCTCGGCCGCTCTAGCAGACAATCGCTAACGCGCGCTTAGCCGCCAACGGAAACGCCCCCGGCATGAAGCCGAGGGCGCTCGCGCCTGTCCCGCGGGATCACGGACCCGCGCCGGCCGCATGGGGACAACGCTCAGCGGCAGCGCGAGCCGCTGCGATCGATCTCGCGGCCGAGCAGCGCACCGCCCGCCAGGCCCAGGATCGTGCCGAGCGTGCGATCTCCGCGACCGGCGATCGAGTTGCCGAGCAGGCCGCCGACCGCGCCGCCGACCAGCAGGCCGGTCGTGCCGTCGCTGCGGCGGCAATAGGTGCGGCCGTCGGTGCCGCGCCAGACGCGGGTATTGCGGTCGATCCGCTCGTCGCGGTAGCCGCGGTCATAGGAACTGCGGCCATAGTAGCCGTCGTAGCGGTTGCCGCGGTCGTAACGATCATAGCGGTCGTATTGATGCGCGGTCCCGATGCCGGTCGGGGCGGCGACCGCCGAATGGCTGGCCGGAGCGGCCATGGCCGGCAGCGACGTGGCGATCATGCCCGGTGCGGCGAGCGCCAGGGCAGCGGTGGCAAAGAGCTTGTTCATCGAATTTCTCCGTATCGGTGTGCCGATAGTCTCGGCTTGCGTTCATCAATACGGCATCGAAGCTGAACAGACTGCAACGCGGCTGTCAGGAACGGGCTTTGCGACGAAACGAGCCCCAGCAGGCGACGGGCTGCGGGTTGCCGCCGCGGATTTTCGGGCCTAGGCGGAGCAGCCCTTCCCCAACGGCACCCCACGGACATGACCGCGACCGACCAAACCCGCCAGGACGGCCTGCTCTTCGCCGTGGGCGCCTATCTGATCTGGGGCCTGCTGCCGCTCTACCTGCGCCTGGTCCACGCCGTGCCGCCCACCGAATTCGTCGGCTGGCGGATCGTCTTCACCGTGCCGGTCTGCATCGCGATCGTCTCCTTCCGGTGCCAGTGGCCCGACGTGATCGCCGCGCTGCGCAATCCCAAGGCTTTGGGCGCCCTGCTCGTCAGCGCGGTGCTGATCGGCGGCAACTGGCTGATCTACGTCTTCGCGATCCAGTCGGGCCACGTCTTCGCCGCGAGCCTGGGCTATTATATCAACCCGCTGATCAACGTGCTGATCGGGACGATCTTCCTCGGCGAACGGCTCGGCTGGCGGCAATGGCTGGCCTCGGCCGTGGCGGCGGTGGGGGTCGGGGTGCTCGCCTGGGGCGCGCGCGACATGCTGCTTATCAGCGTGGCGCTGGCCGGCAGCTTCGGGCTCTACGGCCTGGTCCGCAAGCTCGCGCCCGTAGGCTCGCTGCCCGGCCTGACGGTGGAGACGCTGCTGCTGCTCCTGCCGGCGACCGGCTGGCTGGTGTTCCTCGGCCACGGGCCGGCGGAAACCCATTTCGGCCACGACGCGCGGTTGAGCGTGCTGATCGCCCTCTCCGGCGTGCTGACCGCCGTGCCGCTCTTGCTCTTCGCTCTCGCCGCCCGGCGGATGGACTATTCGGCGCTGGGCTTCGTCCAGTACATCGCGCCGACCATCGTCTTCGTCACCGGCCTCGCGGTCTTCGACGAGCCGCTGCGCCCGGTCCAGATCGTCAGCTTCGTGCTGATCTGGCTGTCGATCGCGGTGTTCACCTGGGACGTGGTCGCCCGGCGCCGCGCCGCTTCAGCCCAGCACGAACTCGTGCCGGCCGCCGAAGAAATCCGCCGGGAGAATCGCGAACCCGTCTGAGACGCAGCCTTCGCGGGTCAGCCGCAGCTTGACCTTCTCCTCGAAGTGCCGGCGCGCCTGGATGATGCACGAAACCTGGACGCGGTCGGGCAGGCTGCTCTCCCTTGGCGGGCGACCCTAGGCGTGGAGCGTGCTTGGCCCAGAATGCCGATCCGGCCTATTTCTCCAGCTCGAAGACCATGCCGACAGAGGCCAGGACCGTCGACGGGCGCGTCGCGATGCTGGTCGATTCGTCGATAGCGGCCGGCGCCATGCGCGCCGGCTCGTCCCGCGAATAGCCGCCCTGATCGGTGATCGAAACGATTCGCCGGACCCGCAGGCCCAGGGCGCGCGCGTAGTCGTCGGCCTTGGTCTGGGCATCTCGAATGGCGCCGGCGCGAGCTTCCTTCAGGACTTCGGGACGGACTTCCCCGGAGTAGCCCCAATAGCGGTTGACCGAGAGATTCTTGGCCCCGGCCGTCACCAGCGCATCCATGATCGCACCGGCCTTGTCGGGGTTGCGGATCGTGACGGCAAGCCGATGCTGGACCACGAAGCCCTGGGTACGGCTGCTCCCGCCTTCGTCGTCGGGATTCCGGCCCTTGCGGAAGGCGAAGTTGGCGGTGCGGAAATCCTCTTTAGCGACGCCCATCTGGCCGAGCCGGGCCTGCAACCGGTTCATGTCGGAGGCGTTGCCGCTCATCGCCTGCGATGCGCTGGTGGAGAAGGTCTCGGTCGCGGCCGACACGGTGACGAATTCCGCTGCTTGCGTGGCGTAGCCTTTGCCGCTGAGCGAGAGCCGAGTGAATTTCGCTTCGGCGTCGTCGCCGGAGAGGGTCGCGCCGAGCAGGAGCGGCACCAGTCCCAGCAGGACGAGTTTGGTCGAGCGTTGCATTGGGGCCTCCGGAAATCGCATGATCCCGGAGGCCTAGCAGCGCATCGATAAGATTTGGCTAAGCCGCTTCTTCCTTGCCCTTGTGAACGCGCACGGGCTCCTTGCGGCCCTCGACCACGTCCTTGTCGACCACGACCTCGGCGATGTCCTCCTCGGTCGGGATGTCGAACATGGTGTCGAGCAGCAGGCCCTCGACGATCGAGCGCAGGCCGCGGGCGCCGGTCTTGCGGGCGATGGCCTTCTTGGCGATGGCTTCGAGCGCATCGTCGGTGAAGGTCAGGGCGACGTCCTCCAGCTCGAACAGCTTGGCGTACTGCTTGACCAGCGCGTTCTTCGGCTCGCGCAGGATCTTGACCAGGGCCTCGATGTCGAGGTCTTCCAGGGTCGCGATCACCGGCAGGCGGCCGACGAATTCGGGGATCAGGCCGAACTTGAGCAGGTCCTCCGGCTCGGCCTTCTGGAGCAGCTCGCCGACCTTGCGCTTGTCGGGATCGGCAACGTGGGCGCCGAAGCCGATCGAGCGCTTCTGCAGGCGGTCGGAGATGATCTTCTCCAGCCCCGCGAAGGCGCCGCCGCAGATGAACAGGATGTTGGTCGTGTCCACCTGCAGGAATTCCTGCTGCGGGTGCTTGCGGCCGCCCTGCGGGGGAACGCTCGCGGTGGTGCCCTCCATCAGCTTGAGCAGCGCCTGCTGCACGCCCTCGCCGCTCACATCGCGGGTGATCGAGGGGTTCTCGGCCTTGCGGCTGATCTTGTCGATCTCGTCGATGTAGACGATGCCGTGCTGGGCCTTCTCGACATTGTAGTCGCTGGCCTGGAGCAGCTTGAGGATGATGTTCTCGACATCCTCGCCGACGTAGCCGGCCTCGGTCAGGGTCGTGGCGTCGGCCATGGTGAAGGGCACGTCGAAGGTCTTGGCCAAGGTCTGGGCGAGCAGCGTCTTGCCCGATCCGGTCGGCCCGACCAGCAGGATGTTCGACTTCGACAGCTCGACATCGCCGCCCTTGCCGCTGTGCTTGAGGCGCTTGTAGTGGTTGTGCACCGCCACCGAGAGCACGCGCTTGGCGCGGTCCTGGCCGATCACGTAGTCGTTCAGCGTCTCGAAGATGTCCCGCGGCGACGGCACGCCGCCGTCCTTCTTGCCGGCGATCCCGGCCTTGGTCTCTTCGCGGATGATGTCGTTGCACAGCTCGACGCATTCATCGCAGATGAACACGGTGGGGCCGGCAATGAGCTTGCGCACTTCGTGCTGCGACTTCCCGCAGAAGCTGCAGTAGAGGGTGCTCTTGGCGTCGGATCCACTAAGCTTGGTCATATTTCTTCCTGAGCGCCCGAGGGCGGGACTCGCAATCCTAGCCCGCCGGGCGGTTTAATCAATCCCGCGGCTTCAGCCGGCCAATCCTTACGGCCTGCTGAAGCGTCCAGCAATTTACTCCGGCGCCCCGCCGGAGCCGCTTGCCTCACCGACCTGGTCGGTGGTCGGGCGGGTTTCGAAGACCTTGTCGACCAGGCCGAACTTCTTGGCTTCCTCGGCCTCGAGGAAGGTGTCGCGGTCCATCGCCTTCTCGATCGCGTCGAGCTTCTGGCCGGTGTACTTGACGTAGAGGTCGTTCATCCGCTTGCGGATGCGCAGGATCTCGCGGGCCTGGATCTCGATGTCCGAGGCCATGCCCCGCGCGCCGCCCGAGGGCTGGTGGATCATGATCCGCGCGTTGGGCAGCGCGATGCGCATGCCCGGCTCGCCCGCGGCGAGCAGGAACGAGCCCATCGAGGCGGCCTGGCCGATGCACACGGTGGAGACGCGCGGGCGGATGTACTGCATGGTGTCGTGGATCGCCATGCCCGCGGTCACCACGCCGCCCGGCGAATTGATGTACATCGAGATGTCCTTGGAGGGATTCTCGCTCTCCAGGAACAGGAGCTGCGCGGTGATCAGCGCGGCCATCTGGTCCTCGACCTCGCCGGTGACGAAGACGATCCGCTCGCGCAGCAGGCGGCTGAAGATGTCGAAGCTGCGCTCGCCGCGGCTGGTCTGCTCGACCACCATGGGCACCAGCGCGCCGGTGACGGGATCGGTGGTGAACTTGCCTTGCGCGCCGGAAGCGCCGAACAGATCTAGCATGGAGGCCCTCTTGTGATTGCGGGGCCTATGTCGCGTGCCGCCGCAGGATGTTCAAGGGCCTTAACCCAACCATCGACAGGGCGTTTGCGTTCCACCAACGACAAAGGGCGGACACGCTGCCGTGCCCGCCCTTCGAAATCCGTCGAAAGCGATCAGGCCTTCTTGGCGGGAGCCTTCTTGGCAGCGGGCTTCTTGGCGGGAGCGGCCTTGGCCTCTTCCGCGGGCGCGGCCTCAGCCTTCGGAGCAGCCTTCTTGGCCGGAGCCTTCTTCGCAGCCGGCTTGTCCTCGGCGGCGGGAGCGGCCTCGGCCTCCTGCTTGGCGGCCGGCTTCTTGGCGGCGGCCTTCTTGGGCTTCTCGGCGCCGTGGTCGTGGCCGCAGCCCGGGCCGTGGACGTGCTCTTCCTCGGCCTCGATCGCGGCCTGGAGCTCGTCGCGGCTCACTTCGCGCTCGGTGACCTCGGCCTTGTCGAACAGGAAGTCGACGACCTTGTCCTCATAGAGCGGCGCGCGGAGCTGAGCGGCGGCCATCGGGTCCTGCTGGACATATTCGGCGAAGCGCTGGCGGTCTTCGGGGCGGTACTGCTGGGCGGCCTGGGTCACCAGCATGGACATTTCCTGCTGCGACACCTCGACGCCGTTGCCCTGGCCGATCTCGGAGAGCAGCAGGCCCAGGCGCACGCGGCGCACGGCGATCGCGCGGTAGTCTTCCTTCTCGGCCTCGATCTCCTTCAGCGCGGCGGCGGGATCGGCCTCGTTGCCGGCTTCCTGGACGAGCTGCTGCCATATCTGCTGGAACTCGGCCTCGACCATCGAGGGCGGCACGTCGAAGTCGCTCGAGGCGGCGAGCTGGTCGAGCAGCGCGCGCTTCATCGCGGTGCGGGTCAGGCCGGCGGTTTCCTGCTCGAGCTGGCCGCGAAGGAGCCCCTTGAGCTGCTCGAGGTCCGAGAGGCCGAGGTTCTTGGCGAAATCGTCGTCGATCTTGGCCTCGCCGGCGACCTTCACGGCGTGGACGGTGAAGTCGAAGGTGGTTTCCTTGCCCTTCAGGTTCTCGGCCGGATAGTCGGCGGGGAAGGTCACGGTGATCTGCTTGGTGTCGCCGGCCTTCACGCCGACGAGGCCTTCCTCGAAGCCCGGGATCATCCGGCCCGAGCCGAGCTCGATCGGCTGGTTCTCGGCCGAGCCGCCATCGAAGGGAACCCCGTCGAGCTTGCCGACGAAATCGACCACGACCTGGTCGCCGTTCTCGGCCTTCTTGCCCTTCTTGGCATCGGTGAAGTGCTTCTGCTGCGAAGCGATCCGCTGCACCGCCTCGTCGACCTCGGCGTCCGTGACCGGCACGATCAGCTTCTCGAGCTTCAGTCCGTCGAGCGACGGCGCGGTGATCTGGGGAAGCACTTCGAGCGCGACGCTGAGCTCGGCGTCCTTGCCTTCCTCGTAGCCCTCGCCGAGCGAGACGTCCGGCTGCATCGCGGGGCGCAGCTTGTTGTCGGCGACGAGCTTGTCCATCGCCTCCTTGATCGAGGTGTTGAGCGCCTCCTGGTGGAGCTGCGCGCCATGCATCTTCTTGAGCAGGTTGGCCGGAACCTTGCCGGGACGAAAGCCGGGCAGGCGGACCTGCGGAGCCATCTTCTTGGCCTCACCCTCGATCCGCGAGGCGATGTCCTTCGCCGCGATCTTGACGGTGTAGCCGCGCTTCAAACCCTCGTTGGTGGTCTCGACAATCTGCATGACACTCAAAGCCTTTTCAAAACATCCTGCGGCCGGCTTGGCGGCCATTTGAACCCGGCAAAATTGGTGCGGGCGCATATAGGGACTCGAACCTAAAACCAACACACAAGTGACAAATGCCACAAAAAATTGTATGTTATCAAGATCTTCCTACCAATCCCGACCAAACCGCCCCGGACACACTCTGGGCACAACCGGACACGCGCATCCGTAAAGTCGGGCGCCATAGTCAACGGAGCCGCATATGACCAGTCATGAAATGTTCGGAGGCAAGGTTCGGTTCTATCGCCGAGGCAATCCACAGCAGCCATGATTTTCTTGCTAGCCCTCCCTGCCCCGCTATAGGCTGGCCGACTTCGCGGCTATGGCGAAATTGGTAGACGCACTTGGTTTAGGTCCAAGCGGGCAACCGTGGGGGTTCGAGTCCCTCTAGCCGCACCACATATCGCCGTAGGCCGACGTGCCTACGCTCAAGTCGCACCAGCTACGCTCAAGGAAATCTGTAGAACTTCAACGTCGTAGTTGCGCCGGCTTTTGGCGGTAAAAAGGTCCGAGTCCGTTATGGTGGAACGGCCATTTCTCGCTTCAAAACGGCCGCTCACCTCCAATGTCGGTGCCTGAAAGTAGGGCGAGATCTTCTACAGCCTTGAGGAGGCACGGATCGTCACCGGCTGGTGGCGCGATCATTACAACCGGGCGCGCCCATGCAGCCCACACAGCAGCCTTGGGTATCGCCCACCGGCCCCAGAAGCGATCAAGGATACCAGCCTGGCCGCTCGGCTCCGCTGTGCTCCGCCTCCCGCCCAGGCTGGTATCGGAGGCACACATCAACTAACTATGCAACCCGATCAGTCATCGCGGGCAGGCCAGTTTGTCGTTGCCATGTCCACGCCTTCTGCAACGAAGGGGCATTTACGCCATCACATGCTGAGGCCAAGCCCCCTAGTCATCCCACATCGAGGGCGGTGGGGTAGCGATCTGCCGCAGCCCTTCGCGCGAGATCGCACAAACTTCGCCCGAGCTTGTCGCCGCGAACTCCATTTCCCGCGGCAAGCGGCCGCATGACGCCACTACCCCGTCCGAATCATGGTCGATCAAGAATTGGGCAGGGTTGGTTATGCTAGCGTTCCACGTATCGAGCACGCCGAGTCGATGAAACGGCAGCCGGTGGCGTTGCAAGGCCAGATAAGTAACATCATCGATGAGCAAACCGTGCAATTGCTGCCGAGCATCGATACCGGCCCCTTCCATGGCCTTGGCGATGTCTGCCCTGACCTTGCCATAGTCGGCGATTGAGACCGAGAACTCTTGGTTCACAAGATAGCCAGGCGTATGAGCGGCCTTGAACAAGGGACTGACGGTGAAGGCAAGCAACGCAGCCTGGCTGAGAACGGCAACTACACCTACGACTGGTACCAACCATTTCAGGATCAACTCTGGCCAACGGGGTTCGCTTGTCGGCGGACTTTGAGGCAGGGTCAG
Source organism: Novosphingobium sp. (assembly GCA_047605105.1). Taxonomy (GTDB): domain Bacteria; phylum Pseudomonadota; class Alphaproteobacteria; order Sphingomonadales; family Sphingomonadaceae; genus Novosphingobium. The sequence goes on along the minus strand of JASGGH010000012.1, from coordinate 23,609 downwards.
GCACAGGACGAGGAAGAAGACGAGCAGCGGCAGGACATGGGTCGCCTCGTAGACGTTGCGATTGACTTGGCTCATTCCCCAGACGACGACGCAGGCGAGGATCGCCAGGGCCAGCACGGCCCGCGGCTCGGCCAGGGTCCGCAGCTTCTCGCGCCAGGCGAAGCACAGCAGCCGCGGCAGCGCGACGAGCCCGGCGAGGCCCCAGGTCCCGTAGAGCGCTAGCTTGGAAGCCACCGGCACAGTTTGGGGGAACAGGTTGGCCGGCAGCCAGGACGACATCGGATCGTTGCTGGGGATGACGAGCCCGACATAGGTCAGCGGATTGAGGCCCTTAAGGAGCTGCAAGGCCAAGTTCTGCACGCCGGCATGGAGGGCGAGCAGCGAGGCGAGGTTCTCCTCGCCCAGCTTCTGCGCCAGGACGGCGTCGCCCGGGCATGCGAACCGGCTGACCCAGTAGACGGCCGCCGTCGCCATCATCGCCACCAGGATCGCGGCCCCCGCCAGCCGTGGGGTGAGGGTCTCGCGGCCTCGGCCGCAGCCGAGCAGGCAGGCCAGCGCCACCGGCGCATAGGCGATGCCCTTGAGGTTGTAGCTCGTCGCGACGGTCGCCAACAGGACGATTCCCGCCGTCTTCAGCGTGGTGACTGCCAGGCCGCCGGGGCGGCTCAGCATGATCAGGATCATCAGGGTCAGGGCCAGCAGCAGCGGCTGCTCGGGCCGGCTCATCACCATCAGGAAGGGCAGCGTGCCCATGCCCATGAAGGCGAAGGCGAGCGTTTGCAGGCCCACGCGCTTGCGCCGGTCAGCTTCGAGCCGGGCAATCAGCGTCCACAGCAGCGCCGCCCAGGCGAAGGCGCAGATCACCCCTTCGAGGCGGACGAACAGCGGATCGGCGAAGGCCTGGTTCATCGTAGCCGAGAACCAGCGGACCGGCATCATGAACCATGGCGGCACGGCCAGCGAGCCGGGTCCGCATAGACCGCTATAGCCCTTGTCCACCCCGTCGATCCAGGCGCGCTCCTGGAACCGCCAGCCGATCTCATCGCTATAGACCGGCAGCAGGGTCCCCGCCGCCAGCATGAGCAGGAAGGCGCCGACGACCAGGTTGCGAAGCAGATTCCACCAGTTCGCGGCAGCGGATGTGACGGTCCCATTCATTCGTTGGCCTTTTCGAACGGATAGTTGTTGCGAGAGAATAATGCTTGCAGGCCCAGAGGAGTCTTCATTTACACCCAGTTACACCCAGTTACACCCAGTTACACCCAGTTACACCCAGTTACACCCAGGGCAACGGGTCGAGCCGCACGTTGCACAGGATCGTGCCGTGATGCTGCATCACCCCGCGCGGCGCGCGGCTGCCGTGGCGTTACCCTCCAGCAGATCGGGCCAGTTGTGGATTTCGAACGGGCTGTTCTGGGCCGAGCGCAGCGGCTCGATCCCGATCACCTGGCGCACCCCGTTGGTGGTCAGCACGGCAGGCAGCAGGGGCCTCGCCAGTTTATCGGTCGAGACGATCACCGCCGATGCCTCGGTGTTCTCCAGGATGTGGTGATGGTCGCGCTCGGTGTTGGTCGTATAGGCCGGCACGGTCACGCAACCCGCCGCCATGATCGCCAGGTCATCGGACTTCGCACGGCTCATTCACCGGGACCTGGTTCGGACTGAAAAATGGACTTGGGCCACATTTGCTTGTGCAAGGCCCTCAGGCCGCCACTGTAGGAGCGCCCGACCGGCACCCAATCGCCGTTTGAGAGCGAGAGACGCAAGGCGCCCGTCGGCTTGCGCTGCAAGCCGGTGATCTCGCTCGTGCGGCAAATGGCCGACCGATGAACGCGAATGAAGCGGACAGGGTCCAGCTTGGCATGAAGCGCCGAGAGCGTCGTGCGCATCAGCCCGCCTCCCTCCTTCGCGTGAATTTGCACATAGTCCCCTTCCGCCTCGATCCAGACTATCTGGTCGAGGGGAATGCGGACGAACTTCTGATGGCGATGCGCCCAGAGGCTGTCTTCGCCGGCCGAACTGGCGGCGCTGCCCTCCGGCTGATCATATCCCATCTCGCCGGCATGGGTCATGTTGCGGGCGGCAAGCCATAGATGCACGCGGTCGACCGCCTGACGCAGTCGGTCCGGCGCGACCGGCTTGAGCAGATAATCCACCGCATCGACTCCGAAGGCCTGAACGGCATGTTCTCCGAAAGCGGTTGCGAAGACGACCGCAGGTCGCTGACCCGGCGGAAGCCGGTCGATAACGTCGAAGCCACTGAGTCCCGGCATGGCGATGTCCAGGAAGACGACGTCCGGCCGGAGATCCCTGATAAGCACGACCGCCCTGCGCGCGCTTGTCGTGGAATCGACGATCTCCACGTCGTCGAACTGGTCCAGTGTCAGGGTAAGCCGGCGGAGCGCTAGGGGTTCGTCGTCAATAAGAAGCGCCCGCATCATCACGCCACCTCCGCGAGCGGCATCTGGATTTCGGCGCGGAAACCTCCCATTACGGTTCGGTTGGTGGTCAGTCGAGAATGACAGCCAAAATGTGTGTGGAGGCGTTCACGGACATTGTTGAGGCCGATCCCCGTGCCGTTGGTGACGGCCTCAATGCCGGTGCTGTCGTCCTCCACTACAATTCGCAGACTTTCACCATCGCTATCGGCGGTGATCGTGATGGTGGTCAGTCGCTCGGAGGGCTCGACGGCGTAGCGGATCGCGTTCTCGACCAACGGCTGGAGGATCAACGCTGGCACCACCGATGAAGACAAGTCGGTAGGAATATCGATCTTCACGCACATCCGGTGGGGGAAACGGACCTCTTCGATTGCCAGATATAGGCGCTGGAACGCGATCTCATCGCTAAGAGCGATCGTTCCGCTGGCATCGGCGTTGAGGGTTGCTCGCAAGAACGCCGAAAGGTGAAGAAGCATGGTCTCGGCTTCGGCATTCCGCTGCTCTAGCACCAAGGAGGAAATCGAGTTAAGGGTATTGAACAGAAAGTGAGGATTGATCTGATATCTGAGCGCGGCCATTCGCGCTTCCTGCGCGAGTTCCCTCATAGCCGACGTATGGCTCTGCTGATCTTCGACCTCCCAATGATAGGTGAGCGCGAGATGGGTCCCGGTCCACGCGAGGAAATAGCCCAGCCAGATCGTAATCCATTGGACGATCTCACCCAAGCTAAACGGGGCTGATCTCGGAACGGGCATCAGCACACGATTGAAGGTCATGCTGAACATCGTCAGGATGACCGACATCGCCAGCGCGCCAGCGAGCCCCCAGAGGATACGCTCGGGAAAGGAGCGAGTACGGAGCCTGGCCAGTCCGTAGACCATCTCAAGGCAGAGCATGGTGCCGATAGCGGCGGTGATCAGACGGCGCGGGCCGACGACGGCAAATGGCCGAGGGTCGAGAAAGACTGCGCGGACCGATAACACCGCGAAGGTGAACCCCCAGAAAGCAGCGATCAGCATCAAAGTCGCCCGACGCCTGGAACGGGTTATCGCGTTACGCGATTGTGCCTCTTCGCGCAGTCCAATGCTCATTCGAACTTCGCTCCCATGGCCGTGATACTCGTCCTCAATGTAGCAGGATCATTCATGCCTGTTGAATGGCTTCAGGTTGATCCGGTGACGTTCGCCGCGACTGCGAGACGTTCATCGCATTGATGTGCCCTTCTTGCTTGGCCCCTCCTATCGATCATCGAGGAGCGCATGGCGCACGAACGTCAAACCAGACAGCACGATTGATCGCCTAACAATATCGGGATTGAGGATAGAGATTTGATAATAAATGAAGTCCCTTAGTTTATTATGTTATCGTGCTCTTTACTATAGTAAATACCCCTATATATAAAAATATATTTTGTTCAATCTTAACTAATTTCTCGGTGATTCGATAGGATTTTGCGTCGAGACGAATTGTGGAGACTGTAACATAGCGCCGTCTATCTGCTTCATGTCTGCTCCATTGCCAATAAGGATTAAGGGAATGCGTAAGGTTGCAATGCTTCTAGTCGCAGCGACGGGCCTCACGGCCCTGCCGCTCCATGCCCAGCCCACCGAGCCGGCTCCGCCCGCGAACTAATTGAAAATCACGTGAACGGGGTGGGTCATTCCCGTCCCGTTTGTTCCGACTTGCTGATGGCCTCGTGTAACGCCGCCATATCGAGCAGAGCGAAGCGGAAATAACAGTCCGGCGTGCAGAAGCTCGGAAAAGCATAGCACATTCACGCTATCGGCATGCGGATTGCGCCCTTCTGTTGCACCTGCATTTCAACCTTCGCGGCTCGCTCGATGAATGCAGGGGGCGGCGCACTGCAATGCGACAACGCAGCCGCGTGAGGCGCGGGGCAGATGTGCCAGTAAGGAAAGGAAGACATGAGCGCATATTCGCATCGGTCTCTGGAAGTGCCCGCAAGGCAGCTATCATTGCTTTCCTCACCGAAGTTGATTCTTTTCTATGCAACCGGCCTGGCTAATACCGCATTCGCCTATGGCGTGTATGCGGCAATGGTCTTTGCTGGACTGTCCCCTCAAGCCGCGCAGTTTCTGGGGCGGATAATCGGAATTTTATTTAACTTCATCACATATAGTAATATTATCTTACCTGATTCACGCTTCTTTATGAAGAGATTTATAATATCATATGGCATTAATTATCTCATAACAGTATGCTTGCTTGAAATATGGATCTTAATTTTGCAAAATCCATTCACGGCCGGCTTGATCACACTGGCAATTTCAACAACGATCAACTTCATTGTCTTGCGTCTGTTCGTTGTGCAATCGGGGCATGCATCGGGAGCGTATGTACCTTCCGCACTAAGAATACGCGGATTGCCGGATTTCTTAATCCTGCCCAAGGATGCTGCCCGCGATATCGCGTTTGCGGTAATCAGGCGTCTGCAGCGCACGGCGCCGGGACGCCTGCTTTGGAAAAAAACGGCAGGCAAGTATTTGGCCAGGCAGATCGATAAGCACAAGTATTTACTCATCCATATTCCCAAGACGGGTGGTACGTCGGTCTCGAGCTTGCTATATGAACACAATCTTCCGCATCTGACTGCTCTAGATTACCGCGCTTTGTTCGGCAAACACTTCGATGATTGGTCGACCTTTGCAGTACTGCGTGATCCGTTGCGTCGTTTTCTGTCAGCCTATCGTTTTACCCTGCAAGGCGGTACCGATATCATGCTGACCTCCCGCTTCGAGCGACGTCGGTTGGGTTTGATGGAACCGCTTGAAGCCTTTGTGGCTAGGCTGGAAAACGATCCGGCACTGCAATCGATCGCACCCCAGTTTACACCGCAAGCGCATTTCGTAACCGATCCCGACGGCAATATCCTGGTCGACCGGCTTTACGTGATCGATGGCCGAGAAGAGCAACTCGCAAGATTAGCGCGCTGGTTGGGGGTGGAGCGCATTCCACGGCTAAACATGACAGCGCGAACACCGCTGGATATCGATGCCGATCTCGTTCGACGTATTCGCGCATTGTACGCGACTGACATCGAACTTTATCGCCGTGTCGTGGCCAACGACGGCTCTCTCGTCATCCGCAGCCGGCCCTCATAGACTCCAGCCCATTATGTCATATTAGGAAACCCATGCACGGGCGGGGTGTGACAAGAAGGGAAACGAAACCATGCGACGCATAGCATTGGGATTGTTGCTCGCAACCGGGTTTGCAGATACTGCTCTGGCGCAGCCTATGACGGAACGGGGAATGCGAACCGCGAAGCCCCGGGAGCGTCGCGCACTGAAGAGCCTCGACATTGCCCTGCTGGTGGGAGTGCGGCAAAATCAGCATAGCCTGCTGCCGGTTTGGCGGACACCGAGATAGGCTGGATCAAGCTACACCAGCTTCCATTTCGAAGTCGATGGGGCTGAGGTAACCCAGGGTCGAGTGACGCCGGGTCGGGTTGTAGAAGCATTCGATGTAATCGAACACGTCTGCCTTCGCCTGTGTGTGGGCATGTCGGCCATGATCGATGACGCATGGTATAATGTCGTGAACGATCGGTCGTCCAGATGCCTGCAACCCGAGATTTTCGAACTCAATTATCGCTGCAACTCTATTGAATCCCTTGAATATACTGCAGCTCGCGCAGAGCGCCGTATCTCATGCCAGCCGGGCCATGAGCGAGGCTCCTCGCCTCCAATTACCCACATCATCGGGACGCTTGCAGGCATCGCAGAAACGGCTTGCTCCAGGCTGGACCAGCCTTCGCACGATCTATCTGAAACTTGTTGTGAGGGGTCTTTGGCAAACGGCCCCGCTGCGGGATTATGTACTGTGAGCAGTTGACCTCCGGGAATCATCCACTGGTCGTTCCCGAAGGCCTGACGACGGGCGATGGCGTAGCCGGCCAAGTGCGTGCGCCGCTCGGAATTCCATTCTCCCAGGGTGTCGCATCGCCTTTCGACAAGCGTCACCAGCTGGCTGCCGCGAGGAACTGCATCGAGCAGGGCCAGGTCTTGCGAAAACTCGCGGTCGTGAATTGCCAAGCTGATCCCATTGCCCGCGAACCTTAGCCCGACGAATACGAAACCGACAATGGCCAGGCCGTTGGCCAGGTGCTTAGGGAAATTCTCGCCGGGACGGACGGCGATCAGGCTTATCGCCATAATCATCGGCACCAGCCTCATGTCCGCGAAGTATGAGCCGAGCAATACATGTGGGACTAGCAGGTACAGGCCGAACGCGATTGTGACTCCAAGCGCCAATCCGTCGTGACGTTCGAACCGGGTCGAGGAATGGAACCATCCGATCGCGGCCAGCATCAAGACGGCTGAGGCGATATCCCAAATCATCGAGCGATCGCGCACCACCTGAAGGAGGAAGCTGAACTTCATCGTGAAATCGAAAAAGCCCGATATCTCGCCGATCGCAGCCTGCGCGGGTTGCAGCGAGAACTTGATCAGCCAAGGAGCTAACAGGCAGGACAGGGCGGCGATGGCGACTCCCAGGCTCAACGAGCGCCAGCCGCGCTTCGTCTGCCGAATCAGTTCGTCCGACCCGGCGAAAACGCAGAACAATGCCCAACCCGCCAGATGACAAATCCATAGCAAGCAGGCGATGGGAACGAAGATGAGCCAACGCTTGGCGGGCTGGCCGGCGTCGCCCAGGGCTATCCATAGCGCCAGAGCGAACGTGGCGAGCGCCGTCGACAAGGCGAAGTTGATGAACCCGAAATTGAAAGGAAAGCTGTAGGCCAGCGGGAGGGCGAACAGGGCCGTGACCGGAACCTTGCCGTGAGCAGTCCGGGCCAGCAGAACGAAGCCGGTGAGTTGCAAGCCTACGATCGCGATGACGATGAGCTTGAGTGCAGGCTCGAGCCCGAGGATCGGCGCCAAAAGTTGCATCAGGAGGTCGGTCCCGAGGTTCGGGATGAGGTCCCAGCGGAAGCTATACCACTGCCGCAGACTTTCGGATTGTCCTCCGTCGAGCTGAACGGCGAAGCGGCCCAGATGCCCGCCAAGATCCGTGAGGCCGATTACCGAGGGGAAGATCAGCGGCAAGGCCCCGGCGAGGCACAGCAGCGCAAGAATCCAAGGCGATTGGAGGGCCTTCTCGCAGTCCCAATAGCCCCACCCTCGGGCCGCTCCAGGTGACCATGGCATCTGCTACTCTGCGGCACGCAGTTCGCGGAAAACAAAAAAGCGCGAGAGCAAAAAGAATACGACGGAATAAGCCGCGATCGACGCAACGTGAGTGCCCAGGCTGTCCACTTGGCCCATCGATCGAGCAAGATAGATCGTATAAATGTTCGCCGAATAGGCAAAGAACGCTGAAAGGAGAAAACGCAAAACCTCTCCGCCCGATGACGAAGAGTGGGCGCGGAACACCCATTTTCGGCCGAGCAGGTACGATAACGGCAGGCCGCAGGCATAGCCGGCCAGGTTGGCGAGATAATCACCTGCCCCCATTCGCAGACCGATGGTGATAACCACCAATCCAACCACCGTGTTGAAAAGACCGGCTATTGAGTAGCGGCCGAAGGCACGGGCAAGGCATGTCAGTCGCGCCTCCGGAAAAGCGCGTTGAAGCGGCTCGATGGAGTTGCCCGCGCCTGAGCCGAAGTCCAGGATTTCACGCGGCTGGCAGTCTACGCGCGTTGCAGCTTTCTTTGCTGCATCTGCATACTCGGCAGCGATCTCATCGAATTCCGCCTCACGCACTGTGTAAGCTTTCCGGAATGGCTACGGGCGGGCGGGCAGGTTTTCGCGTTCCCCGGATTTCGCGGATGACGAATAATGGCCGATGCTTGGTTTCGATGTACATCCGGCCAAGGTACTCCCCGAAAACTCCCAGGATGAGCAGCTGCACGCTTCCGATAATCAGGATTGTAGCGATCATGCTGGTCCAGCCAGTGATCGTCCCGTGGGTTAGATATGCCATGAGCGCCCAGCCCAACATGGCCAGCCCGGCAAGTCCGAAAGCCAACCCCAAAATGGATGCAAAGCGCAATGGAAGCGTCGAAAAACTCGTTATGGCATCGGCCGCCAGCGCCAGCATCCGAATCAGGGAATAATGGGTTTCACCGGCAAAACGAGGATCACGCTCATAGGCCACCGCAGCCTGCTTGAATCCGACCCAACTTACCATTCCTCTGATGAAGCGAAACCGCTCCGGCATTGCATTGAGCTGGTCTACGACGCGACGGGTCATTATTCGGAAATCGCCTGTATCTTGGGGAATCTGGTTGTCGGCGAGTTTCGATAAAATGCGGTAGAACGCGGCGGCGGTTGCCCGCTTGAAGACGGTCTCACCATGCCGAGCTAGCCGCTGTCCGTAGACAACGTCATACCCATCGTCGATTTTTTTCAGCATTTCCGGGAGGAGTTCCGGGGGGTCTTGAAGATCTGCGTCGATCACGAGGACAAGCTCGCCCTGACACACCTGCAGACCCGCAGTCAGCGCCAACTGATGGCCATGATTGCGGGCCAGATCGATTCCGACAATGTGCGGCGATGTTCGGGCATGTTCCACGATCATCGGCCATGTAAGATCGGACGATCCGTCATTGACGAGGACAATCTCGTACCGCCCGGGAAAGGCCGCTGCGCAAACACCCGTCAGCCGTCGGATCAATTCATCTATAGAACCCTGCTCGTTATAGCATGGAACGACGACTGACAGGCCCACGTCGGCTCCCACCAAGTGGGCAAACTGGCTGAACGTTTGATCCATGGTTTCGGCTACCATCGGCATGGTTAGCAAATGGTAAAAGCGCCCTCTGATCGGCAGGCTGGCCGTTGACGGCACGGACGGCAAAGGACGCCCACCATGGCCACCCAGCCCGACTTCTCGCCCGACCGCATCGAGCCGCAAAGCCCGCCCGAAGCCCCGGTCGAGACCCCGCCGCCGCCGGATAGAGCGGACGGCTGGGCCGCGCATGGCCTTCGACAAGCTCAGGCTGAGCGGTGTGGTGAATGCGGCCTATGCCAATTCCGCTCAGGCTGATCTCGTCGAAGCACGCACGCAACCTCACCCCCAGCTCAGCACCTTGTGCAGCCAGCTCAGCAAGCCGAAACCGTCCGCGGACTTGGCCGGAACCGCCGGAACCGGGCAATCGAGGCAGTAGGCCTGGGCCCCCTTCCCTCCGATCAGCCGCTCCGCGCTCGCCAGCGCCCGCGAGACCAGCCCGCGCTGCCGCTCCGCCACCAGGCCGGCCAGGTCGTTCGCCCCGCTCTCGTCGCCGCCGCTCAGCCGGTCGATCAGCGCCGCATAGGTCGGATCGCTCCGGCCGAGATAGAGCGGCTTCCACTTGCCCTCCTCGAGCTTCGCCTGCCCGGCGACCCAGGCCAGCGCGTCGTCCAGGCCGCCGAACTGGTCGACCAGCCCGAGCTGCCGCGCCGTGCCGCCGTCCCAGACGCGCCCCTGCGCGATCGTGTCGACCTGCTCGGGGGTCTTCCCCCGCGCCTTGCCGACCAGGCCGATGAACTTGCCGTAGCCGCTCTCGATATTGGCCTGGACCATCGCCTCGACCTCGGGGGTCAGGCCGCCGATCGGGTCGGGCTGGCCCGAGAGCGGCGTGGTCTTCACCCCGTCGCTGGTCACGCCGTAGTCGGCCAGGGTCTTCTCGAAGCTCGGGATCACCGCGAAGATGCCGATCGAGCCGGTGATCGTGCTCGGCTCGGCGAAGATCCGCTGTCCCGGCGTCGAGACCCAGTAGCCGCCGCTCGCCGCGACATTGGCCATCGAGACCGCGATCGGAATGCCCTTGGCCTTGTGGCGCAGGACCGCGGCGCGGATTTCCTCCGAGGCATTGACCGAGCCGCCGGGCGAATCGACCCGAATGACCAGCCCGGCCAGGTTCTGCTCCAGCGCCTCGTCGAGCAAGCCGGCGATGCGGGCCCCGCCCGCCGTGCCGGGGCCCGCCTTGCCGTCGACGATCTCGCCGGCGATGGTCACGACGCCGATCGGCTTGCCCGAGCCTTCGCCGGGCAGCGCCGCGACCCAGGCGGCGAGCGGGGTATGCGCGAAGCTTCCGGGCTTCTTGTCGGCCGGGTCGACGCCGACCAGCTTGGCGACGCGTTCGCCGAACTCCGCGCGCGTGCCGATCCTGTCGATCAGGCCGGCGTTCCTCGCCGCGACGGCGGCATCGCCCCCGGCCGCCTTGAACCAGGCGGCCGGATCGCCCGTGGCCATCGCGATATTGGCCTTGGGCCGCGCCTTGCGGACATTGTCCTGCCAGTTCGCCCAGAGCGCGTCGTAGACCGCCTTGCGCGCCTCCTTCGATTCCGGAGACTGGCTGGACCGGGTGTATTGTTCGACGAAGTCCTTGAACGTGCCGACCTTGAAGACGTGGACGTTGACCTTCAGCTTCTCGATCAGCCCGGCGAAATAGAGCCCGTTGCCCCCCGGCCCCATGACCACCGCCCCGCCGAAGGGATCGACCCAGGCTTCGCTGGAGTGCGCCGCCAGCAGGACGCCGTCGTCGGTATAGGCCATGCCCCAGACCAGCACCGGCTTGCCCTTGGCGCGCACCGCGTCCATCGCCGCGCCGAGGTCCTCCATATGGACCTGCCCGCCGCCCGCGAACTTCCCGAGGTCGAGCACGACCGCCTTGATCCGCTCGTCGTCGGCCGCGGCGCGGACCGCCCGGGCGAGGTCGCGGGCGCGGTACTGCCTGGCCGGCGCCCTGCCCGAAAGCAGCACCGAAACCGGATCGATGTCCGCCGGCTCCTCCACCACCGCGCCGTCGAGCTTCAGGAGCAAGGCCCCTTCGCGCACCTGCGCCGCGGTCGGCCGCATGGTCAGCACGCCGTAGAGAACCGAGAAGAACAGCAGCAGCAGGAGCAGGGCCAGCCCGTCCTTGATCGCGACCAGCAGCTTCCAGACCTTGCGGGCGAATATCATGGGGCAGGCGTCCTGAATTGGGTGCGCGGAGTTATGCCGGGTTCGCAACGCGGCGCCAGCACTCAAATGGTGCGAGGGGGAAAGTTAGGCAGCGGCTGCCAGGCGCTCGACGTGAATCTCGTCCTCATGCATGCGCGCCTGGGCCAGTTCGTAGGATGTCTGCATCCGCATCAGGGTATCGGCCTTCACGCCGAACGCCTTTTCGAAGCGGATCGCCATGTCCGCCGACAGAGAGGCCCGGCTATTGAGCAAAGTGCTGAGTGCCTGCCGAGAAACGCCGAAGTGTTCGGCCAGCGCGGTTATCGTGAACCCATAGGGCTCTACGATCTCCGTCTTGAGCCAGTCGCCGACATGACCGTAAAGCGACGGATGAACCTGGATAGCCATCAGTGATAATCCTCGATGTCGAGGTTGGCGATCGTTTGCTCGTCAACCTTGTGAAGGTCATTCGCCAGTTCCGGGTCACGGTCATGGCATAGGTTCCGGCACGATCCCCCGTCAGTGGATGCAAGCCAAAATTCGGAGGAGCCGAGAGTTCATCGAAGTTCACGACCTTCGCGATGCGGACGGGTTCGATCAAGCCCTTTGCATTGCCCGTTTCGACGAACCGGCGCAGTACCTTGTCCTCGATACTCTCGATTTCCATGCGTCAAGCCATACGCGACAGAGAATGGACCGTCAAGCATGACGCGACAGCCTTGGCCGTCGCTGCGGTGGACATTCCGGTAAACGCCCTTGAGCCGCGGCGCGAAGGCGCATAGGGCGCTGTCTTCAATGACATCGGCAGAACCTTTCCCGGCGAACCGCTATCCCGCGGGAGCGCAGGCCTTTCCGCATCGCGACCTCGTCGGCATCGGCGGGCTCGCCCCGCACCAGATCCTGTTCCTGCTCGACGAGGCGGAACAGTGGGTCGCGCTCAACCGCCAGGCGCAGAAGCGCGACGAGCGGCTGGCCGGCCTCACCATCATCAACGCCTTCTTCGAGAACTCGACCCGCACGCTCCTCAGCTTCGAGATCGCCGGCAAGCGGCTCGGCGCCGACGTGGTCAACATGCATGCCGCGCAGTCGAGCGTGAAGAAGGGCGAGACCCTGATCGACACGGCGATGACGCTGAACGCCATGCATGCCGACGCGATCGTGATCCGTCACGGCTCCTCGGGCGCGGTGCGGCTGATCGCCGAGAAGGTCGATTGCCCGGTGCTCAACGCCGGCGACGGCCAGCACGAGCACCCGACCCAGGCCCTGCTCGACGCGCTGACGATCCGCCACGCCAAGGGCCTCAAGTCCCACGACTGGTTCACCGGCCTGACCGTGACGATCTGCGGCGACATCCTCCACAGCCGGGTCGCCCGCTCGAACATCCTGCTGCTCGCTTCGCTCGGCGCCGAAGTCCGCGTCTGCGCCCCGCCCGCGCTGATGCCCGCGGCGATCGAGGAGATGCGGGTCACGCCCTATCACGATTTCGACGCCGCCCTTGCCGGCACCGACGTGGTGATGATGCTGCGGCTCCAGCAGGAGCGGATGGCGGGCCAGTTCATCCCCTCCCCCCGCGAATACCGCCACCTCTACGGCCTGACGCTGGACCGGCTGGCCAAGGCCAGGCCCGACGCCCTGGTCATGCACCCCGGCCCGATGAACCGCGGGATCGAGATCGACAGCAACGTCGCCGATCTTGCCGGCCGCTCGCACGTCACCCGCCAGGTCGAGATGGGGGTCGCGATCCGGATGGCCTGCCTCGACGTGCTGACCCGGCGCGGGCGCGGCGTGGAGGGCTGGGCATGAGCCAGCCCCCTGCCCTCACCGTCACGAACGGCCTGCTGGTCCTGCCCGAAGGCGAACCGCGCCAGGGCGGCATCCGCTGCGAACATGGACGGATCGTCGCGGTGGGCAGCGTCGCGGTCGCGGCCGGCGACCTCGTGGTCGACGCAGGCGGCGCGCTGGTCGCCCCCGGGCTGGTCGATCTCGGCGTCTTCGCGATCGACAAGCCGGCCTTCCATTTCGGCGGGATCACCCGGGCCGCGCTGATGCCCGACCAGTCGCCGGTGCTGGACCGGCCCTCGACCGTGCGGTTCGCGGCGCAGTCGGGCAAGCCGGACCTCTGGGTCCACCCGCTCGCCGCCGCGACGCGCGGCCTCGACGGCGCGGAACTGGCCGAGATCGCCATGATGCGCGACCGCGGCGCCAAGGCCGTCGCGACGGGACGCGGCTGGATCGCGGATTCGGGCACGATGCTGCGCCTGCTGCGCTATTGCGCGATGCTCGGGCTGGTCGTGGTGGCCCACGCCGAGGACGCGGGCCTGACCGGCTCGGCCGTTGCCACGGCGGGCGAAATGGCGACCCGGCTGGGCCTGCCCAGCGCCCCGGCGGAAGCCGAGGCCCTGGCCGTCGCCCGCGACATCGCGCTGGCCGAGCTGGCCGAAGCCCGGCTCCATTTCCGCCAGGTCACGACCAGGTCCGCGCTCGACCTGATCCGCGCCGCCAAGCGCCGCGGCCTGGCCGTCACCGCGGGCGTCACCCCGGCCCATTTCATGCTGTCGGACAACGCCATCGGCGACTTCCGCACCTTCACCCGCCTCTCGCCCCCGCTGCGCAGCGAAGCGGACCGCCACGCGGTCCGCGCGGCCCTGGCCGACGGGACGATCGACGTGATTTCCTCGGGCCACGATCCCCGCGGGCCGGAGGACAAGCGGCTGCCCTTCGCCGATGCCGAGCCCGGCATGGCGGGCGCGGAAACGCTGCTGGCATTAACCCTCTCGCTGGTACGCGACGGGGCGATCGACCTCCCCCGGGCCTTCGCCCTGCTGGCCGGGAACCCCGCGAAGCTGCTCGGAGTCGAAGCCGGAGTCCTCGCCGAGGGCATGGAGGCCGACCTCGCGCTGGTCGACCCGGACAAGCCGTGGATCGTCGATTCGGCCAGAATGGCGGCCGCCGCCGGGAATACGCCGTTCGACCGACAGCCCGTGCAAGGCCGGGTCACCGCGCTGTTCAAGGGCGGCATGCGCATCGCATGAAAGGCCCTCCCGTTGCCGGGAGGGCCTTTCATGCGCCCTGTCTTTTTGCTTTCAGGCTTTAGCGGGCAAGCGCCAGGCCGCCGCCCGAGCGAAGCCGGGTGCGGGCCATCGCCAGGTTCTGCTGGGCGCCGCTGGCCGCATAGGCGAAGCAGGCCCCGCCGCGCGACCGCACCGTGGAGCACAGGCCCCGCGCCGACGAACGATCGTAGCTTGCGGCGGCGACGCGCCAGAAGTTGCGGCCGTTGACCTGCGCCGGAGTGATCACCATCCGCGAGTGCTTGAGCTCGGGGTTGCGGGCGACCAGGATGTTCCAGGCGCGGCGGGCATTGGCCTCGCTCGAGAACGAGCCGAGCTGGATGACATGGTCGCCGCCGGCCGTGGGCAGCGCGGCGACGCGGGAGGCGCGGGCCGCAGCAGCCCTGGGCGCCGGAGCGTTCAGCGTGCTGGCGACCGGGCGGGCGAATTCCTCGAAGCCGGCAAGCGAGTGCGGAGCCGGAGCAGCGACCGGAGCCGCGAAGGCCGGAGCGGTCGTGGCCGACTGCGCCGGAAGATAGTCGGAAACCGGGGCCGGAGCCGCAGCGGGGACCGGAGCCGGCGCGGCGGCCAGCGCCTGCTCGACCGGGGGCAACTCGGCAGCGGGAGCCGGCGCGGACGGAGCCTCGACCGCAGCCTGCCGGACCGCGGGCGCGGCATTCAGCGCGAGGCCGGCAGGCATGCCCGGGTCGGCCCGAACCGGAGCGCCGAGCAGCGCGGCGACGCGCTGCTGGTAGTAGTCGGGATGGCCCGAGACGACCCACTGGGTCATGCGGCTGTCGAGCTGTTCGGCAGGCACGTCCTGCGCCATCATCGTGCGGGCCTCGCGCCAGTTGCCGTTGAGGGCATAGGCATAAGCCAGGTTCTGACGCAGCTTCGGCGTATTCTCGCCGCCGCGCAGGGCATCCGAGAGGATCGCGACGCCGCGGCCGGTCTCGCCGGCGAGCGCCACGGCCAGGCCGAGATCGCCGGCCGGGATACCGCCGCGCGCACCCTCGAGAACATTGAGCGCATCGCGGTTCCGACCGTCCGCGACCTGGGCGAGGGCCAGGCCGAGCGCGGTCCGGGCGCTGCCGTCACCCAGGGCGACGGCATCGCCGAAGGCGCCGCTGGCCGAGGCGAAGCGGCCCGCGCGCAGATAGCTCTGGCCCAGTTCGGCGCGCAGCGCGGCATCCTGGGGCGACTTGGCCACGGCGAGCTCGGCCTTGGCGACCGCCTTCTCGTCCGACTTCTTGAGCTGGACGGTCTCGGCGCTCTTCGCGTCCTTCGCGCTGGCATCGCCGTAAGCGGCGCCGGCCAGCAGAGCGGCGCCCAGCACGGAGCCGACGGCGAAGCGGAGAGCCATCGGGCGCAGGCTGTTGGTCTTCATCGGTAATCCCCTTGAGAATTCGTTCAGCGCCGCTTGGCGACTTGGGCCGCCAGGGTGGCGAGGTCGGGCAGTTCGTCGATCAGCCTGTCGAGCGCTTCGGTCACCAGCTGCTGCGCGGAGCGGTTGCGGATGGTGCAGGCGAGGCGCAGCTTGAGGTGGCGTTCGGCGTCCATCCGCAGCGTGAAGGCGGCACGGCGGCCGTCGTTCAGCGCGGAACGGCGCGGCGCGGCAATCGCCTTGGAAGCCTGCGGCTCGAAGGGAGCGACCTGCTCGGCGATGGCTTCCCGATGCTGGAGGACGGCGGGCTTCTCCGACACGACCGGCAGTTCGACCATGGCCTTGATCGGCACGACCTCGCCGGCCCCGGCGAGAGCGCCCGCCTCGGCCTGCCCGGCCTGGGGCGCGTGATCCTCCTCGCCCATGTCGTTCCAGCCGAGGTCGTCCTCGACCATCGTCCGGGCCAGCGAATCGGGATAGTGCATCTGGCGCCGCATCGCCGGCTTCGCACCGCCCTTGCGGGCCAGCAGCGTCGGCGAGAGGGATGCCAGGGGCTTAGGCTCGTTCATGTGCCCCGCCCCCCGTCTCAGGAACCGGCGACGCGGCGGCCGAAGCCGCCCGCGGGGCGGTTCGCGCCGGGCAGGACCGAAACGGTGTTCGGCGCGGCGAAGACGGTGCGGCGGAAGTTCTTCTCGAGACGATCCGAGATGTAGTTCCACAGCGCGGTGACTTCCTGCGCCGACCGGCTGTTGGCGTCGACTTCCATCACCGTGCGGCCGTCGATCATCGAAGCGGCGAAATCTGTGCGATGGTGCAGCGTGATCGGGGCGACCGTGCCGTGCTGCGACAGGGCGACCGCGGCCTCGCTGGTGATCTTGGCCTTGGGCGTGGCGCCGTTGACGACGAAGATCAGCGGCTTGCCGGCGCGCTCGCACAGGTCGACCGTGGCGCCGACGGCCCGCAGGTCGTGCGGGCTCGGGCGAGTCGGCACGACGATCAGCTCGGCAACCGAGATGACCGACTGGATCGCCATGGTAATGGCCGGCGGGGTATCGATCACGGCCAGGCGAAAGCCCTGCTGGCGCAGGACCGCGAGGTCGCTGGCAAGACGCGCCACCGTGGTCTGGGCGAAGGCGGGGAACTCGTCCTCGCGCTCGTTCCACCAGTCGGCGAGCGAGCCCTGCGGGTCGATGTCGATCAGCACGACCGGGCCGGAGCCCGCGCGCTGCGCCTGGACGGCGAGGTGGCCGGACAGGGTGGTCTTCCCCGATCCGCCTTTCTGAGAAGCCAAAGCCAGAACGCGCAAAGCTATTCCCCCTAGAACATCAGGCTCATGCAAAAGCCGAAAGCAATTGCCGTGGAGATCGCAGATCGTTCCTAATATTGGGTTAATGAGCCGGGTCCGGGAGACGCGGTCCGTCAGGCGGTCCGTCAGGCGGTCCGTCACAAGGGCAAGTACAAAGGCTTTGCTAACAATGCGTTCACTATGGCAGTTTACCAGGATCGCGAACGTCGATGACGAACGGAGCATCGCCTTGGCAGCAGTGCCGGGAGAACAGGGAATTCGATAATGGTGAAAGCGAAGTTCGGCCGAAACCCCTAGGGGCGGAGCATCGGCCTGGCGCTGGCGGCAAGCGCGGCGACCCTGTCTGCCCAGCCCGCCTGCGCGCAGGCCGAAGCCAGGGCCGATGCCAAGGCCTCGCCCGATACGCCCGATACGCCCGATACGAAGGCCGGCGTCGATGCCTGGACGCGGGGCGACTATCCCGCTGCCGTGCGCGCCTGGCAGGGCCCGGCGGAAAAGGGCGATCCCGACGCGCTGTTCAACCTCGGCCAGGCCTACCGCACCGGCAAGGGCGTCAAGCAGGACCTGCGCAAGGCCGAGGAGCTGTTCGGCAAGGCGGCCGAGAAGAACCATCTCCAGGCGGCGGATCTCTACGGCCTGCTGCTGTTCCAGCGCGGCGAGCGGGCCAAGGCCCTGCCCTATGTCCAGGCCGCCGCCGATCGCGGCGAGGCTCCCGCGCAATACCTCCTCGGGGTGGCGCATTTCAACGGCGACAACGTTCCCAAGGACTGGGTCCGCGCCTATGCGCTCACCAGCCTGGCGCAGCAGTCCGGACTGGAGCTTGCCCGTTCGGCACTGGCCCAGATGGACCGATACATCCCCATGGAGCAACGCCAGCAGGGCGTCGCCCTCGCCCGTGATCTCGCCAGCCAGGCCCAGGCTACCCGCTCCCGCCAGTTCGCGGCAGCGGACCTCGGCGCCACGGTTCCGATGGTCGCCGATTCGACCGTGCCCGCCATCACCACGACGCCCCGCGCCAGCATGAGCGCCACGGCCGCCGATGCGGCTGCAGTCGCCCGGCTCGCGGCCGAAAACAGCCCGCGCTATGCCGGGGCCGACTATGCCCGGCCCCAGGTGCCGCCGCCGGCCGCGCCCGTTGCCCGGCCATCGGTTGCCGCGCCGCCGGCTCCCCCACCTGCTCCACGCCCTGCGCCCGTTGCCGCCGCTCCTGCGCCCCGTCCCGCCCCTCCTGCCGCGGCACCCGCTCCTCGTCCAGCATCGCCCGCGCCCGGCGCAAGCGGACCG
This sequence comes from Novosphingobium sp., assembly GCA_047605105.1. Classification (GTDB taxonomy): domain Bacteria; phylum Pseudomonadota; class Alphaproteobacteria; order Sphingomonadales; family Sphingomonadaceae; genus Novosphingobium. Next base: position 5,255 of record JASGGH010000012.1, on the reverse strand, counting down.
TGGCGCGTCCAGCTCGGCGCCTTCGCGATCGCGGCCAACGCCAATGCCCTGTGGGCCAAGGTCAAGGACCGTCCCGAACTCGCCGGCCGCACACGCCAGGCAAGCGCCTCCGGCAGGGTGACCAAGCTCTCTGCCAGCGGCTTCGCCACGCGCGCCGATGCCCAGGCAGCCTGCTCGCGCCTGAGCGCCGCCGGGTTCGCCTGCCTGGTGGCGCAGAACTGATCGCACGGCCCGTTCTGCGCGCCGTCGCCGCCAAACCTCCAGATCCGTTCAAGCCCAGCTTGCCGGAAACCACGCGCCTCCGCCGGCTCAGGACGACGGCCTTCCCCGCCCGCCCCCTGCCCTGCACCGGAGGCCTGGCGTGAGCGGCCGTTCCGGCGCCGCCCCGCCCGCCGATCGGATCGCCGCGCTCGACCTGATCCGCGGCGTCGCCGTGCTCGGCATCCTGGCGGTCAACATCGCGGGCTTCGCCGGACCGCTGATCGCCACGACCACGCCGAACCTGCCCCATCCCGGGACCGGGGCCGACGAACTGGCCTTCGCGGCCTCGTTCCTCGTCTTCGAAGGCAAGATGCGGGCGCTGTTCACGATCCTGTTCGGGGCATCGATGGTGCTGTTCATGGAGCGCGCCGAAGCGGCCGGGCGGGATGCCGAGCCGCTCCAGCTACGCCGGCTCGGCTGGCTTGCCCTGTTCGGCTACCTGCACTTCGCGCTGATCTGGTGGGGCGACATCCTGTTCACTTATGCCCTCTGCGGAGCCGTCGCCGTATTTTGCTGGCGCGCGCCGAGCAAGCCGCTGGTCGCCCTCGCCCTGGTGATCTTCGCGCTCTATCACGTCCAGGAAATGGTCTCGAGCCTGCCCGACATCGCCGCCGAGCAAGCCGTGGCCAACGGCTCCGCCACCGCGCGGCAAGCGACCGACCAGCACCGGGCGATGCGCTTCAAGACCGAGCGAATGGAGCGGGAGCTTCGCCTGTACCGCGGCTCCTGGCCGGCAATGACCGCCGACAAGCTGACCGAACAGCGGTTTTGGCCCCTCGCGGTGACCCTGGCCGCGTTCTGCGAGACGCTGCCGCTGATGCTGATCGGCATGGCGCTGTTCCGCAGCGGGTTCTTCAGCGGAACCTGGCCGGCGGGGCGGTTGAGGGCGCTCGCCGCGGGAGGGCTGATAACCGGCGGGTCGGCGACGGCGGCGGCGCTCGCCTGGGCCTGGCCGCGCCATTTTCCGCCCGTCGCGATGAACGCCCTGCTGGCCGGCTGGCTGGCCCTCCCCCACCTGCTGATGGCACTGGCCTATGCCGCGCTGCTCATGCTCGCCGCGCCGCGCCTGCTCGAAAGCCGGCTCGGCACCAGGCTGGGAGCCGCGGGGCGGATGGCCTTCACCAACTACATCGCCACGAGCCTGGTCATGACCGCGGCATTCTATGGCTGGGGCCTGGGCCTGTTCGGAGCGGTCGCTCCCGCCGCGCAGTGGCTGTTCGTGCTGCTCGGCTGGGCGCTGATGCTCGCCTGGAGCAAGCCCTGGCTCGCCCGATTCGCCCAGGGCCCGCTCGAATGGTTGTGGCGATCGCTCACCCAATGGCGGTTCGTCGCACTTCGTCGTTAAATGCTATTGCGATCCCCTCGCAGTAATGTCACACTGGATTCGCTGGGAGAACGCCTGGAGTCCCGATGTACATTTGCATCTGCAATGCGATCCGTGAATGCGACCTGCGCAGCGCCGCGCGCTGCTGCCGGGGCGATGCCGATGCCGTCTACGCCTCGCTCGGCAAAACTCCCCAATGCGCTCAATGCCTTGACGAGGCCGCCGAGATCCTGATCGAAGAGCGTTTCGCGGCCGAGGCGGAGACCTTCCAGCTCGCCTGACCCGCTATTGCGAGGCGCTCCAACCGCGAACCATTTGCACCAGGACCAGGCTTTCGCGGATCATTCGCAACTCTTGTTGAGAACGGTTTTCTCTAGGGATTCCATGGGTTTGAGGCTTGCCGACCGGCTTGGGAAGGCCTAAATGGCCGCCATCACCAAGCTATGCAGGAGCCGGCCATGAAGGGCGACGCCAAGGTCATCGAGTACCTGAACAAGGTGCTGCTGAACGAACTCACCGCCATCAACCAGTACTGGCTGCACTACCGCATGCTCGAGCACTGGGGCATCGCCAAGCTCGCCGATTACGAGCGCCACGAATCGATCGACGAGATGAAGCACGCCGACAAGCTGGCCGAGCGCATCTTCTTCCTCGATGGCCTGCCCAACTTCCAGAACGTCGGCAAGCTGCGCGTCGGCGAGTCGGTCGAGGAAATCCTCAAGGCCGACCTCGCGGTGGAACTGGAAGCCGTGCCGATGCTCAAGGAGGCGATCGCCCACTGCGAGACGGTCCGCGACTACAACAGCCGCGAACTGTTCGAAGCCATCCTCGACAGCGAGGAAGAGCACATCGACTTCCTCGAGAAGCAGTTCGACCTGATCGAACGGATGGGGATCGAGAACTACATCCAGCTGCAGAGCAAGCCGGCGGAGGAGTGACGGGCACGCCGTCATCCCGGCCTGCGCCGGGATGACCTTTCACGTCATTTCGCGAAGGGGTTCTTCGGGCTTCGCAGGGTCAGCCGGATCGGCACGGCGTCGAAGCCCAGTTCCCGCCGGATCCCGTTCACCAGATAGCGCCGATAGCTTTCGGGCAACTGGTCCAGCCGCGTGCCGAACAGGACGAAGCCCGGCGGGCGGGTCTTGGCCTGGGTGATGTAGCGCAGCTTGATCCGCTTGCCGCCCGGCGCCGGGGGCGGGTTGGCCTCCAGCGCATCGTCGAACCAGCGGTTCAGCAAACCCGTGGGCACGCGCTTCGACCAGGCCTCGCGAAGCTCGAAGGCGGCGCCGATCAGCGTGTCGAGCCCCTTCCCGGTTCGCGCCGAAACCGTGAGCAGCGGCACGCCCTTGACCTGGGCCAGCCCCTCGTCGAGCGCGCCGCGGATGCCGTTGAACAGGCCCGAGGCATCCTCGGCCACGTCCCACTTGTTGATCGCGATCATCAGCGCCCGGCCCTCTTCGAGGACCATCGAGGCGATCTTGAGGTCCTGGTGCTCCAGCCCCCGCGTGGCATCGAGCAGCAGCACCACGACCTCGGCGAAATCGATCGCGTGGCGCGCGTCGGCGACGGCGAGCTTCTCGAGCTTTTCGGTGACCTGCGCCTTCTTGCGCATGCCCGCCGTGTCGATCAGCCGAACCTCGCGCGCCTCACCGGACTTGGGATCGGCCCAGCGCCAGTCGACCGCGATCGAATCCCTGGTGATCCCCGCCTCGGGTCCGGTCAGCAGACGGTCCTCGCCGAGCATGGCGTTGATCAGGGTCGACTTGCCCGCGTTGGGCCGGCCCACGATGGCCAGCTTGAGCGGACCGCTGGTACCTTCATCGTCGAACCCGGTCGCCGGCAGGTCGTCTTCTGGCTGACTGCCCTCGACGTGCGGGCGCAGCGCCTCGAACAGGTCCGCCAGGCCCTGGCCGTGCTCGGCCGAGAAGGCCACCGGCTCGCCGAAACCCAGCAAAAAGGCCTCGTAGAGCCCCGCATCGCCGGCGCTGCCTTCGGCCTTGTTGGCCATCAGCACCACGGGCACCGTCGACTGGCGCAGGTAACGGGCGATTTCCTCGTCCAGCGGGGTCAATCCCGCGCGCGCATCGATCACGAACAGCGCGACGTCGGCGCCTTCCAGCGCAGCCTCGGTCTGCTGGCGCATCCGGCCCGGCAGGCTGGCGGCGTCCTCGTCCTCCCAGCCCGCGGTGTCGACGATCGTGAAGTCGAGCCCGAGCAGGTGCGCGTCGCCGAAGCGGCGGTCGCGCGTGACCCCGGGCTGATCGTCGACCAGGGCCAGCCGCTTGCCCACCAGCCGGTTGAACAGCGTGGACTTGCCGACATTCGGTCGGCCGATGATGATCACCTGGGGAAGCGTGGAGGCCGGCATAACCCCGCGCCAGTGGGCCGAAAACCGCAGAAAAACAAGCCTCGCGGAATTTTAATCGTGTCCGCTAACGCCGAATTAACCAGGCCCTGCAAGATTTGACCGCATGAGGGCGCAACTTCTTGCAGGCGGGCTGGTCTTGGTCCTGGCGTGTTCGGCGCCGGCCCTGGCCAGCGGCGCCATCGGGTGGGACGACGATCCGCGCAGCGGCTCGGCACGCGGATCGGGCTATCTGCAATGCGTGCCCTATGCCCGGCAGGTCTCCGGCATCCAGCTCTTCGGCGACGCCCATACCTGGTGGGCCCAGGCGGCCGGGCAGTACGAACGCGGCAGCCGGCCGCGGGTCGGCGCGGTCATGGCCTTCCGGCCCTACGGCAACATGCGGCTCGGCCATGTCGCGGCGGTGAGCCGGATCATCGATTCCCGCACCGTGCTGATCCGTCACGCCAACTGGTCCCCGATCGACGGCCGGCGCGGCCAGATCGAGGACAACGTCCAGGCGGTCGACGTGTCGCCCGGCAACGACTGGAGCGAGGTTCGGGTCTGGTTCGATCCGATCCAGGCGCTGGGCGGAACGCGCTGGCCGCTGAACGGGTTCATCTACAACAAGGCGCCGCAGCGCCGGCTCGACGAGGGCATGGTGCTGGCCAAGGCCTCGAAGCGCGAGCCCGAGGCCCGGGTGCAACTGGCCGCGAATGCGCGGCAGCCAGTGCGCCGTCAATCGGCCGCCGCCGGCGACCAGGAGAGCACCTCGCACGCGCCTCGCGGCCGGAGTGCCGACCCCATCGGCGAGATCATCGCCGCGCGGGCGAATCGCGCGCCGGGGAATCGCACCCTGGCGCTGCGCGACTAGTCCGCTTTCGCGACCGGCGGGTCCTCGCCGAGGTCTTCGTACCATGCCTCGACCGGGCCGCTCAGCTTGAGGGTGAGCGGCTGGCCCTTGCGGTCCATCGTCTTGCCCGCCTGGACGCGGACCCAGCCTTCGGAGATGCAGTATTCCTCGACATTGGTGCGGACCACGCCCTTGAAGCGGATGCCCACGCCGCGCTGCAGCTTCTCGCTGTCGAAGAACGGGCTGCGCGGGTTGATCGCGAGGTGATCGGGGGGCACGTCAGGGCCGGAGATGGTTTCATCGCTCATGGCAGCTGCGTCTAGACCGCTCTCTCCGCTTGTCAATTCGCACCGACTTGCCTAAGGGCGCGCTTCCGCAGGTTCTCGCGAGCCTTGGGCGGGCGCGTAGCTCAGTGGTAGAGCACACCCTTCACACGGGTGGGGTCGCAGGTTCAATCCCTGCCGCGCCCACCA
>JASGGH010000011.1:0-54149 GCA_047605105.1 Novosphingobium sp. | reverse complement strand
ACCCGCGACCTAGCCGTTATGAGCGGCCAGCTCTAACCGCTGAGCTACAGGCCCCAACCGCCGCTGCGGGTTAGCGGCGCGGTGCGGCTCACGCAAGCGCGACCGACTCCATGATGTCCTTTACCGTCGTCGGCCTGACCCCGTGCTCGGCGAGACGGGCGAAGGCCTGGCGCCACCATTCGTAGAAATCGTCCAGATCGTCGACCTCGCGCACGTAGGGGGTGAAGCCCGGGCTCAGCGACGGGCTGTGGAACGAGAAGACCAGCACGGGAATGTCCTCGGCCACCGCGATGTCGATCCCGCGCAGCGCTTCCTCGATCCCGACGCCCTCGGGGGTCAGCGGTATGCGGTCGAGCAAGCCCATGCGGGCCAGGAGCCCGCGCATCCGGGGAGTGCGCCACAGGCGAGGATAGATCGAGCTGCCCCAGCGGCGCAGGACGCCCTGGAACACCGTGGTCAGCGGCAGTTCCATGAGCCCGCCGGCCTTCCCGATCCACCAGGGGCGCAGCGGCAGGTCGCGAAAGTTCGGCCCGCCGCCCGCGCTATAGTCGAAGCGCGACCGGACCGAGGTGTCGATCGCGATCCCGACTTCGCCGAGGAACCTTGCCGTATTGGGTCCGACGCCATAGCGGCCGGCACGGTAGATCAAGGGCTGGGCGCCGAAATTCCGCTCGATCGTGTTGCGGAGGTTCTTGAGCTTGGCAAGCTCCAGCGCAGGCGGAAGGTTGCCGGCAAAGCTGTTGTACTGGTTCACTTCCTCATCGTGCGGAGGGCTCACCCACGGATGCAGCTGCACCCCGACTTCGGCCTTGCCCTCGGCAATCGGGCCGCGCAGGATGTCGGCGACGAGGGCCGAGTTCGCGATCGGATAGTCGATCAGGTAGACCGGCACCACGCCGTGGCGCTCACAGAACTGCTGGAACTTGCGGAGGCGCGGGATCGTGTCGAGGCTATGCCCGGAGCGCCTGAGCGGCTGGTTCCAGTCGAATTCCTCCTCGGTATCGACGGTCAGCAGGAAACGCCGTTCTCCGCCCGGACGGAAGCGGACGAATGAGCTGGCCTCGGGCCGGTCGGTGATACGGGTTTCTCCCAAGGTTCCTGCCCTGTGTCATCCGTCTAATTGGAACCGGCGGTTTGTGACCCGGCATTGTCGGCACCATCGCTATGAGGCGTCACAGGTGCGGTCAAGCCCAGCAGCGTCAGGCGGAGCTTGTCGCCGCGTCGAAGCAGGCTGCCCCCGGCCGATCGCGCTTCGGCCGCGGCCAGGCGCAGGGCGAATCCTCCGCCGAAATTGCCCGCGGAAAGGATGCTCACCGCATTGGTTGCGGAAGCCCGGAAAAGATCCTCGTCGCTCCGGTCGGCGAGAGCCGCGGGCAGCTGGAGCTTCAGGCGAACCTGGCCTTGCCGGGAGCGGAGCCGCAGGCGCAGGATCTCGCCGGGGGCCGCCGCCGCGGCGAGCGTCGCGAGCAGGCGCCAGACCAGGCGCTCGACTTCGACCGGAGCGAGGGCGATCGGGGCCCGGGCTTCCGCCTGGAAATCGAACCCGCCTTGCCGGGCCGAGGTGTGCGGCCTGAGCCGCGAGATGGTCGCGGCGACGACTTCGCCGAGATCGCATTCGCCGGGCTCGAGTTTCATCGCGCCGCCGTCGAGCCGGGCGAGGCGCTCGAGTTCCTCGAATCCGGCGAGGATTCTCGCGGCATCGGATGCGATTGCTGCGGACATCGCCCGGTATTCGTGGCCGATCGGCCCGAACAGCGCTTGCTGCATCGCCTCGGCATAGCCCTGGATCGCGTTCACCGGGGTGCGCAGTTCGTGCAGGAGCTGACGGATCCGGTCCGCTTCGCCCGAGGTCGGAGCATGAGGTTCGCCGGCAGCGGGCGGAGGACGGCGAAAGCGTCCCCGCCATCCCGCCAGTCGGCCCCCGATCGGATCGAACCAGGGCGCGGCGTCGATCTGCCAGCCACCGGAGATCTGCGGTGCGCCCGAGAGATGCAGCCGGACCGCGCGCAGCGGCTGGTGCCGGCGGATCGCCTGGGCCAGCACTGCGGCGTTGCCGTCGTCCGTTGCGGCGGCGGCGGCGACAAGGTCCAGTCCCACGATCATCGGCGCGACCCCGGGATCGGCCCAGGTCACGCGGCCTTCGGGATCGCAGGCGAAATCGAAGGCGCGAAGCTCGCGCGGAGCCCGCGGGGCGAACTCCTCGCCGAGCGGCAGGCGCGGGGCCCCGTCCCCGCGCGGGTGCGCGCGGTCGTTCGCCGCCTCGGGCTGGCGCGTCTTGCGGAAGGCTTCGATCCGCTTGACCAGTGCTGCGATGCCCTGGGTGGCCACGCTCGGCTCGGGCGTCAGGGCGGCGGCGGCTTCGTCGGCCGAGGGGAGCCCTGCTGCGGGCGGCAGCGCGCGATCGTGCACGCCCAATGCGTCGAGCAGCGCGCGCACGTCGTCCCCCAGGTCGCCGCGCTGCCTGAGGAAGTGGCGCGCGGGGATGGGCAGGGCCGGGATCAGGTCGAGCCACTCCTGATCGGCCAGCCGACCCTGGCGGATCGCCGCCGCGGCGACTTGCGGTTCGTCGTTCGCGAGCAGGGCCAGCAGCCGGGGGGAGCGCAGGCGCAGGCCGGGATCGGCCAGCATGGCGAGCTTGTCTTCGGACTTGATGGCGAGGCCATGCTCGGCCAGGCGCAGGTAGGCGGCATCGACCGCCGCGCCGCGCGCTTCGCTCGGCAGCGTGCCGAGCAGGTCGAGCAACTGCCGGAACTGGGTCTTTGCGGCGGCGGGCCCTCCGGGGCGGTGCCGTAGGACCGTGCCGAGGCGATCATCGTAGAGCATGGTTTAAGCAGCCCGCCATAGCAGGTTCGATCCGTGCCGAAAGCGGACAGCTAGCGTGCGTTGCAAAGCGGGACGATTACGGTATTAAACAATAATATTAGCGCTGCCGCCGGGGATAAGCTGCAAAAGTTGCGTTAACAGGGATTGTCTTTCGGGCAGCGCGGCTACCAGCCTCGGTGCCCGTTCCACACCAGTTGTGACATGGGGAGCGTGAACCGCGGTAATGGCCAATCTCGACGAAACCGATCGCCGGCTGCTGGCCGAACTGCAGGACGAGGGGCGCGTTACCAACGTCGAGCTGGCGCAGCGCGTCGGCCTGACCGCGCCGCCCTGCCTGCGCCGCGTCCGCGCGCTGGAGGAAGCGGGGGTCATCAAGGGCTACCATGCCGAGCTCGACGCCTCGAAACTGGGCTTTGCGATCACGGTCTTCGCTCTCGTCAGCCTCAAGAGCCAGGCCGAGGAATCGCTTCGCCAGTTCGAGGATCACATGCGCGGCCTGCCCGAAGTGCGCGAATGCCATATGCTCAACGGCGAGATCGACTTCATCCTGAAGATCGTCAGCAAGGACCTGCAGAGCTTTCAGGAATTCCTGACCAGCAAGCTGACGCCGGCGCCCAACGTCGCCAGCGTCAAGACCTCGCTGACGATCCGCACCGCCAAGCAGCTGCCCGGCGTGCCGCTGGAGTGACCTCGTGCCCCATCGCGGTGGTGCAGGGCGCGGGCAGCCCGGTCATCCAGCGGCTCCTGGCGGACATGCTCACGGTGCCGTGGCGACCGGCCCGGATCGCGGGCGTGGTCGAGGTGCCGCAAGGCGATGGCTCCGAGGCCTGCGGCTCGGATACCCTGCTGAACATTGTCGACGGCAGCCGCTATCCGATCTTCCAGGACCTCGGCTCCGGATCGAGCGCCTGTTCGCTCGATCCGCGCGGCGTCGTCGATGCTTGCGCCGCGGTCTGCCGCGACATCGCCGCGGGCTGCGATCTCGTCGTGCTCAGCAAGTTCGGCAAGCTGGAGGCCGAAAGCGGTTCGGGCCTGCTGGCGGCTTTCGCGGCGGCGCTGGAGGCTGGAGTGCCGATCCTAACCGCAGTATCGCCCCGCAACAGCGAGCGCTGGCACGCTTTCGCTGCGCCCTATTATCAGGTGATCGCGCCGAGCCTGAGCGAAATTGCGGCCTGGTGGGCGGCTCAAAGCCCCGCCGCGGCCTCCAGCGCCAGCAGATAGCCTTTCGCGCCGAACCCGGCGATCGAACCCTTGGCGGCCATGCCGACGAAGCTCTTGTGGCGGAATTCCTCGCGCGCGTGCGGGTTGGAGATATGCACCTCGATCACCGGCGTCCGAATCGAACGGATCGCGTCGTAGAGCGCCAGGCTGGTATGGGTGAGCGCGCCCGCGTTGAGCAGGACCGCCTTGGCGCCTTCGGCCTGGGCTTCATGCAGCCAGTCGAGCAGATGGCCTTCGTGATTGGACTGGCGCAGGTCGATCTCCAGGCCGAGGTCCTTGGCGCGGTCCTCGAGCAGGCCGGCGATGTCGTCGAGCGTGTCGCTGCCGTAGATCTCCGGCTCGCGCATCCCGAGCAGGTTGAGGTTGGGTCCGTTGAGGACGTAGACTAGATTGCTTGCCATTCACCCCACCGCCTGTTGCTGCAGATCAGGAAAATCCGTTCCTGCCGAGCGAAGTCGAGGGACCAGTTCGAGCGAAGCAAGAACCTGCGTCGCCGCTGCCTCGCTGGCGCTCGGCATAGTCGCTCGACTTCGCTCGGAAGGAACGGTGAGGGGAATAGCTCTAACCGATGAGCGCCGCCAGGCAAGCCTTGCGCCTTACTTGTCGGTGCCCGAGACCTTGCCCCACTGCCGCGCGGCGGTATAGCCGAGGTAGCCGGTGCCGAAGAGGGCGTAGAGCGAATCCGGCAAGCCCCCGAGATAGGCGTTCATCCCCTGGCCGATCGCGAGAGCCATGTCCGGCCTGAAGGCGGCGAGCACGCCCATCGGCAGGGCGAACAGGATCAGGGCATACATCACGTAGAGGAAGCCCGGCCGCGCGCGGCTGGTCCAAGGATCGTGCGAATTGGCCTCGGCGACGATCGCCGACAGCCGCGCCTGGACTTCAGCCAGTTCCTGCGAGCCTTGCAGGCGGATCAATTCCAGCTTGGCGCGGTCGCGCGCCTCCTTGTCGGGAATGATCTTGTCGATGATCGAGGTGATCGGGCCAATGAGGGTGTCGAGCAGCGGCATGGGAACCTCCGGTTTGCGGAAGTTAATTAATATAACCATATGGGCTCGTGTAGGAAAACGGTTTCGAAGAAGTTCCGCTTCACCGATCGTAGTCTTGGCTGGGCGCAGGTTTCCGCGCCCGTTCATGCTTGGCGGAGGGGCGTGGTGCTGCGGTCACCCGTGTCTTCGAGAAATTTGGTCGGGACGAGAGGATTCGAACCTCCGACCCCCACACCCCCAGTGTGATGCGCTACCAGGCTGCGCTACGTCCCGACCGGAGGCGCGGCCTATAGCAGCGCGGGCCGCGAACGCAAGCGCGCTGGGACGGAATTGCGATGGCCCGGCACCAAGTGCCGCTGCGATCCGCTTCGTTGCCCTGCTTCGGCGGCCCTTCGTTGCAAGCCCGGATCATAGCTGCTAGTCGCGCGGGCTTCGGCGGGGCCTGCTTCCGCCCGTCAGGTTCGCACTCTCGCAAAGAGCACTTCACGGATGACCATGTCTTCTCTCGATCTCCTGTCCGCCGCCGCCGTGGGAGCCGCCGCCGGTCCGCCGCCGTGGGTGCAGTTCCTGCCTTTCGTCGCGGTCGGGGTGATCTTCTGGTTCCTGATCCTGCGCCCGCAAATGCGCCAGCAGAAGGAGCAGCGGGCAAAGATCGCGGGAATCAAGAAGGGCGATCAGGTGCTCACCGCCGGGGGGCTGCTCGGCAAGGTGCTGAAGGTCGACGAGCATTATGCGGACCTCGAACTCGGCCCCAACGTCAAGGTCAAGGCGCTCAAGTCGACGATTTCGGACGTCATTCCGCCGATGGGCTCGGCTCCGGCCAACGACTGACGCCGCGATGCTCGATTTCCCTCGCTGGAAGCAGATCTGGGTCTGGCTGTTCACCTTCGTCGCCTGCCTCGCCGCGGTGCCGACGATTTTCTCGCTGTCGGGCCTGTCCTGGCCGAAGAGCCTGCCCAACCCGGTGGTCAACCTCGGGCTCGACTTGGCCGGCGGCAGCCACCTGCTGCTCGAGGCCAGTCCCGATCAGGTCGTGCGCCAACGCCTCGATGCGATGGAGGAAAACGTCCGCAACAAGCTGCGGACCGCGCCGCAGCCGATCGCGATCGGCGACATCTCCACCAAGGACGGCACGCTGACCTTCATGGTCCAGGACCCTGGCCAGGTCGACGCGATGCGCGAGCTCATCCTGCCGCTGACCACCGGCGCGGGCCTGACCGGCCAGCGCGACTGGGACATCCAGGTGCTCGACGGCACGCGTTTCGTGCTGACGCCGACCAAGGAAGGCATCGACCTCGCGGTTACCAACGCGATGGAGACCGCGACCGAGGTCGTGCGCAAGCGCATCGACGCCATGGGCACGCGCGAGCCGACCATCATCCGGCAGGGCGCGCAGCGGATCGTCGTGCAGGTCCCCGGTCTCGGCAACCCCGAAGACCTCAAGAAACTGCTCAACCAGACCGCACAGCTCGAATTCAAGCTGGTCGACACGACCGCTTCGCCGACCGACCTGGCCCAGGGCATCGCTCCTCCGGGCAGCCAGATACTGCCCTATGCGGGCGGCGGCGGCGTGATCGCGGTCAAGCGGCTCGGCGGGATCAAGGGTGACCGCCTGACCAACGCCCAGGCGAGCAACGAGCAGCAGACCAACGCATCGATCGTCAACATCACCTTCGATCAGCAGGGCGGCGAGAAGTTCGCCAAGCTGACCAGCGAGAACGTCAAGAAGCCCTTTGCGATCATCCTCGACGGCAAGGTGCTTTCGGCCCCGACCATCAACGAGCCGATCCTGGGCGGCAGCGCCCAGATCTCGGGCGTGGGCAATGCGCAGGAGGCCAATGCCCTGGCCATCGCCCTGCGTTCGGGTGCGCTGCCGGTCGATCTCAAGGTGATCGAGGAACGCTCGGTCGGTCCCGACCTCGGCGCTGATTCGATCCAGAAGGGCCTGATCGCGATGATCGTCGGCACTACGGCGATCATCGTCCTGATGGCGGCCGCCTATGGCCGCCTGGGCATGTATGCCAATGCGGCGCTGGTCCTCAACGTGCTGATGATCCTCGGGGTCATGGCGATCGCCAACGCGACGCTGACCCTGCCGGGCATCGCCGGCTTCGTGCTGACGATCGGCGCGGCGGTGGACGCCAACGTGCTCATCAACGAACGCATCCGCGAAGAGCGAAGGCGCGGGCGCCGCGTGGTCCAGGCGATCGAGGTGGGCTACAAGGAGGCCAGCCGCACGATCTTCGACGCGAACATCACCCACACCATTTCCGCCGCGATCATGTTCTTCCTCGGCTCGGGCCCGATCAAGGGCTTCGCGGTCGTGCTGTTCATCGGCATCATCACCTCGGTCTTCACGGCCGTCTTCCTCACCCGCATGTGGGTGGCGCTGTGGCTGCGCAAGGCGCGCCCGGCAGACATCCATCTCTGAGGTCCAGCGTCATGGCTTTGCTCAAGCTCGTCCCCGACAACACGAACATCAAGTTCTTGCGGTGGCAGTGGCCGACCACGATCATGAGCGTAGTGCTCATGGCCGTCAGTATTGTGTTGCTGTTCGTCAACGGGCTTAACTTCGGTGTCGACTTTGTCGGCGGCGAGATGATTCGGGTGACCTTTACGCAGAGCAGGGAGGCCCCGGTCCCGGCGCTGCGCAGCGAGATCGAGAAGCTCGGCTACGGCGAGCCGATCATCCAGACCTTCGGCGCCGCCAATGCGATTTCGATCCGCATGCGCCTGCCCGAGGGGGCCGAGCGCGAGGAAGGCGCGGCCCAGGCGATGACCAACCGGATCGGCGCGGCGGTCAAGGCGGCGCATCCCGACGCGCGGATCGACGGGGTGGATTCGGTGTCGGGCAAGGTCTCGGGCGAGCTCGGCTGGACCGCGGCCAAGGCGCTGGCCGTGGCCGCGCTGGCGATCTCGATCTACATCTGGTTCCGGTTCGAATGGCAGTTCGGCGTCGGCGCCCTGGTCAGCCTGGTCCACGACATCATCCTGACGCTCGGCCTCTTCGCGCTGACCCAGATGGAATTCGACCTGACTATCGTCGCCGCGCTGCTGACGGTGATCGGCTATTCGCTGAACGATACGATCGTGGTCTACGACCGGATCCGCGAGAACCTGAAGAAATACCGCAAGATGCCGATGGAGGAGCTGCTCGACCTCTCGGTCAACGAGACGCTGCACCGCACCGTGATGACCGCGGTGACCATCCTCCTCGCGCTGTTCGCGCTCCTCCTGCTCGGCCCCAAGGTGATCTTCGGCTTCTCCGCGGCGCTGATCCTCGGCTTGGTGGTCGCCACCTACAGCTCGGTCTATGCGGCCGCGCCGATGCTGGTCTGGCTGAAGGTCACGGGCAACAGCTTCGTGCCGACCGAGAGCGAGGTGGACCGGCAGGAGCGGCTGGCGCGGGAGCGGGGATAAAAATCCTCCCGGAGACAAGCTCGGGGAGGAGCTAGCGGGCCACCTCCCGCCAGAACCCCACCAGCGCCTCGGCATTGGCTTCCCAACTGAACCGGGCCGCATTGGCCGCAACCGCGGCCTGAGCCGGCGGAGCGGCCAGCAGGTCGCGCAAGGCCGCCGCGATCGCTTCCGGCGTGCGCTCCGCGATGCGTCCCGCGCTATCGTTCCGCACCACCTCGCGCGCCCCGCCGATCGGCGGGATCACCAGCGGTGTGCCGCAGGCGAGCGCCTCGACCCAGGCATTGGCCAGGCCTTCGCTGGCCGAGGGCAGCACCAGCGCATCGGAAGCCGCGAGCAGGGCAGGGAGCCGGTCGTGCCCGACCTGGCCGAGAAAATGGACCCGGCCCGCCAGGCCGAGCTCCGCGGCCGAAGCACGCAGCACGGCCTCGTCTGCGCCCTTGCCCGCCAGGGCGAGATGGACATCGTCGCGCCCAAGTCGGGCCAAGGCGCGGATCGCGATCCCTTGGCCCTTGCGTGCGATCAGCGCGCCGGTGGCCGTCAACAGGACGCCATCGCCGGGAACGCCGAGATCGGCCGCGATGCCCGCCCGCGCCGCGGCCCGGTCGGCAGGCCGGAAACGGGCATGGTCGAGGCCGGTGTAGTGCACCGCGATTCGCTCCGCCGGCATGCCCAGCGCGACCATGTCGGCCTTGAGCGCTTCGGATACCGCCAGGATGCCTGCCGCCTGCCGTGCCGCTGCCAGGACCTGCGGGCCCGACTGCGCCTGCCGGCCCCAATGGTGGATGTCCGCCCCCCGCGCCTTGATCGTCAGCGGCAGGCCGAGGTCCTGTGCGATCCGCGCCGCGGCGGGCCCGTCGGGAAAGAAGAACTGCGCATCGACCAGATCGAACGGCCGCTCGGCGTGGAGCCGCCGGGCCAGCGGGAGGACCGCGCGCGCGATCCGCGCCGCGTTGGCCTGCGCGCCGATCCGGGGAATCAGCGTAAAGCGCGGGTGATGCACGGTCAGCCCGCCGCGCCGCGAGAACGCCGCGACCTCACGCAGCTTCGCATAGTGCGGGTGCAGCGACAGCGGCCACGGCGGCAGGCCGAGCGGATTGACCATCACCGCATCGACATCGCCGCGCGCCGCCACGGCCTCCAGCGAACTCGCGACGAAGGGCCCCAGCGCGGGCAGCGCGGGATTCGGAAACAGCGTGCTTATCGACAGGACGCGGAGCAAGGTCAGAGCTTCCGCACCAGCATTTCCGCCACGCCGAGCCAGGCCGGATTGTCGATCACGATCTGGCGCGTGCCGGGGCCGGGCGGGAGCAGGGCGATCTTGCCTTCGTGCCGGTCGATCATCCGCCCGAAGGCGAAGCGCCCGCCCGAACGCGGGGCCAGCACGTCGCGGTTGAGCGCCTTGGCGTAGTCTGCCGGTTCGACCTGCCGCAGCCAGACCTGGTCTCCGGCGCGGTATTCTCCGGCGCTGGTCTCGATGCTCATCGCCACGACCCCATCGCCGCCAGCCAGCGCGGTCGGCAGGATCGCATCGCGTGGAGCGGGGAGGGCCTCGGCCCCGGCTTCGCCGAGCCGGGCGATCAGTTGCGGCTGCGCGGCCTGCTCCCCGCGCACCAGCAGCTCGGGATCGACTTCGAGCGCCTTGGCGATGCGGTTCATCCACACCAGCGAGAGATTGCGCGTGCCGGTCTCCAGCCGCCCGATCGTCTGGGCCGTGGTCGCGGGCGAGCAGCGCGCGGCGACATCGGCGAGGGTCAGGCCCTTTTCCTTGCGGATGTCGCGAATGCGATTGATCATGCCAAGTCCCTAACCGATCTGGTTTTTTCATTTTCCTACAATATGGCGCTTTCGGCAAGATGCGATCCGTCTTTCCAGGAGATCGCCCGATGCCCCGCATGCTCGCCCAACGTGAACTGACCAGCGAAGGCCCGGGCAACCGCGCCGCTCGGCCGGGGCGCCGCAGCGTCACCGTCAACCTGGCCGAAAGCCCGCTGACCTGGCTCCATGCCCGCGGCCACCTCTCCGACCGCCAGTTCGCCGCCGGCGAGCGGCTTCGCGCCGATTGGGAACGCGCCCAACTCGCGCCCTCGGTGACCATGCGCTGGGATGCGGTGCGGATCACAGGGTCCGGCGGCGACCGCGGCCTGAACCCCACGGAACGGCAGATCGCCGCGAAACAGCGCTTCGACGGCGCGATCGGTGCCGCTGGATCGGGGCTGGCGGACGTGCTCTGGCGCGTGGTCTGCGCGGGCGAGACCCTGCCCGATGCCGAGCGCGCGCTCGCCTGGCCGGCGCGCAGCGGCAAGCTGGTGCTGGGCCTGGCGCTGGACCGGGTAGCGGAATTCTATCGGTTGTGAAAATGCCCCCGGCAGTCTCGGGGAAGCCCGGAATCATGATGCCGGGCGCCGGCGCCGGCTTGCGCCGAACGGCGCATTTCCGAACGGTTTCTCAGCCCTCGACGAGTTCCGCGAGTTCCAGCCAGCGTTCCTCGGCGGCATCCTTGTCCGCCCGGGCCTTGGCCACCGCCTCGGTCAGCGCGGCGAACCTGGCGGGATCGCGGGCATAGAGCGCCGGATCGTGCAGCGCGGCCTCGTCGCGCCCGATCGCGGCTTCCAGTTCCTCGATCCGCCCGGGCAGCAGGTCGTAGTCCCGCTGGTCCTTGTAGGAGAGCTTGCCCTTGCGCGGCGGTGGAGGAGGGGGCGGCGGCGCGGCTTCGGCGGCGGGTCTGGCGGCCTTCGCCGGCGCGGTGCGGGCCTGCCGCTGCTTCTCCCAGTCGGCATAGCCGCCGGCCACGACATCGACCTTGCCCGAGCCGTCGAGCCCCAGGGTCACGGTCACCGTCCGGTCGAGGAAGTCGCGGTCGTGGCTGACGATCAGCACCGTCCCGTCGTAGTCGGCGATGACCTCCTGCAGCAGGTCGAGCGTTTCGAGGTCGAGGTCGTTGGTCGGCTCGTCGAGCACCAAGAGGTTGGACAGCCGCGCGAACTCCCGCGCCAGCAGCAGGCGCGAGCGCTCCCCGCCCGACAGCGTGCCGACCTTGGCCTCGACCATGTTGGGATCGAACAGGAAGTCCTTGAGATAGCCCTGGATATGCTTGCGCGTGCCCCGCACGTCGATCCAGTCGCCGCCCTCGGCGAGCACGTCGCGAACGCGCTTCTCGGGAGCCATCAGGCTGCGCTGCTGGTCGATCACCACCCCGTCGAGCGTCTTGGCCAGGGTCACGGTGCCTTCGTCGGGCGCCAGCTCGCCGGTCAGCAGCTTGAGCAGCGTGGTCTTGCCCGCGCCGTTGGCCCCGACCACGCCGATCCGGTCGCCGCGGGTGATGCGCAGGGTGAAGTCCTTGATGATGGTCCGGTCATCACCTCCACCACCGCCGTTCGTGTCGAGCCCTTCGGCAGGCTCAGGATGAACTGCCGACATTCTGTCGTCAGTCGAGACACCGCGCGCCTGTGTCTCGACTTCGCTCGACACGAACGGAGAAGAGGGGAACCGCTTCGTCACCTTGTCGGCGACGATCACCGCCTTGGTCTTCACGTCGTCGCTGGCGAGGCCGAGCTTGGCCGCGCCCTGCGGCTGGAGCATGGCGGCGCGCTGCGCGCGCATCTCCCACAGCTTTTCGAGGCGGCCCTGGTTGCGCTTGCGCCGCGCGGTGACCCCGCGCTCCAGCCAGTGCGCCTCGATCTTGAGCTTGGCGTCGAGCTTGTCGGCCGCGCGGGCCTCTTCGGCATAGACCTGTTCCATCCAGGCTTCGTAGCCGCCGAAGCCCACGTCCTTGCGGCGGATGTTGCCGCGGTCGAGCCACAGCGTCGCCTTGGTCAGCCGGGTCAGGAAGGTCCGGTCGTGGCTGATCACCACGAAGGCGCCGGTGTAGCGCTGGAGCCAGCTCTCGAGCCAGTCGATCGCCGCCAGGTCGAGGTGGTTGGTCGGCTCGTCGAGCAGCAGGAGGTCGGGCTCCGACGCCAGCGCGCGGGCGAGGGCGGCGCGGCGCCGTTCACCGCCGCTGGCGCTGTCGGCGGGCCGGCTCAGGTCGATACCGAGCTGCCCCGCGATCGCCTCGACCTCGTAGCGCGGCGGCGCATCGGGGCCGTGCAGCGCGAAATCCATCAGCGTGGCATGGCCCTTGAAGAACGGATCCTGCTCCAGCATCACGATCCGCGTGCCGGGCTGGACCGAGCGCGTGCCCTTGTCGGCATCGACTTCGCCCGAAAGCAGCTTGAGCAGCGTGGTCTTGCCCGCGCCGTTGCGCCCGATCAGCGCCAGCCGGTCCCGCGGGGCGATGTGGATGTCGAGCCCCTGGAACAGCCAGCCGGAGCCTTGGACGAGTCCCAGGCCTTCCCAGGAGAGGATCGGTGCTGCCGCCATGCCGCGCGCCCTAGCGGCGGTGGCCCAAGTTTGGCAATGGGCCTCGGCAAGCCGGGGCCGCATTCACCGCTTGTTCAAGGCCCGAGGCTTAGGCACAGCGGCATGATGAAGCGTCTGATCGCCATTGCCTTGCTCGCTGCCGGCCCGCTCGCCGCCGGTCTGCCCGCGGTCTCCGCGCTCGCCGCGCCGGGCGATGCCCAGGGCCAGGTCCGCAAGGACATCCGCGCGGGCAATGTCCGCACCTTGCGCGAGATCGAGCAGCAGATCCTGCCGACGATGCAGGGGATGCAGTATCTCGGCCCCGAATACGATCCGACCGCCCTGGCCTATCGCCTGAAGTTCATTCGCGACGGACGGGTGGTCTTCGTCGATGTCGATGCGCGGACCGGGCAGGTCATGCGGCAAAGTCGCTGAGCCTCAAACTTGACCACTCCGGGCTTTCGCCCCATCTGTCCCCGCGTCATTCCGCTGCCACAGGGAACTAGGTAAATGCGCATCCTGATCGTCGAGGACGAACCGACCCTCGGCAAGCAGCTCAAGTCGACGCTGGAGCAGACCGGCTATGCGGTGGACCTCTCCACCGATGGCGAGGACGGGCACTTCATGGGCTCGACCGAGGACTACGACGCCGTGGTGCTCGACCTCGGCCTGCCCGAGATCGACGGGCTCACCGTGCTGGGCATGTGGCGCAAGGAAGGGCGGACCTTCCCGGTCCTGGTCCTGACCGCGCGCGACAGTTGGTCGGACAAGGTCGCGGGGCTCGACGCCGGCGCCGACGATTACCTTGCCAAGCCGTTCCAGACCGAGGAGCTGATCGCGAGGCTAAGGGCCCTGATCCGCCGTGCCTCGGGCAATTCGTCGTCCGAGCTGATCGCCGGCGACGTGCGGCTCGATACCCGCTCGGGCCGGGTCACGCTGAACGGCGAGCCGGTCAAGCTGACCGCGCAGGAATACAAGCTGCTGTCCTATCTGCTCCACCACAAGGGCAAGGTGGTCAGCCGTACCGAGCTGATCGAACATATCTACGACCAGGATTTCGACCGTGATTCCAACACGATCGAGGTCTTCGTCACCCGCATCCGCAAGAAGCTGGGCGCCGACGTGATCACTACGATCCGCGGCCTCGGCTACAGCCTCGACGATCCCGTCGACGGGGGCCGTGGCTAACAGCGTTCCCGACCCCACCATGGGAGCGGCTGTGACCGACCAGCGCGGCACGACCCGCCAGACCGGCTCGCTCTCCCGCCGCATGATGCTGACCGCGGCGGTGTGGATCAGCTTCCTGCTGCTGGCCGGCGGCGTGGGGCTGGAGCGCACGCTGACCAACCTCATCACCCGCGCCTTCGACGATCAGCTGGGCTACATGATGACCGCGATGGTCGGTTCGGCCGAGCTCGATCCCAATGGCGACATCTTCTTCAACCGTCCGCTCGGCGACCAGCGTTTCCTGGAGCCGAACTCGGGCCTCTACTGGCAGATCAGCGCCAAAGGACGTGAGGACTTTCCCTCGCGCTCGCTGTGGGACCGTAGCCTCAAGGTCCACACCGACGATCATTTCGATGCCACGCCGCATATCTACGACAGCGATCAGTTCCCCGGCGAGCCGCTACGGATCATGGAGCGCTCGATCATCCTGCCGAACAGCGAGACCAAGTGGCGGTTCACCATCGCGGCGGGCCGCGGCGAGCTCGATGCGCAGATTCGGCGCATTCGTTCGATCCTGATCTATTCCTTCGTGATCCTGGGGCTGGGCCTGTTCGTCATGGCCGGGCTGCAGACCTGGTACGGCCTGGGCCCGTTGCGGCGCGTGCGCCAGGCGATCAAGCGAATGCGGACCACCGGCGCCAATCGCGTCACCGATCCCTTGCCGCTGGAGGTCCAGCCGCTGGTCCAGGAATTGAACGCCCTGCTCGCCCACTCGGAAAAGCAGGCCGAAGAGGCGCGGACCCATGCCGGCAACCTCGCCCACGCGCTCAAGACGCCGCTCACGGTGGTGATGAACGCCGCGACCGCCAAGGCGCCCGACCTTTCCGACACGGTGATCCGCGAGGCGGCGGTGATGCGCCGCCAGGTCGATCACCACCTGGCCCGCGCGCGGGCGGTCGGCCGCCGCGCGGTCGGGCAGTCGCGGGCCAAGGTCTGGGACAGCGTCGAGGCCGTGCTGCGCGCGGTGACCCGGCTCCACGAGCGCACCCGGTTCGACCTCGACGGGGACCGGGAGGCCCTGGTCGCGGTCGAGCGCCAGGACCTCGACGAGATGCTCGGCAACCTGATCGAGAACGCCGCGAAGTACGGCGGCGGATCGGTCTTCGTCACCGTCTGTGCCGGCGAGGAGCCCGGCTGGTGCGAGATCTGGGTCGAGGACGACGGCATGGGCATCCCCGAGGAGGAGCGCACCCGCATCTTCGACCGCGGTGCGCGGCTCGACACCGGCAAGCCCGGCACCGGCCTGGGCCTGGCGATCGTCCGCGACGTTGCGGAGATCTACGGCGGCACGGTCGGGCTCGGCGAAAGCGAGGACCTCGGCGGCCTGCTGGTCAAGCTGCGCCTGCCGGGGGTCGAGGCGCCCGCCGATTGACCTGTCGCCGAGCGATGCAACCGCCGTTCATTTGAAGCATTGTAACCCCGATCTCCCACCCTCCGAGGCAAGGTACGAGCCATCACCATGCGACTTCATCCGATCACGCTGGGCGCGGGCGCCGCGCTGGCCATGACGCTCTGCGCGGCAGGAGCGGCGGGCAAGCCGCCGCGCCGGCCCGCCGCCGCGGCTCCGGCGAAACCGGCCCAGCCTTCGCCCACCTTCAGCAACGCCTTCCCGGAAGCCGCCGCCGCTCCCGAGGCCGAGGCAGCCGCGGCTGCGATCGGCGACGTGCAGCCGGCCCCGCCCGAAGCGGCCCAGCCTTCCGATTCCGGGCCCTCCGAAGCTCCGGTCGCCCCCGCTGCCGAGGCGCTTCCTTCCGCCGAACCGTCCCCGCATATCGAGGCGCTGCCCACGACGGCCAGCGATCCGGCTCGACCTCCGGAACCCGCCCCCGGGCCGAACGAGGCAGCGGCCGGCCCGAAGAAGGGGGACCCGCCCAGCCACCAATTCATGGTCGGCGTCTGGGCCGAGCCCGGCAAGAGCTGCGAGACCGCGCTCGACTTCAAGGCCGACGGCACCCTGATCGGCCCGTTCCCGCGGTGGGAGCTCAGCGAGGCGGGCGAGCTGACGATGGTCGGCAACCGTCAGAAGATCATGCTCAGGGTGATCGACAAGGACACGATGCAATCGCGCCGCAGCGAGACCGATCCGCCGCGCACGCTGAAGCGGTGCCCTTGAGGCTGTTTCAGTTGCATTGAAACGGGTGCGGTGCCGGGCCGGTGCCGATTCCACGTAAGTGGAACAACAAACCCCTAGATCCCGGTCGCCCCCACCAGCATCGCCCAGAACGACCAGAACCCGATCGCGGCGGTGCATTCCACGGCTTCCTGCTCGCCGTAGCGGGCGACCATGCGGGCGAAGAGCTCGGCAGGCACGCGGCCGGTCACGACTGCTTCGGTATATTCGATGACGAGGCGCTGCTCCTCGTCGAACAGGCTGGAAGCGCGCCAGTCGCCGAGCGCGCCGAGTTGTTCCACGGTCAGCCCGGCCGCTTCGGCCGCAGGGCGGCGGCTGGTGGTCGAGAGTTCGTCGCCGAAGTGGCGGCCGAGCGTCTGGAACGCCAGCTCCCGCAGGTTGGCACGCTTCCCCCAGGCGCTCTCCAGGATCACCGCGCCGGAAAACTTGGCGGCGAGGAGGGCGAGCTTGGGGCTCTGGGCGAGGGCGGCCATGGCGGTATGGGCCTGGTCGAACTCGGGCGCCGGATTGCCGGGAAAGAGCGTGGCGAACAGCTCCGCCACGCCCGCCTGGACCGCGGCATCGGCGCTCGGGTGATCGCCCGGGCTTCTGACCAGCGCAATGCGGGTCATCAGAGCGCTTCCGGCCCCTCATAGGCCTCGACGATCCGCCCGACGATCGGGTGGCGGACCACGTCGGCCGCGCTGAAGCGGGTCACGGCGATGCCTTCCACGCCCTCGAGCCGCCGGACCGCATCGGCCAGGCCGGACTGCGCGTCGCCGCCGGGGATGTCGACCTGCCGGGGGTCGCCGCAGACCACCATCCGGCTGTTCTGGCCGAAGCGGGTGAGAAACATCTTCATCTGCGCCGGGGTGGTGTTCTGCGCCTCGTCGAGGATCACGAAGGCGTCGGCCAGGGTGCGCCCGCGCATGAAGGCGATCGGGGCGATCTCGATCTCGCCGCTGGCGATGCGCCGCTCGACCTGTTCGGGCGGCATGCAATCGTTGAGCGCGTCGTAGAGCGGGCGCAGATAGGGATCGACCTTCTCCTTCATGTCGCCGGGCAGGAAGCCGATCTTCTCGCCCGCCTCGACCGCCGGGCGCGACAGGATCAGGCGCTGGACCGAGCCTGCGATCAGTTGGCTGACCGCCTGGGCCACCGCGACGTAGGTCTTGCCGGTGCCCGCCGGGCCGAGCGCGAAGATGATGTCGCGGCTGGCGAGCTGCCGCATGTAGTCGATCTGCTGCGCCGAGCGCGGGACGATCGTCTTCTTGCGCGTCCGGATCATGATCGGCGGGGCATCGACGTCGCCGGCGATGATGCCCTCGAGCGTCGGTTCGGCCGACATCACGACGAGCGAATCGATCGCTCCGGCATCGAGCTCCTGGCCGGCCTGGAGGCGGTTGTGCATGCCCTTCAGGACTTCGCGCGCGCGGATGACCGATTCCTCCGTGCCCTCGATCTGGATCCGGTTGCCGCGCGCCGCGATGAACACTCCGAGCCGGTTTTCCAGTTGGACGAGATTGGCGTCGAACTGGCCGAACAGGGCGCCGAGCACCGCAGGCTCATCGAATTCGAGCTCCGCTCGGGCGCGGCGGGAAGCTTCTGGACGGAACTGCGCCACATCGTGCGCGCGTGCGGATTTGCGGGCCATGCGCTCCTTTCATGCGGGGGCCGGACCTGGCCCCTGAGTCGGAGGATAGGCCTGCCATGTTGCAGCGCAAGGACGCGGCGCGCGCGCCGTGGTGGAAAAGTGGCGGCTTGTGGTATCCAGGCACCGAGCGAACCGCCGAGGGACCGCGCCGATGGAATATGCCGATGGAGTATAGGGCCACCTACCGCCGCACCCAGACCGCGCTGCCGGGCCTGCTGCTGGTCCTGATCGGGACCGGGCTGGTGATCGCCTACGAGGTCACCTACGCGGGCCACGATAAGCTCACGGTGATGATGTGGGCCCTCGGCCTGGCCGTATTCGGCATCTTCTTCATCTTCGCCAATACCTACCGCATCCATAGCTGGACGGTGCAGGGAACGCGGCTCGAAGTCTCCGAGCGGCCCAGAATTCCCTTGACCGGACTGCCGCGGCGGGCGTCGGTGGACTATGGGGAGATCGCCGCATTCCACCGGGTGGAGAGCGGGCTGGACTATCTGGTGGAGATCGCCACGCGGGACGGACGGGTCTACCGCCTGCCCCAGGCGCTGATCGCCGATCCCAAGGGGTTCGGCCGGCCCGATCCCGATGCGAACCTGGATGTCTTCGCCGATGCGATCTATTCGGCGGCGCGTGCCGCCGGGCATCCGCTGCCCGAGCCTTCGGAAGGGCTGAGCTTCTGGAACAGTCTGCCGGGATTGCTGTTCCTGGGAATCGTCTTCGTTCTCGCGCTGGCCATCGCCCTGCTCGCGGCCTGGGCACTGCTGGCCGGCGGCTTCTCGTCATCGACCAGTCGCGCGGGCTATGGCGCGGCAATCGCGATCCTGCTGCCGTTCGGGGCGGGGTGGCTCTTGCGCAGGAGCTGGCGGCGCCGGCGCGCGGTGCTGGCGCAGCGGGTTTGAAGTTTCCGACCTAGGGGGCGGTTTCGCGGCCGATCGCCGAACGGAGATGCTCCAGTGCCTCGGCGATCTTGGCGCCGACATAGCCGAGATCGAGCCGATCGGCGAAGTCGAGGCAGTCCCCGAGCAGGCGGGCAAGTTCCCGGTGATCGTCGATCCGGTGCGGCATTTGGCGAATTCCCCCTGAATTCTCGATGCACCGGAATTCGCACGGCGGCCGTGTCGGTTTCTTGAACGCCCCTTGCAGCAAGCGTTCAGGTTTGCATGGGTGATCGTGAACGGCGCATCACGCGGCGACGGGGGCCAGCACCTTGCCGGACAGCGAATTGGGACCGGCCTCGATCATTTCCACCTCGATGAGGTCGCCGATCGCAAAGTCCCCCCGAGGGTCATCGGCGAAGTGCACCGATTGCAGCCACGGCGACTTGCCGAGCCACTGTCCCTCGCGCCGGCCGCGGCGTTCGACCAGAACTTCGCAGCGTTTGCCGACGGTCGTGCGGTTGAAGGCCAGGCTGCTCCGCTGAAGCGCGGCCTGAAGCCGCTGCAGCCGTTCGTCCATCGCCTCGGGCGCGACCTGGCCCTCCATGCCCGCGGCGGGCGTGCCGGGGCGGGGGCTGTACTTGAAGCTGAAGGCCATCGAATAGCCGACCGTTTCGACCAGGGCGAGGGTCTCGGCGAATTCGGCTTCGGTCTCGCCGGGGAAGCCGACGATGAAGTCTCCCGACAGCGCGATGTCGGGCCGCGCCGCCCGCACGCGGTCGAGCAGCTTCAGGTAGCTCGCCACGGTGTGGCTGCGGTTCATCGCCTTGAGCACCCGGTCGCTGCCCGCCTGGACCGGCAGGTGGAGGAAGGGCATCAACTTGGCGACCTCGCCGTGCGCCGCGATCAGCCCCTCGGTCATGTCGTTGGGGTGGCTGGTGGTATAGCGGATGCGGCTGAGGCCGGGCATGGCATCGAGTTCGCGGATCAGCCCGTCGAGGCCCAGGCCGCGGCCCCTGCCGTCCTCGCCGGTCCAGGCGTTGACGTTCTGGCCGAGCAGGGTGATTTCCTTGGCCCCCGCTTCGACCAGGCGTTGGGCTTCATCCACCAGATCGCTGAACGGCCGCGATATTTCGGCACCGCGTGTATAGGGCACGACGCAATAGGTGCAGAACTTGTCGCAGCCTTCCTGGACGGTGAGGAATGCGCTCGCGCCCGAGCGGCGGCGCTTGGGGAGCGCGGCGAACTTGGTTTCCGCCGGCATGTCGGTCTCGGTCACGCGGCGGCCCGCCTGGGCCTCGCGCAGCATGGCGGGCAGGCGGTGGTAGGCCTGGGGGCCGACGACCATCTTCACCGCCGGGGCGCGCGCCATGATTTCCTCGCCTTCGGCCTGGGCGACGCAGCCGGCGACCGCGATCAAGGGCGACGAGCCGTCCTCACGGCGCAGGCGGCCGATGTCGGAATAGACTTTCTCGGCGGCCTTCTCGCGGATGTGACAGGTGTTGAGGACGACCAGGTCGGCATCCGTGCCTTCCGGAGCCGCGGTCAAGCCCTCGGCGCCGAGCAGCTCGGCCATGCGTTCGCCGTCGTAGACGTTCATCTGGCAGCCGAAGCTCTTGACCCGGTAGGTCTGGGGAGGCGGGGTTGCGGACATGGGCGGGCCGTTACGCGAAAACGCTCAGGATTTCCAGCGCATCGCCGCCAGGATCGCGGTCTGCGCCGCCGCGGCGATCGCCTTGCGGCCCGAGAGCGCCTCCCCTTCGAGCGGGGGCAGGAAACGGATCGTCAGCGCGACCGGCCTGGCACGGGCGAGGATGCCGAGAAAATTGTCCAGCCCCGGTTCGTCGCCGACCCAGGCTGCGGAGGCCGCCTCCGGCCCATAATCCAGCAGCACCGGCTGGATCGCGACGCCCTCCGGCGGCGGATCGAAGGCGGAGAGCAGCGACGACTTGAACGGCAGCAGGCCGGTGCCGTCGCTGGTCGTGCCTTCGGGGAAGATCGTCAGGGCCCCGCCTTCGGCGATCGCCGCGCGGACCTGCTCGACCTGGCGATGAACGCTGGTGCGGTCGTGGCGGGCGATGAAAACCGTATCGTTGAGCGAACAGAGCCAGCGGAGCAGCGGGATGCCCGCCAGGCCGTCGTGGGCGACGAAGGCCGTGCCGCTGACGCCGGCGAGGGCGGTGATGTCGATCCAACTGACGTGATTGGCCAGGAGGAAGGTGCTGCGCCCGGCGCGCTTGCCCTCGACCCGGACGTCGATCCCGGCGATCCAGGCGACCCCGCCGAGGAAGCGCTGCGGCCAGGGGCGGGGCGAACCGCCGGGCCGGCGCAGGCCTAGCCGCCGGAGGTAGTGGAACGGCACGCAGAAGAGCAGCCAGGCGATCATCGCCGCGAGCCGCACGGCGATGCGGAGCTTGCCGATCAGCGAGAAACCGCCCGCGGAGGCTGCGAGGGTGGCGGCCAGCTAGCTGTCCTTGTCGAGCTTGACCCCGAACAGTTCCATCCGGTGGTCGACCAGGCGGTAGCCCAGCTTCTCGGCGATCTGCTTCTGCAGGGCCTCGAGCTCGGGATCGACGAATTCGATGACCTTGCCGCTTTCCACGTCGATCATGTGATCGTGGTGCGCCTCGGGCGCCGCTTCGTAGCGGGCGCGGCCGTCGCCGAAATCGTGCCGATCGAGGATGCCGGCCTCTTCGAACAGCCGGACCGTGCGGTAGACCGTCGCGATCGAGATGCCCTTGTCGATGGCCGAGGCACGCTGGTGCAACTCGTCGACGTCGGGATGATCATCGGCTTCGGAGAGAACGCGCGCGATCACGCGCCGCTGGTCGGTGATCCGCAATCCGCGCTGCTGGCAGAGGGCTTCGATGTCGATGGGCTGGTGCACGAGGTACTCTAAACTAAAAACGCCGTGCCGGATATTAGGCCGGCACGGCGATTCTGCAACTATGGTTTCGGCCGGCGGGACCCGCCGGTGCGACGGATCAGGCCGCGGCCTTTGGCTTGCGGCCGCGGCGGGCGCCGGGCTTGCGGCCGAGGCCGATCTTCTTGGCCAGCTCGCGGCGCTTCTCGGCATAGTTGGGGGCGACCATCGGATAGTCGGCAGGCAGGTTCCAGCGCGCGCGATACTGTTCCGGGGTCAGGTTATAGTGCGTCATCAGGTGGCGCTTGAGCATCTTGAGCTTCTTGCCGTCCTCGAGGCAGACGATGTGGTCCGGCTTGACCGAAGAACGGATCGAAACGGCCGGTTCCGGCGGAGCCTCGGCGGCGGGAGCCGGAGCGCCGAGGCCGGCCAGCGCGCCGTAGACGCTGGTGATCAACGACGCGAGATCGCCGACGGCGACGCTGTTGTTGCTGACGTGAGCGGCAACAATGTCGGAAGTAAGCGTGATCAGGGTTTCGTTCGTGTCATTCTGCTGGTCGTCCATGTCTCGGCCCTTTGTTCTGACGAATTCGCCCTTGTCCTCATGACCCGGTGTCCTCATGACCCGGTGGCGATCATTCGATAGCTCGGCGATTAATCCGTTGTGGATCGTTTACAAGGGTGAAAGCAGGCGGAAAAGTCAATTTTTGCATTTTCGGGCATAAAATTCAGTAAATCGTGCCAAGCGCTATAGGCAATACCGGAAGGTTATCGCGTCGATCCGGGTGCCCGACGAAGTCCGGTAGTAGTTTGGGCGGTGTCCGACGGGCTCGAACCCGAAAAGACGGTAAAGACCTTCGGCAGGATTGCCGCGGCGCATCTCGAGATGGATGTCCGTTACTCCCCGCTCCGCACAGTCACGGAATAGCCGCTCCAGCATCTTCGCACCAAGACCTCGTCGCCTGAATTGCGGATGAACGGCGAAGAGCAGAAGTTCTTCTTCGTCCACTCCGGTGCGCGACAAGGTAAAACCCGCTGCCGGTTCGTCGTCGCCGGGCGGATTGCCGTCGGGGCCGACCAGGATCACATGGCAGTTGCCGATCACCAGCGCGCTCTCGATCTGGCCCCGGTTCCAGGCCTCCCCGTACTCGGGGTCGAAGGCCGCTTCCATGACGAGCATGATCCGATCGACGTCGTCGATCATCCGGCCTGCTCCGCCACCGGCGGCGCGGGCAGCCTCGCATCGGGCGCGCGGCCGTAGAGCGGCGCGGGATCGCCCCGCAGGTGCGCTTGGACGAGCAGGCCCAGGGCACGCGCATCGGGCCGGAGCGGCAGTGCCTCGCCGGTGCCCCGCGCCATGACGAGCGCCTCGGCCTGGCTGCCCGCGACCAGCCTTTCCGGCGTCGCGGCGGCGGCGGCATCGGGGCGATAGGATGCCAGCTCGCGGACCGCCATGCCGTCGCTGCCGAAGCCCTGGACGAACCATTCGCCGTGCCCGCCGGTCATGGCGACGGCGACGGGTTCGGCGCGGCCTCGCTGGGCCATGGCGGCGACCAGGGCGAGCGTGGGATAACCGACCAGCTCGGCCCGCCAGGCGAGCGCCAGGCCCTTGGCGGCGGCCAGGCCGACCCGCACTCCGGTGAAGCTCCCGGGGCCCTGCGACACGGCGATTCGCGCGGCACGGCCCTTGCCGGGCAGGGCGGCGATCATCGGGATCAGTTGCTCGGCATGGCCGCGCCCGAGCAGGCGCAGCTCGCCGGCGACCAGTTCGCCATCGTCCAGCAGGGCGACCGAGCAGGCCTCGGTCGCGCAGTCGATGGCGAGCGTCAGCATACCGGGGCCAGCATGAGGTCAGGCGATCCGGTTGAAGCGCTCGAACTCGGGACGGGGCAGGCGCTCGAAGACCGTCGCCGGATCGCCGTAGCCCAGGGTCGAGATCAGGTTCGACTTCACGCTCGGCGTATCGGCGAAGAACGCGGCGTCGACCGCGGCGTTGTCGAAGCCCGACATCGGCCCGGTATCGAGCCCCAGCGCCCGCGCCGCGAGGATGAAGTAGGCCGCCTGGAGCGACGAATTGCGCATCGCCACCAGCTCGCGCCCGGCGCGGTCGGTGAAGACGTCCTTCATCCCCGGCTTGTGCGGGAAGAGCTCGGGCAGGTGCTCGTGAAAATCGATGTCCATGCCGATGATCGCGGTGACCGGCGCGGCCCGGATCTTGTCGCCGTTGCTGCCGAAGGACAGCGCCGCGAGCTTTTCCTTGGCCTCCGCCGAGACGCACCAGACGATCCGGGCGGGGAGGATGTTGGCCGAGGTCGGCCCGAACTTCATCAGGTCCCAGATCGCGTGGAGCCGCTCGGCAGGGACGGGCCGGCCGTCGTAGCCGTTGAAGCTGCGCGCGGTGCGGAAGAGCTGGTCGAGCGCCGCGTCGGACAGGGGCTGCGACATCAGGCGGCGCGGACTTCGGTGACTTCGGGGACGTAGTACTTGAGCAGTCCTTCGATCCCCTGCTTGAGCGTGGCCGAGGACGAGGGGCAGCCCGAGCAGGCCCCCTGCATCTGGAGATAGACCACGCCTTCGCGGAAGCCGCGGTAGACGATGTCGCCGCCGTCGTTGGCCACCGCGGGCCGCACCCGGGTCTCGATGATGTCCTTGATCTGGTCGATGATGTCGGCATCGGCGGGGTCGTCGCCGAGATCGGCGTCCTCGGCCGGGACCGCGATCCCGTTGCCCTCTTGCGCGAACAGCGGCGCGGCGCTTGCGAAGTGGTCGAGCAGGATCGAGACGACCTGCGGCTTCAACTGGCTCCAGTCGACGCCCTCGCCGGCGGTGACCGAAACGAAGTCGCTGCCGAAGAACACCCCGGTCACGTCACCCAGCGAGAACAGCGCCTCGGCAAGAGGAGAGGCAGCGGCCTGCTCCTCGTCGGTGAACTCGCGCGTGCCCGAGGGCATGATCCGCTCGCCCGGCAGGAACTTGAGCGTGGCGGGGTTCGGGGTGGTTTCGGTTTCGATGAACATGCTGCGCATGTAGGCGGTGCGGGGGCGGGGTCAAGGTGTTGGGGTAAGAGGATGGTATTGGCGACAAGTCATCGTTCGTCATCGGTTTCGAAATCTCCGATCCGTGTCACGGCAACCGAGACACTCGAACCCCGAGCCAAGCCCAATTCCCAACCGCCCCGCGCCGCGCTAGGCAGCACGCGAAGGAGATTCACGATATGGCGCGTTCGATCATCGTTACCGGGGGCTTCGGGGTGCTGGGCCAGGCCGTGGCCGAGACCTTTGCCGCAGCAGGCGACAAGGTCGCGCGGATCGACTTCGCGCCGAGTGCCAAGGCGGCGATCCCCGGCGGGCTCGACATCGGCGGGGTCGACCTGACTGACGCCGCGGCCACCGCCAAGGCGCTCGAGCAGGTCGTCGCGGCCCACGGCGGGATCGACGTGCTGGTCAATGTCGCGGGCGGCTTCACCTGGGAAACGCTCGAAGGCGGCTCGATCGATAGCTGGGCCAGGATGCAGGCGATGAACCTGATGAGCAACGCCACGATCACCAAGCTGGCCCTGCCGCACCTGACCAAGTCCGCTGCGGGGCGGATCGTCAACATCGGCGCCGGCGCGGCGATCAAGGCGGGCATGGGAATGGGGGCCTATGCCGCCTCCAAGTCCGGCGTCCACCGCCTGACCGAGGCGCTGGCCGAAGAGCTCGGCGGGACCAGCGTCACGGTCAATGCGATCCTGCCCTCGATCATCGACACGCCGACCAACCGCGCCGACATGCCCGACGCCAACTTCGCCGAATGGGTCAAGCCGCAGGCGATTGCGGAGGTGATCGCGTTCCTCGCCTCGGACGCCGGGGCCTCGATCACCGGCGCGCTGATCCCCGTCACCCGCGGGGCCTGAGCCGATGATCCTGAGCCTGCTCGCGGCGGCGCTCGCCAGCGCCGCCCCGGCGCCCGATCCGCGCATCATTCCGCTGCCTCTCAATCCGGTCATCCCGGCGGCGCAGCGCACCTGCGCGGTCAAGACCGCGACGGGGCTCGGCTATACCGAGCTGCGCGCCGCTGCCGGGCCCAAGCCGGCGGCGGGCGACGTCGCGCTGATCAACTACATCGGCTATCTCGCCGCGACCGGCGCGACCTTCGACCAGGCGATGACCGCGCCGCTGCCGGTCGACGGCGTGATCCCGGGCTTCGCCGAGGGGCTCAAGCTGATCCCCACGGGCGGGATCTATCGGCTCTGCGTCCCGGCGAGCCTGGGCTACGGCGCCGAGGCGGCGGGGCAGATCCCGGCCAACTCGGACCTCGTCTTCCAGGTCGAACTGGTCGACAAGAAGACCATGGCGGAGATCGAGGCGATGCAGGCCGCGGTGCAAGGTGGGGCGCCGGCTGCCCAAGGCGGGAAGCCGGCGCAGTAGGGCGCTATTCACTGGTCCTTCAGGAATGGCGATCCTATAGCCCATGCCATGCATTTGACTTCGCGCGCGTCCCGCTCTCTCGCCACCGTCCTGTCGCTGCTCTCGCTGGTCGCGGTCACCGCCGCGACGGCCCAGGCTCCGACGCGCAAGTCGGCTCGGCCTGCCGCCCCGGTCCTGGCGCCGAACACTCCGGAAACGCCCTGGCTCTATCGGGGCAGCGACATCCCGCACGATCCCGAATGGCTGTTCGGAGAGCTGCCCAACGGCCTGCGCTATGCGGTCCGGCGCAACGGGGTGCCGCCGGGCCAGGTCTCGATCCGCATCCGCATGGACGTGGGCTCGCTCTACGAGAAGCCTGAAGAGAACGGCTATGCGCACCTGCTGGAGCATCTCGTGTTCCGCCAGTCGAAGTACCTGGGCGAAAGCCAGGCGATCCCGACCTGGCAGCGCCTGGGGGCGGGCTTCGGCACCGACACCAATGCCGAGACCACGCCGACCCAGACGGTGTTCAAGCTCGACCTGCCCAATGCCACGCCGACCGCGCTCGACGAATCGGTCAAGCTGCTGTCGGGGATGATGATCGCCCCGACGCTGAGCGAGGCCAATGTTCGAACCGAAGTGCCGATCGTGCTGTCCGAAATGCGCGAGCGCGGCGGCACCTCGCAGCGCGTCGCCGATGCGACGCGGGGCACGCTCTATGCGGGGCAGCCGCTGGCCGACCATTCCCCGATCGGCACGGTATCGACGCTGCAGGCGGCCAACCAGGCCTCGGTCCGGGCGTTCCATGCCCGCTGGTATCGGCCTGAGAACGCCGTGATCGTGGCGGCGGGCGACGTCGACCCGGCGCAGCTCGCGGCGCTGATCCGTAAGTGGTTCTCGGACTGGCCGACCATCGGCCCGGCCACCCCGGCGCCGGGCTTCGGCGATCCGACCCCGCCGCCGGGTGCGAAAGGCCCGGCGCCGGTGGGCGAGACCAAGGTGCTGGTCGAGCCCGACCTGCCGCGCGGCATCACTTACGCCGTGCTGCGCCCGTGGCGCCCGGTGCAGGACACCGTAGTCTACAATCAGGGCCTGATGATCGACCGGCTGGGCCTGCAGATCATCAACCGCCGGCTGGAGCAGCGGGCGCGGGCCGGGGCCAGCTTCCTGATGGCCCAGGTCGATCAGTCCGACGTCAGCCGCTCGGTCGATGCGACCTATGTCTCGGTCACGCCCGTCGCCGACGATTGGCGGGCGGCCTTGCGCGATGTCCGCACGGTGATCGCCGATGCCCAGGCCGCGCCGCCGACCCGCGAGGAGATCGCCCGCGAGGTCGCCGAGATGAACGTGGCCTTCGAGAGCCTCGTCGAGCAGCGGGCCCTGCTGCCCGGCTCGCGGGTTGCCGACGACATCGTCTCCGCGGTCGACATCCGCGAGACCGTCGCCTCGCCCGAAGTGGTGCTCGACATCTTCCGCAAGGGCATCCCGCTCTATACCCCGCAGGCCGTGCTGCAGCACACCCGCAAGCTGTTCTCCGGCACCGTCAGCCGGGCGATCTACGTGACGCCCAAGGCCGGCGACGGCACCGACCTGGCGCTGCGCCAGGCCCTGACCGCGCCGGTCGCGGCCGGCCCCAAGGTGCGGGCCAGCATCGAGCCGGTCTCCTTCGCGAAGCTCCCGGCGATCGGCCAGCCCGGCAAGGCGATCGCCGCGCGCATCGGCTTGCTCGACATCGAGCAGGTCGATCTCGGCAACGGGGTCAAGGCGCTGATCTGGCCGACCAAGGACGACCCGGGCCGGGTCACGGTCAAGGTGCGTTTCGGCACCGGCTACCGCGCCTTCGGCCCCGGCGATGCCGCCTATATCACGCTCGGCGACATGGCGCTGGTCGGTTCGGGCGTGGGGCCGCTGGGCCAGGAGGAGCTCGACCGGATCACCACCGGCCGCAAGATGGGCTTCAACTTCAAGATCGACGACGGGGACTTCACCTTTACCGCCGATACCCGCGCCGCCGATCTCGACGACCAGCTCTATCTCTTCGCCGCCAAGTTCGCGCTCCCGCGGTGGGACGCCAATCCGGTGCTCCGCGCCAAGGCCGCCGCGCGCCTGCAGTACGAGGCCTTCGCGACCTCGCCGCAGGGCGTGCTCAGCCGCGACCTGAAGTTCTACCAGCGCGGCAAGGACCCGCGGTTCCATACTCCGACCCCGCAGGAGATCGATGCGGCCACGCCCGAGGGCTTCAAGCAGATCTGGCAGCCGGTGCTCCAGCAGGGCCCTATCGAGGTCCAGGTCTATGGCGACGTCGACCGCGCCAAGACGATCGCGGCGCTCGAGAAGACCTTCGGTGCCCTGCCGCAGCGCTCGGCCAAGGCGACGGGGGCGGATTCCACTCCGACCGTGGCCGTGCCCTCGCCGCAGCCGATCGTGCTGACCCACCGCGGCGATGCCAACCAGGCCGCGGCGCTGGTTTCCTGGCCCACCGGCGGCGGCATGCAGGGCGTGCGTGATTCGCGGCGGCTGCAGATCCTGACCGACCTGTTCACCAACCGCCTGCTCGCGGCGATGCGCGAGAAGCTGGGTGCGAGCTATGCCCCGCAGGTGTTCTCCGACTGGCCGCTCGACGTCAACGACGGCGGCTCGGTGGTCGCCCTCGCGCAGCTCCAGCCGCAGGTCGTGCCGGAGTTCTTCAAGATCGCCGACCAGATCGCGGCCGATCTCGCCGCGACGCCCCCCACTCCCGAAGAGCTGGCGCTGGTGATCGAGCCGCTGCGCCAGCAGATCACCCGGGCCTATACCAGCACCGGGTTCTTCATGGGCCAGGTCGAGGGTGGCACCGAGGATCCCTCGCGGTTTGCCGCGGTGCGTTCGATCATGACCGACTACACCCAGATCACCCCGGCGGAAGTCCAGGCCCTGGCCCAGCGCTATCTGGTGCGCGGCAAGACCTGGCGCATGGCGGTGATTCCGCAGGGCCAGACCCTGGCGACGGGGGCAGGGGGGCAGCCGGCGGCGGGGCGGTAAGGGTAGCCACGGCTCTTCCCGAACGCCGTCCGAATGCCAATATCGGAAATCCCGGTTTTGCATTCCGGGGCGAGCGGCGCTATGCGCGCCCGCTTGCAAAAGGAGCATCTTGAAGTGGCGAGCAACTGGACACCCGACGGCTGGAAGGCCCGCGAAGCGCGGCATCTTCCCGCTTACGAAGACGCCGATGCGCTCGGCGTGGTCGAGGGCACCCTGTCCAAGTTTCCCCCGCTGGTCTTCGCCGGCGAGGCGCGGGCGCTCAAGGACGACCTCGCCGAAGTGGCCCAGGGCCGCGGTTTCCTGCTCCAGGGCGGGGACTGCGCTGAGAGCTTCGCCGAGTTCCATCCGGACAACATCCGCGACACCTTCCGCGTGCTGCTGCAGATGGCGGTGGTCCTGACCTTCGCCTCGAAGCAGCCGGTGGTGAAGGTCGGCCGCATCGCCGGCCAGTTCGCCAAGCCGCGCTCGGCCCCGACCGAGACCGCGGGCGGGATAGAACTGCCGAGCTACCTCGGCGACATCATCAACGGCGTGGAGTTCGAGGCGGGCATCCGCCGCAACGATCCCGAGCGGATGCTGCGCGCCTACAGCCAGTCGGCCGCGACGCTGAACCTGATCCGCGCCTTCGCGAACGGCGGCTATGCCAACCTGCGCCAGGTCCATAAGTGGACGCTGGACCACATCGGCCGCAGCCCTTGGGGCGACCGCTTCCGCGAGACCGCCGACCGGATCGGCGAGGCGCTGGACTTCATGCAGGCCTGCGGGGTCGATCCGCAGACCGTGCCGCAGCTTCAGGGCACCAGCTTCTACACCAGCCACGAGGCGCTGCTGCTCCAGTACGAGCAGGCGCTGACCCGGCGGGATTCGCTGACCGGCGACTGGTACGACTGCTCGGCCCACATGCTGTGGATCGGCGACCGCACCCGCTTCGAGGGCTCGGCCCACGTCGAGTTCCTGCGCGGCGTCGGCAATCCGATCGGCATGAAGTGCGGCCCCAGCCTGGAGCCGGACGCGCTGCTGAAGCTGCTCGACACGCTGAACCCGGGCCGCGAGCCGGGCCGGATGACGCTGATCAGCCGCTTCGGCCACGACAAGGTCGAGGACGGCCTACCCAAGCTGGTCCGCGCCGTGGCCCGCGAAGGCCATCCGGTGGTCTGGTCCTGCGATCCGATGCACGGCAACGTGATCAAGTCGGAGTCCGGCTACAAGACCCGGCCGTTCGACCGGATCCTGTCGGAAGTGAAGGGCTTCTTCGCGGTCCACCGCGCCGAGGGCACCCACGCCGGCGGCATCCACGTCGAGATGACCGGCCAGGACGTGACCGAGTGCACCGGCGGCGCGATCGCGATCACCGACGAAGGGCTGGCGGACCGCTACCACACCCACTGCGACCCGCGCCTCAACGCCGCGCAGTCGATCGAGCTGGCCTTCCTGCTCGCCGACGAGCTCAACCTCGAGGCCGTCGAGCGCGCGAAGAAGGCGGCGTGAAGCCTTCGTCGAATGATTAGGCGCGAGCTGCTGGGGACCGCCCAGGTCCCCGGCGGCGAGGAACTGAAGCTCTATGCGCACGACCGCGATTTCATGATCGTGCTCGGCCGCAATGAGCTGATGTCCACCCGCATGCGCGGCTCGGAGGAAGCGCTGGCGACCATGACGCTCCAGCGGCTGTCGGGGCGGCCTGCTCTGCGCCTGCTGATCGGCGGCTACGGCATGGGCTTCACCCTGCGCGCCGCCCTGGCCAACCTCGGCCCCAAGGCGCAGGTCACCGTCGCCGAACTCGTGCCCGAGATCGTCGCATGGGCGCGGGGGCCGATGGCCGCGATCGCCGGCGGCTGCCTCGACGACCCGCGTGTCCTGCTGCGCATGGGCGACGTCGGCGACGCGATCGCGCTGGGCGACGGGGACTACGACGCGATCCTGCTCGACGTCGATAACGGGCCCGATGGCCTGGTCCGCGACGAGAACAACCGCATCTACTCGCGCACCGGCCTCCAGGCGGCCAGGCGCGCGCTGACACCGGGCGGCGTGCTCGCGATCTGGTCCGCCGGGCCGGACAAGGCCTTCACCGGCCGCCTCGAGCGTGCGGGGTTCGCCGTCGACGAGGTGCAGGTCAGCGCTCGGGGCAACGGCAAGGGGCCGAAGCACGTGATCTGGTTCGCGCGCAAATCCCAGGCGTGACTTGCAGCGCCGCGCAATGCGGCCTACCCCCTGAATTCCAACGATAAGCCTCTGGGGAGGGGACTTGCGCCGATCGTTTCCCTTGGCCGTCCCGGCCGCACTGTCGCTGCTCGTCGCGCCCTGCGCGGCGCAGGTCGATCCCATGGCGAACGACAAGGTCGGGACCTATGACTGGATCCGCCCGCAGGCCGACTTCATCCGTCGCGAAGTGATGATCCCGATGCGCGACGGGGCGGAGCTCTATACCGTCATCGTCGTGAAGAAGGGCGTCCACGACGCGCCGATCCTGCTCAGCCGCACGCCCTACAATTCCGCGCAGATCACCATGCGCAACCGCAGTCAGAAGATCGAGGAGATACTCCCCGTCGCCGACGCCGAATTCGTTCAGGACGGCTATATCCGGGTCTATCAGGACGTGCGTGGGATGCATCGGTCCGAGGGCGACTACGTCATGGCCCGGCCGCTGCGCGGACCGCTCAACAAGACGAGGGTCGATCATTCGACCGACGCCTACGATACGATCGACTGGCTGGTGAAGAACGTGAAGGTCACCAACGGCAAGGTCGGGATCATCGGTTCCTCCTATCTCGGCTTCACCGCGCTGATGGCCACGATCGACCCGCACCCCGCGCTGCTCGCGGCGGTGCCGCAGAGCCCGATGGTCGATGGCTGGATCGGCGACGACTGGTTCCATAACGGCGCCTTCCGGCCCACGGCCTTCGACTTCATCCTGTCCCAGGTCGTGGCGCGCGGCGCTGGGCCGGTGCCGGACGGCGAGGGCGATGCCTATGCCTCTTACCTCTCGTCCGGATCGGCGGCGCAGTTCGCGCGGACCTGGGGGATCGAGCAGATGACGGCCGTGCGCAAGCTGCTCGAGCATCCGAGCTACGACGCCTATTGGCAGAACCAGGCGCTCGACAAGCTGCTGGCGGCTCGCCCGCTCAAGGTTCCGCTGCTGCTGGTGGCCTCGCAGTGGGATCAGGAGGACAGCTACGGCGCCTTCGCGGTCTACCGCGCGCTCGAGCCGAAGGACGCCGACAACACGATGGTCAATCTCGCCATCGGGCCGTGGCGGCATTCGGGGGTGAACTTCGATGGGTCGGCGCTCGGCCCGCTGAAATTCGAAGGCGACACCGCCCGCCAGTTTCGCGTCCGCTGGATGAAGCCGTTCCTCGATTGCCGGCTCAAGACCAACCCGCCGCCCTGCGTGGCCACTCCGGTGCTCAGCTACGCCACCGGTCAGGACCGCTGGAGCGAGGCGAAGCAGTGGCCGGCGGCGGAGGAAGTGCCGCTCTATCTCGGCCCCGCGGCCTCGCTGTCGTTCACCCGGCCCGAAGCGCCGGGAGCCGACGAATACCTGGCCGATCCCGCCAAGCCGGTCGCGATGGTGCCGCGCCCGGTCCGGCTCGACGGCGATTCCTGGCGAACCTGGCTGGTCCAGGACCAGCGCTTCGCCGAAGGCCGGCCCGATGTGCTGACCTATACCGGGCCCGTGCTCGACAGGCCGGTCCATCTCAAGGGGGCGCCCCGCGTCGAGCTTCATGCCGCGACCACGGGCCAGGACAGCGATTGGGTCGTGAAGCTGATCGACGTCTATCCGGCCGAGCTGTCGACCGAGGGTGCGATGGCGGGCTACCAGCTGCCGATCGGCATCGAGATCTTTCGCGGCCGCTATGTGAACGGCTTCGCCACGCCCGCCGCGCTGGAGCCGGGCAAGACCTATGCCTATCGGTGGAGCCTGCCGAACGTCGACCACGTCTTCCGGCCCGGCCACCGGATGATGGTCCAGATCCAATCGAGCCTGTTTCCGCTCTACGATCGCAATCCGCAGACCTGGGTTTCCTCGATCATGGATGCCAAGCCGGCCGACTACGTGAAGGCGACCCAGACGATCCGCTACGGCGGGGCCGCGGCGAGTGCGGTCTGGCTGCCGCTGGTGAAGGAGTAGGCGATGAGCCTCGACCTATCGAGCCTCTCCTCGCGCCTTGCACTCGGCCAAAAGCGGCTCCGTCCCGATGCCTCTGCCTAGGGCGGAAAGCCTCTAAGCAAAAGGCCGCCCCCGGCGAAGCGGGAGCGGCCCAAAGCTTCGCTCAGGAAAGCTTACTTCGGCTGGAAGCGGATACCGCCGTCGAGGCGGATCAGTTGGGCGTTGATGTAGGTGTTGCGCGCGATCTCGACCACTAGGCTGCCGAACTCGGCCGGGTTGCCGAGGCGCTTGGGGAAGGGGACTGCGGCTTCGAGGTTCGCGAAGATCTGCGGGGCCTTTTCCTTGACGCCGAGCATCGGCGGGGTCGCGAAAGTGCCCGGGGCGATCGCGTTGACGCGGATGCCGAGGTCCATCAGGTCGCGGGCCATCGGCAGGACCATCGCGTTGACCGCACCCTTGCCGCCGCCATAGGCGACCTGGCCGACCTGGCCGTCCTGCGAGGCGACCGAGGAAGTCAGGATGATCGAGCCGCGCTCACCGTCCTCGTTGAGCGGGTCGGCGCTGGCCATGCCCAGCGCGGCGATCGAGGCGACGCGGTAGGAGGCCGTGGCGATGCCTTCCATCGAGCGGGCGAAGCCTTCGGTCGGCGCGCGCTTGAAGCCGCCGGTGGCCTTGTCGAAGCCGACGGTCTTGCCGCCGCCGGCGACGATCGCGCAGTGAACCACGATCCGCTCCTGGCCGTTGGCGGCGCGGGCCTTCTCGAAGCCGGCGAGGACCGAATCCTCGTCCATGATGTCGACCTTGCAGAACACCCCGCCGAGTTCCTTGGCGAGGGGCTCGCCGACTTCCTCGTTGAGGTCGAAGATCGCGACCTTCACGCCGTTGGCGGCAAGCGCCTCGGCGCTGGCCCGGCCGAGGCCCGAGCAGCCGCCGGTGACGA
The DNA here is from genome assembly GCA_047605105.1 of Novosphingobium sp. GTDB lineage: Bacteria > Pseudomonadota > Alphaproteobacteria > Sphingomonadales > Sphingomonadaceae > Novosphingobium. The sequence goes on along the minus strand of JASGGH010000011.1, from coordinate 20,175 downwards.
CCGCGGCGATGGTGTTGTCGAGTTTCATGGCTGTTTCTCCTGCTGTTCGGGCCGCAGCTCGCGCTGGCCCGTCGAATGATGACGGTTCGCCTTAAAGCGGAACCGCAGTGACGCAATGCCCTCAGGTCGCGCTGTCGCGGAAATGCTCCATCGAGGCGCTGCTGCCGAAGAACGGCCCGGCGATCTTGAGGAAGTTCCGGAAGCCTTCGCTGTCCTTGCCCGCGGCATGGGCCTCGACCGAATCCCATTCGACCAGGAACACCACCTTGCCGGGGTTCTCGACACCGGGCAGGACCTTGGCCTTGCGGCAGCCCGGCGCGGATTCCAGCGCGGCGATCCCGCCCTGGTTGTACATCGCGTCGATCATTGCCGCGGCATTGTCGTCCTTGGTCGAGACGATCGCAATTTCGAGGTCCATCTTGCTTGCTCCCGGAAAGTTGAATGACATGGCCATGGCACGGCCCGCCGGCGCCGCGCAATCGCCGCAGCGATAGTTACGCGCCGAAGCCGGGAAACAGCCGCTCGGCCCGGCGCAGGAGGGGCGGCCAGGGCCGCCCGGCGGCTCAGCCCGCGAGCGCCTTTCGCTTGAGTCGGAAGCGATCCGCAGCGCGCACAGCACCAAGGCGGGCGTATGGGGCCTGCTCCGGGTGCTGGAGGGCGAGGCGCGGCTGATCTTCCACGACCCGCGCCGCGAGGTGATCGTGACCCCGGTGCAACTGGCGCCGATCCCGCCCGAGGCGGTGCATCACGTCGAACTGTCCGGGCCGGTGCGGCTCCAGGTGGAATTCCATCGCGAGCAGCCGGTTCGGATGATCGGCTCTCGACAAGCTGGATAACTTTGCCGACAACGCCCCGCAACGACGGGGTACGGCGAGCGCCCTCCCGCAGCGGGAGGATGAGATGAGCTACTTCGGCGAACTGCGCCAGAACGTGCGGCCGCTGGCGGCGGCGGGCCTCGGGATCGGCTCCGGCCTGATGCTGATGAGCTACATCACCACGATCTTCGGGCCCTACCTCGTGGCCGAGTTCCACTGGTCGAAGGCCCAGTTCGCGCTGATCGGCCTGTCGATGTTCACCACGCTCGCCAGCTTGCCGTTCATCGGCCGGATCACCGACCGCTACGGCGTGCGCGCTGCGGCGACGGTGGGGACGATCGGGATCCCGGCCGCGCTGTTCGGCTACAGCCTGATGACCGGCAACTTCTGGGTCTATTTCGTGCTGTCCTGCACGATCCTGGCGGTCGGCAGCTTCACCAGCCCGATCGTCTACACCCGCCTGATCGCCGCCGACTTCAAGCAGGCGCGGGGCCTTGCGCTGACCGTGGTGACGATCATGCCGGCGATCCTCGGCGCGGTGCTCGCCCCGGCGGTGACCTGGGTGAACGAGGAATGGGGCTGGCGGACCGGCTACCGCATCCTCGCCGCGCTGATGCTGCTGGGCGGACTGACTGCCCTGGCGCTGATCCCGCGCGACGATCCGGCGGCCCGCCAGGCCGCTCGCGCTAAGGTGCGCCCGGCGATGACCGATTTCCGCCTGATCCTGTCGAACAAGCCGTTCTGGATCATCTTCATCGCCATGCTGCTGTGCCTGCTGCAGACCCCGCTCCACGCCTCGCAGATGGGCATGATGCTGCGCGACAACAATCTCGGCGCGGTCGAGGCGGCGCGGATGATCTCGATCTACGGGCTGGGCACGGTGATCGGCCGGATCGCCTGTGGCCTGGCGCTCGACCGGTTTCCGGCGCCCTATGTCGCGATGGTCTCGATGATCGTGCCGGCGCTCGGCTATGCGGTCATCGCCGGGCCGATCGATACCGAGCTGGCGATCGGTTTCTCGATGCTGCTGGTCGGCATCGCGATCGGCTCGGAAAGCGACCTGCTGTCGTTCCTGGTCGCGCGGCACTTCAACATTTCGATCTTCAGCACCACGCTGAGCCTGATCTACATGAGCGTCTATCTCGCCGGCGCGCTGGGCTCCTCGGGGATCAGCCTGGTGCTCAAGGCGACCAACTCCTTCGCGCCCTATGTCGCGACCATGTCGGTGACGATCGTGATCGGCAGCCTGCTGTTCCTGCTCTTGCCCAAGGACGGCAAGTTCGAGAAGATCGGCGGCAACGAGGCGGAGCCGGAAGAATGACGTCTTCGCATAGAATCTAGAAGGGCAGGGCGGGGATGAGTTACCTGGGCGAGTTCCGCCGGCAATGGCGGCCATTGGCGGCGGCCACCTTGGGCTCGGCGGTCAGCCTGCCGCTCTTCGCCTATACCAACAGCGCCTTCGCCCCGCACCTGATCAAGGAGTTCGGCTGGGCCAAGTCGCAGTTCGCGCTGGTCGGCCTGGCGACGCTTTCGACCCTGCTGATCCTGCCGCTGATCGGTCGCTTCACCGACCGCTACGGGGTGCGGGTCATGGCCGTGCTCGGCACGCTGCTCGTGCCGCTGGGCTTCGTCGCCTACAGCCGGATGGAGGGCAGCTTCACCAGCTACGTGCTGATCTTCATCGCGGTGCTGGCCTTCGGTTCGATGACCGGGCCGATGGTCTACAGCCGGCTCATCGCCGAAAACTTCAAGCGCGCTCAAGGTTTGGCGCTGACCGTGGTCAACTCCGGGCCATCGGCCCTGGCGATCGTCCTGGTGCCGCTGCTCAACTTCGCGATCCTCCAGCACGGCTGGCGCAATTCCTACCTGATCCTCGGCGGCGTGGTCCTGGTGGTCAGCGTGATCGCGATCCTGCTGATCCCGCGCAGCCCGCCCGCCATGGCCGAGGCCCAGGTCGCTGTTACCGAGCCCAAGCTTCCCGCCGGCCAGGCCTTCGCGGTGATCCTGCGTGCTCGCGTGTTCTGGCTGATCCTGGCGGGCATGCTGCTCTGCCTGATCCAGACCCAGCTGCATGCGACGCAGATGAACCTCATGCTGATCGACAACGGCCTGACCACCCAGCAGGCCGCGGGCATGGTCTCGGTCTATGCCGGCTCGACGATCGCCGGGCGGATCGCCTGCGGCCTCGCGCTCGACCGCTTCTCGACGCCGATCGTGACCTTCGTCTCGATGGTCCTGCCTGCGCTCGGCTTCTTCCTGCTGGCGACAGATCTCGATACCTATCCGGTGATCGTCTTCGCGATAGGCCTTGCCGGCTTGAGCATGGGCGCCGAGACCGACCTGCTGGCCTTCCTCGTCGCGCGCTATTTCTCGATCCGGATCTATGCGACGACGCTCAGCCTGGTCTTCTCCAGCTCGTTCCTCGCCTCCGCGGTAGGCTCGCTGCTGATCGCGGCCTCGCTCGATCGCTACGGCACCTTCGCTCCGTTCCTCTATCTCATCGCCGGGTCGATCTTTGTCGGTTCGCTGCTCTTCCTGTTCCTTCCGCGCGGGCAAGGCGCCAAGGTGGGGGAAGAGGTAGCGTTGAAGGAGGACTTTGCGTGAGACGACACGCCTGGGCACTGGCCCTCTCAGCAGTGCTGGCCGGTCAGCCGGTTCTGGCCAGGGCGCCCGCCGCCGCGGTCCAGCGCACCCAGTTCGTGCCGGTCGACGGGGTCAGGAATTTCCGCGACGTCGGCGGCTATCGCACCGCCGACGGCCGCACCGTGCGCCGCGGGGTGCTTTACCGCTCGGGCGCGCTGGGCAGCATGACCCCGCGTGGGCGGGCCGAGTTCGCCCGGCTCGGCGTGGCCTCGATCGTCGACCTGCGCTCGGCCGGCGAGCGCGCCAAGCTGCCCGAGGACTGGCTCGGCACCCGGCGGCTCAGCTACTGGACGCGGGACTACGACATGGGGCACGGAGTGGATCCGGCGCGCCCGCAATCGATGCCGCGCACGCCCGAAGCGATCCGCGCGATGATGTACGGCGCCTACCGCACGCTGCCCAAGCAGATGGCGCCGTCCTATCGCGAACTGTTCCAGCGGCTGATCGCCGGGCGTAGCCCGGTCGTGCTCAACTGCACCGCGGGCAAGGACCGCACCGGGATCGGCTCGGCCCTGGTGCTTCATGCGCTGGGCGTGCCCTACGAGACGATCCGCCGCGACTTCCTCCTCAGCAACGAGGGCATCGACGTCGCCGGGCTGCGCCCGACGCTGCCCTCGCCCGACCTCGCCGCCTTGCCCGACGCGGCGCTGAGGCCGCTGGCCGGGGTCGAGGAAGGCTATCTCGACACCACCTTCGCGCAACTGCGCCAGGACTACGGCTCGGTCGACGGCTTCCTGCACCAGGAGCTCGGCGTCGGCCCGCGCGAGATCGCGCAGCTCAGGCGGCGCATGCTGAAGTGAACCCGATCAGGGTGACCGGTTTTCCCGTTCACCATGGATACGGCGGCGTGTTATAACCTCATCAACGAAATCGAGGAGAGGGCCGCCATGCCGCTGGTCGTCACCAGTGGCGGCGAGGCTTGGGAAGGGACAAGCAGGGAAGTGACGGTCGGGGAAGTTTCGAAAGGCTGAGCTGCCATCTTTTGTTGGAATCGGACGGTGGGCAGGCAATTCACTTTCCGCTAAACTCGCAGGGTTAGACCATCTGCTTGACGCTGTGGGCCCCCGTCCTTAGCTGCCCCTCATTCGCCGTTCGACGGCTCCTGGAGAACAATCGATGTCGGTTACCGAACAAGTCCGCCTCAAGCACGAGAAGATCAAGGATCAGATCGGCAGTCGGATTTTCAACAACAAGGAAGAGCTGCTGAGCGGCGCCATCGCGAGCGAAATCCGCGAGTTGCTTGAGCAGCGCGGGGTGCTGTTGTTCCCCGAGATCAAGTTCACCCACGACGAACAGATCGCTTTCACCAAGACGCTCGGCACTTTTGCGCCCGAGATGACGGACAAGGACGGTGAAGAGAAAGTCTCCGCGATCACCGTCAACGAAAAGCTCAACCCGGGCGGGGCGGCTTATCTCAAGGGCTCGCTGTTCTGGCACATCGACGGCACGATGAACCCGCGTCCGATCCTCGCCTCGCTCCTCCAGTGCGAGAAGCCTTCGCCGAAGGGCACCGGCAATACCGGCTTCGCCAACACCTACGCCGCCTACGACGCGCTGCCCGAGGACAAGAAGGCCGAGTTCGGCGAGTACAAGGTCCGTCACGGTGCCTGGGCGACGCTGGCCTACTACGATCCGGAGCCCGACCAGGAACTGCTCGAGCGCATGCAGGCGATCGGCGACGTCGAGCTGCCGCTGGTCTGGCACCACAAGTCGGGGCGCACCAGCCTGGTGATCGGCAACACCGCGCACTCGATCACCGGCAAGAGCCACTTCGACAGCGTTCGCATCCTCAACTGGCTGCGCAACTGGGCGACGCAGGAGCAGTTCACCTACAGCCACGAATGGAGCATCGGCGACCTGGTGATCTGGGACAACACCGGCACCATGCACCGCGCCGAATGGTACGACGCCACGGGCGACCGGATGATGGTCCGCACCAAGCTGGAAGGCGAGGAAGGCATCCAGTAAGGCGGTATTGACGAGGCAAGAACGAAAACGGCGGCGGTCTTCGGATCGCCGCCGTTTTCTTGACGACCTTCCGCTCGGACCGCACTTTTGGCGGATACTTGAGGTTGAAGAGATCAAGCCGGCAATCGGCAGCCGGGTCCTTAATCCCAAGGCCGAACTGGAAGGCCCCTACGATCCGGCGAGCGGCCGTCTGATGGTCCGCACCAAGCTGGCGGGGGAGGGAGCCCTTCGCCTGATTTCGCCGCCTTCGGGGACAGACCCTTACACTTCACTTGGCGTTCATCCCGCCACTGGTTATAGACCCGCCCATGCTGAAGAACTCGCCGCTCAAGTTCGCCGTCCTCGCCGCCTCCGCCACGGCGCTCCTGCTCACTTCGGGCTGCGGCGGCGGCAAGGGCAAGAACCGCGACACCGCCTATGTCGCCCGCGACGTGGACACGCTCTACACCGCGGCGAAGGACCGGCTCGACCGCGGCGACACCAAGGTCGCGGCCGAGCTGTTCGACGAGGTTGAGCGCCAGCATCCCTATTCGCCCTGGGCCCGCCGCGCCCAGTTGATGAGCGCGTTTTCCTATTACGTCGCGCGGGACTATTCGAAGTCGGTCCAGTCGGCCCAGCGCTTCCTCTCGATCCATCCGGGCAACAAGGATGCGCCTTACGCATATTACCTGATCGCGCTGTGCTATTACGAGCAGATCAGCGACGTCACCCGCGACCAGAAGATCACGCTGCAGGCGCTACAGGCGCTGAACGACGTCACCCGCCGCTACCCCGGCACGCGCTATGCATCCGACGCGCGGCTCAAGATCGATCTCGTCAACGATCACCTTGCCGGCAAGGAGATGGAGATCGGCCGGTTCTACGAGCGTTCGGGCAAGTGGCTCGCCGCGACGATCCGCTTCCGCAACGTGGTCGAGACCTACCAGACCACCAGCCACGCGCCCGAAGCGCTGTACCGCCTGGTCGAGACCTACCTCTCGCTCGGCATTCCCGAGGAAGCGCAGAAGTCCGCCGCGGTGCTCGGCGCCAACTATCCGGGCTCGATGTGGTACGAGAAGGCCCACGAGCTCATGAACAAGCACGCGCCGGGGACGGTCGCGAGCTGACCTTTCGACAAGCTCGGGGTGAGCGGGGCGAGGAGCCAGGACAGTATTCGCTCAGGCCGAGCCCGTCGCAGCCCACGCGCCACGCCGGTCCCAGGTTCTACTCCCCAGGTTGACTTTTAATCGGAGCAGGCGCTGAGTGCGCCGGCTCATGCTTTCGCAAAAGACTCGCTACACGATCCGCGCACTGCAGCACCTGTCCGACCACTGGCGGCAGGGCCCGGTGCGGCTGGACGCGATCGCGGAAGCGCAGAACATTCCGCGCAAGTTCCTGACCGTGATCCTCTCGGAGATGGTCCGCGAAGGCCTGGTCATCTCGCACCGCGGCCGCGATGGCGGCTATGAGCTCGCGCTCGCCCCGGTCGACATCCGCTACGGCGACATCATCCGGCTGACCCGGGGCAGCCTGGCGCTCACCCCCTGCGCCGCGCGCAACGCGCACGAGCACTGCACCAACTGCCTGCCCGAGGCCGAGTGCCGGCTGCGCGGCCTGATGCTGACCCTGCGCGACGAGATGGCCGCGATGCTCGATCGCGTCTCGCTGGCCGACCCGATTGAGGTCGAGCCGCCGTTCAGCGAGGAAGCGGCGGAATAATTCCTCTCCCGCTGGGGTGAACTGTCCGCTAGAACAGCCCGCGAACATGCTTACCCGGCTTTCCATCCGCAACGTCGTGCTGATCGAGGCGCTCGACCTGGACTTCGCAGGCGGCCTCGGCGTCCTGACCGGCGAGACCGGGGCGGGCAAGTCGATCCTGCTCGATGCGCTGGGCCTGGTGCTGGGCAACCGCGCCGACAGCGGCCTGGTGCGGGCGGGAGAGGAGCGGGCGAGTGTTACCGCCAGCTTCGAGCTCGCGGCTTTGCCCGCCGGTATCCGCGAACTGCTCGACGATGCGGATGTCGCGGTGGACCCCGGCGAGCCCCTGATCCTCAAGCGCCAGGTGAAGGCGGACGGCGGAAGCAAGGCCTTCGTCAACGACCAGAGCGTCGGCGTCGCCCTGCTGCGCGAACTGGCGCCCTGGCTCGTCGAGCTCCACGGCCAGCACGACGACCGCGGCCTGGTCAACCCGCGCGGCCACCGCGCTCTGGTCGACCGCTACGCCCGCGCCGATGCTGCCGGGGTCGAGGCCGCCTGGCGCGACTGGCGCGGGGCGGAGGATGCGCTCGCCGCGGCCAAAGCGCGGGTCGAGCAGGCCTCGGCCGACCAGGACCTGCTGCTGGCCCATCTCGCCGAACTCACCGCACTGGCGCCGGTCGCGGGCGAGGAGGAGGAACTCGCTGAGGCCCGCGCGGCGATGCAGAAGGGCGAGCGCCTTTCCGGTGACCTCGCCGAGCTCCAGCACCTCTGGGCTGGCTCCGATTCCGCCCTCGCGACCCTGCGCTCCGCCGCCCGCAAGCTCGACCGCATCGCCGAGGAACACCCACTGCTGGCCGAGGGGCTCGCCGCGCTCGACCGCGCGGTGATCGAGGCGAGCGAGGCCGAGGACAAGCTCGCCCGCGCCGCCGAGGCGCTGACCCACGATCCGGCCGCGCTTGACCGCATCGAGACCCGCCTGTTCGATCTGCGCGCCGCCGCTCGCAAGCACCACTGCCAGGTCGACGACCTGCCCGACCGGATGCTGGCGATGCGCACCGGCCTCGACGCGATCGAAGGCGGCGAGGCCGAGCTTGGCCGGCTGGAGGCGGCGGCCCGCGAGACCCACCATATCTACCGCGCCCGCGCCGAAGCCCTGCACGCGACGCGCGCCGCCGCTGCCCTGCGCCTCGATGCGGCCGTGGCGGCCGAACTCGCCCCGCTGAAACTCGATGCAGCCCGTTTCCGCACCACGGTCGCCGAGCAGCCTGAGGAGCGCTGGGGCCCGCACGGCATCGACACGGTCGAGTTCCTGATCAGCACCAATCCCGGCGCCGACTTCGCGCCGCTGGGCAAGATCGCGAGCGGTGGCGAACTCTCCCGCTTCATCCTCGCGCTGAAGGTCGCCCTGGCTGAGGAAGGCGGCGCCGCGACAGTGATCTTCGACGAAATCGACCGCGGCGTCGGCGGCGCCGTGGCCAGCGCGATCGGCGAACGCCTGGCCCGCCTGGCGACGGGCGGCCAGCTCCTGGCCGTGACTCACAGCCCGCAGGTCGCGGCCCGCGGCAACCGCCACTACGTCATCGCCAAGTCGAGCGAGGGCGTCGTCACCCGCACCTCGGTCCACCTCCTCGACGCCGCTGGACGCCAGGAGGAGATCGCCCGCATGCTCTCGGGCGCGGAGATCACCGCCGAGGCGAGGGCCCAAGCGGATCGTTTGCTGGAGGGAGTGTGATGGACACGGAGCAGAAAGCCCTCTCCTTTTCAGAGGAGGGGATTGGGGGTGGCGGCCAGCCATGAACCTCTCCGAAGCCGATGCCGCCAACGAGCTGATGCGGCTTGCCCGCCAGATCGCGCGGGCCAACAAGCTGTACCACGCCGATGACGCGCCCGAGATCAGCGACGCCGAATACGACGCCCTGGTCCGCCGCAACACCGAGCTGGAGACCGCCTTTCCGCATCTGATTCGGCCCGACAGCCCCTCGCAACTGGTCGGGCACGAGGTCGCCGCCTCGCCGCTGAGCAAGGTGGCGCACGAGGTTCGAATGATGAGCCTCGACAATGCCTTCGCCGATGAGGAGGTGGCGGAGTTCGTGGCGCGGGTGCGGCGGTATCTGAACCTGCCCGAAGACGCTCCGGTCGCCATGACCGCGGAGGACAAGATCGACGGGCTGTCCTGCTCGCTGCGCTACGAGAACGGGCATCTGGTCCGCGCCGCCACGCGCGGGGACGGGCAGGTGGGCGAGGACGTCACCGCCAACGTCGCCCATGTCCGCGACATCCCGCAACAGCTCACCGGCCGAAATGGTCAAGGCGTCCCCGCGGTCTTCGAGATCCGCGGCGAGGTCTATATGGCCAAGGCCGATTTCCTCGCGCTCAACCGGCGGCTGCTCGACGAGGGCAGGGCCAGCGCCGAGGCCAAGGGCGAGGAATTCGACCCCGCGAAGATCCGCCAGTTCGCCAACCCGCGCAACGCCGCGGCGGGCTCGCTGCGGCAGAAGGACGCGGCGGTCACCGCGAGCCGGCCGCTGCACTTCCTCGCCCACGGCTGGGGTGCGGCGAGCGAGGTTCCGGCGAGCAGCCAGTTCGAGATGATGCAGCGGATCAAGGCCTGGGGCGTGCCGGTCTCGCCGCTGCTGGTCGCCTGCGGCTCGGTCGAGGAGATGCTCGCGCACTACCGCGCGATCGAAAAGGCGCGCGCCGATCTGCCCTACGACATCGACGGGGTCGTCTATAAGGTCGACCGGCTCGATTGGCAGGACCGCCTCGGCTTCGTCGCCAAGGCCCCGCGCTGGGGCCTCGCGCACAAGTTCCCCGCCGAGAAGGCCGAGACCACGGTCGTGGGAATCGACATCCAGGTCGGCCGCACCGGCAAGCTGACCCCGGTGGGAAGGCTCAAGCCCGTGCTGGTCGGCGGGGTGACCGTGACCAACGTCACGCTCCACAATCGCGACGAGATCGGCCGACTCGGCCTGCGCGTGGGCGACCGCGTGGTCCTCCAGCGGGCCGGCGACGTGATCCCGCAGGTGGTCGAGAACCTGACGCGGGACGAGCCGCGCGCGCCTTACGCATTCCCCGATCACTGCCCCGAATGCCAGTCCGAGGCCGTCGCCGAGGAAGGCGAGGTCGACGTGCGCTGCACCGGCGGGCTGATCTGCCCGGCCCAGCGGACCGAGCGCCTGCGCCATTTCGTCAGCCGCGCCGCGCTCGACATCGAGGGGCTGGGCGAGAAGACCATCGCCGAGTTCTTCGGCCTCGGCTGGCTCGAAAGCCCGGCCGACATCTACCGCCTCAAGGCTCGCCGCGACGAGATCGTCGGCCGTGAGGGGTGGAAGGACAAGTCTGTGGACAACCTGTTGGCGGCGATCGAGGCCAAGCGCGCGCCCGACGCCGCGCGGCTGCTGTTCGGGCTGGGCATCCGCCACGTCGGCGTGGTGACGGCGCGCGACCTGCTCAAGCGCTTCGTCACCCTGCCGGCGCTGCGCGAGGCGGCGGAGCGGGCGCATACTCCCCTTCCCCTTCAGGAGAGGGGGCCGGGGGGTGGGGCCTGTAGCGACGACACGGCGCCCGATGGCCACAGCCCCCACCCCAACCCCTCCCCTGAAGGGGAGGGGCTCGTCAACGAGGCCAAGGCCGAACTGCTCTCAATCGACGGCGTCGGCCCGGTGGTGGTCGAGGCGCTCGGCGACTTCTTCCACGAGCCGCACAACGTCGCGGTCTGGGAGGACCTGCTGAGCGAAGTCTCGCCGCCGGATTACATCGTCGAGACCAGGGACAGTCAGGTCGCCGGCAAGACCGTGGTCTTCACCGGCAAGCTCGAGACCATGAGCCGCGACGAGGCCAAGGCCCAGGCCGAACGGCTCGGCGCCAAGGCGGCGGGTTCGGTATCGGCCAAGACCGACCTGGTCGTCGCCGGGCCGGGGGCGGGATCGAAGCTGAAGCAGGCGGCAGCGCTGGGGATCGAGGTGATCGACGAGGCGGGCTGGGTGGAAATCGTCAGGGCAGCGGGGTAGGGGCGGTGATGAGCAAGCGGCAACGGATTGGCGTGCTGCTGGGATCGCTGATCCTGGCGGTGATTGCCGTTCTGTTCGTCCCGCCCGTGCCGCAGGACCTCGGCTACCATCGCTTTGCTGACGGCCACGCCCTGCTCGGGGTGCCCAATTTCTGGAACGTCCTGTCCAACCTCCCTTTCGCGGTGGTCGGGCTGATCGGGCTGTGGTTCACCGAGCGGGCGCAGCGCCGCGGGGCTTTCGCAGGCGTCGGCGGGGCCTGGCCCTACCGCGTGTTCTTCATTGGGGTTGCCTTGGTCAGCCTGGGCTCGGCCTGGTACCACTTCGCTCCCGGCAACGGCACGCTGGTGTGGGACCGCCTGCCGATGACCCTGGCCTTCATGGCCTTGGTGGCTGCCCTGGTCGCCGACCGGATCGACGCCGCCTGGGGCGTCCGCATCCTGCTGCCGGTCCTGCTGCTCGCCGGGATCGCCAGCGTTTGGTATTGGGCCGTGACCGAGGCCGCCGGGCATGGCGACCTGCGCTTCTACGCGCTCGTCCAGTTCTTCCCGATGCTGGCGGTGCCGCTGATCTGCTGGCTGTTTCCCGCCGCCCGCGTGCTGACCTGGCGCGACATCGCCTGGCTGTTCGGGTTCTATATCCTGGCCAAGCTGCTGGAGGAGTTCGATACCCAGGTCTTCGAAATGCTCGGCGGGGTGATCAGCGGGCATAGCCTCAAGCATGTCGCCGCGGCCGGTGCGCCGGCGGTGGTGGTCTATCGGATCATGCGGCTGCAAGGGCACCGGCAAGGAAGCACCAGATAAACCCCAACCGTCCGCCCTGAGCCTGTCGAAGGGCCGTACTTTACTTGCGGCCTTGCGCTCGTCCTCAAGAACAGAACAGCCCTTCGACAAGCTCAGGGTGAGCGGTTATAGGGAGGGGACTATCCGGGGGACGGGACGAATGCTGGCCAACTTCTTCAAGAAACTCGAACGCGATCTCAATGCGCCGATCGAGGTGCGCGGGTTCGGTTCGGGGTGGTTTTCCGGGTTCTTCGGGCTGCTCTTCGCGATCTGCGGGTTGGGGATGGTCCTGGCCTTGCGCTATCCCGAATGGCTGGCGATGCCCGAGCTCAAGGTGCTCAAGGACTGGCCGGAGTTCCGCCTGGCCGTCCACGCGATGCTGCTGGTGTCCTATGCGCTGTCGCTGCTGAGCTTGATGCTGCGGCCGCGCAAGGCGCTCGGCGGCACGGCCTTGGCGATCGGCGTGGCCGCCGCGTTGCTCGGCGGGAGCAACGTCCAGCCGCAGGACACGCAAAGCTGGGGGATCTTCTTCGGGGTCGACTTCTTCATCGTCAACCTGCTCGCCACCGGCTTCATGTTCGCGCCGATCGAACGGTTCTTTCCCCACCGCGAAGAGCAGCGCCTGTTCCGGGTCGAATGGCGCGAGGACCTGTTCTATTACCTGATCAGTTCGATGATGGTGCAGCTTTTCGCCTTCCTCGCGCTCGCCCCGCAGGCCTATGTCAACGCGCATACGAGCAATTGGGTGGACTTCCGGCTGTGGGTCGCGAACCTGCCGTGGATCGTCCAGTTCGCGGCGGTGATCGTGCTCGCCGACCTGTTCCAGTACTGGTATCACCGATTGTTCCACACCGTGCCGTTCCTCTGGGGCTTCCATGCGGTGCACCATTCGGCCCCGGCGATGGACTGGCTGGCGGGCGCGCGGATGCATTTCGTCGAGATCGTCCTGCTCCGCGCGGTGACCTCGCTGCCGCTGTTCACGCTCGGGTTCTCACCCAGCGTGATGCAGGCCTATATCGGCTTCGTCTATGTCTACTCCTCGCTGCTCCACGCCAACCTCAAGGGCGATTTCGACCGGCTCGGCCACTGGGTCGCGACCCCGCGATTCCACCACTGGCATCACGGGCTGGAGCAGGAAGCAGTCGACGTGAACTTCGCGATCCACCTGCCGCTGTTCGACAAGCTGTTCGGCACCTTCCACATGCCCAAGGGACGCTGGCCCAAGGGCTATGGCGTGCCCGAGCAGGTGCCCAAGGGGTACTGGGCGCAGATGGTCTATCCGTTCGTGCGGAAGGGGTGAGGGGTAAGCGATGGGTATGGACCCATATCGCATCCAGGCATTTATCGATGTCACCGGATGGCTGGAGTGGCTCATTCGTCGCGTTTCGGTTCTAGTCATCGTATTGATCGTCGTGGGGACGATACTCAACTTGGAAAAGCCCGGGTTAATCTGGCAAATTTTGGCAGCCCTGGCGGGGCTGATCGTGTTCAATGTGTTCGCAACGGGTATGCGGCATCTGGCTCAGTCTTTCAAAAGTTAGCGCTTCAACCGTCCTCCAACTCCTCCTTCATCACCCTTCCGTCACCGGCTTTGCCGGCGCCACCTCCCCGAGACAAGCTCGGGGGGATTTTTAGGAAGTCACCACCCCCGCGACCACTCCGGCAGCGCCCGCGGCCTGCTTGCCCGGACCGCCACGCCGTTGCGCTTGCGCAGCCACAGCACCGACCAGTCGCCGTGCACGGAACGCCGGGCCAGCCTGAGGCCGGCGCGGCGGCAGGCGGCGCGGACCTGGGGCTCCTGGCTTTCCAGCAGGCCCGACAGCACCAGGCTGCCCCCCGGCACCAGTGCGCGGGCGAAATCCGGGGCGAGTTCGATCAGCGGGCCGGCCAGGATATTGGCGACGATGAGGTCGTAGGGCCCGCGCGCCTGCAGCAGCGGATGATCCATCCCCGCCGCGACGACCATGGTGACCTCGCCCGCCCTGGCGCCGGAGCGCAGGCCGTTGAGCCGGGCGTTCTCGGCCACGACCTCGACGCAGACCGCATCGATGTCGCTGGCCGTCGCGAGGGCGCGGGGCCAGAGGTCGAGCGCGGCGAAGGCGAGCAGGCCGGTGCCCGTGCCAACGTCGGCCAGGTTGCGCACCACCGCGCCGCTACGCTTCAGCGCGGTCAGCATGGCGAGGCAGCCGGCGGTGGTTTCGTGCTGGCCGGTGCCGAAGGCCTGGCTTGCGGGAATGACGAAGTCGGTCACGCCGGGCTGGGTCAGCGGAGCGAATTCGGGCGTGCGGACGTGGAAGCGCCCCGCACGGATCGGCTCGACGCCCTGCTGGCTCAGGGCCACCCAGTCCGCATCGGGCAATCGCTCCACCGTCAGTTCCGGCGCCCCACCGGCGAACAGCGCGGCGATCGCCGCCTGGTCGGCCTTGCCCGGCTTGCGCGGCAGGTAGGCTTCGAGCCGCCAGTCCTCGGGCCGATCCTCGGCGATCTCGCTGCCGGTCAGGATGATCTCCCAGTCCCACTCCTCGGCATCCTCGTGCGCGACCAGCGCGGCCTGGATCACCGCGCGCGGGGCGAGGGCGGTCAGCTTCCAGCCGCTCACTTGCTCTCGGCCTCTTCTTTCGCCAGCCGCTCCGCGAAGCGCTCCTCGGCGGCCTTGCCATAGGCGGCGCAGGCGGCCGCGTCCTCAAGCGGAGCCTTGGCCGCCATCCGCGCGAACAGGTTGCTGGCGCCGGGATGCGGGGTGATCAGGATGCCGCAGGGGAGTTCGCCGATCCGCTTCAGGCCCTCGCGGATCGCTCGCACCCGGTCGCCGTCGTCGCTGAAGCGGAAGCCGTCGGCCGAGATCACGGTCGCGCTGTCGGCATAGGTCATCCGCGCGCAGCGGGTGACGTCGCAGCTCTGCCAAGTCCAGCTTGCCGAGCCGGCCGAATGGGCGGGAGTCGACCGCACCGACAGCACCAGCGGCCCGACGCGCAGGTCGTCGCGGTCGAACAGCACGCGGTCGACCATGATCGGCGGGAAGGGGTTGGCAATAGCGCTCTGGGGATCGTCGTTACGCGGCTTGCCGGCGGCGAGTTGCGGCGCGACGCTGTCGAGCGCGGCGATCTTGGCGCCGGTCAGTCGCTTGAGTTCGGCCAGGGCGCCGACATGGTCGTCATGCTCGTGACTGGAGACGATCCACTTCACGTCCTTCAGCTTGAACCCCAGCTTCTCGATATTCGCGGCGACCAGCGGCGCGGCAGCGGCCGGCCCGCCGTCGATCAGCACGTGGCCCTGATCCGAGGTGACCAGCAGCGCGGTGATGCCGCAGGTCCCGACATACCAGGTATCGCCGAAGACCCGCGTCGGCGGCGCGGCATCGGCATAGCCGTTGCGGCCGTGGCAGGCCGTGGCGAGGTCGGCGGTGGGCGAGGACTGGGCGATGGTCGGTGAAGGACTCGCGCATCCGGCCAGGATGAGGGCGGCAATAAGCAGAGGGCGTGACATCGCCTTGGCCTCTACCGCTGCCCACCCGGTTCGTCATCCTGAAACAAGGTCGGGATGACGGGAGATGAATATCGATCCCGCCCCCTCGCGTCTTGCGCGCCCCACCATTTTGGCTAAGGGGAAGCCCAAAGGGCGGCACCGGTGACTGCCCGAACCGCATAGGGATTCGTCAGCATGGCCAACGCCAGCCCGTCCGGGCGCAACCGACCGCTATCGCCGCACCTGCAGATCTGGCGCTGGGGCCCGGGCATGGCCGCGTCGATCCTGCACCGCGGCAGCGGTCTTGGCGCCAGCATCGGCATGCTGCTGATCCTGTGGTGGCTGGGCGCGCTGGTTGCCGGGCCGGAGGCCTATGCCAAGTTCGCCGAGCTGTGGTGGGCCGACATGGCCGGCGAGACCTGGGAAGGCATCGGCATCCTCTGGGGCCTGATCCACATTGTCCTGAAGATCGTGGTGGTCGGCTGCTCGTGGTCGCTGTTCGCCCACGCGCTGACCGGCATCCGGCACTTCCTGCTCGATACCGGCGCCGGCTACGAGCTCGACGCCAACAATTTCTGGGCCACCGCGACGATCATCGGCGGTTTCCTCCTCACTGCGGTCTTCTGGGCCGTGCTGCTGCTTATCTAGGGGCCTGACGACATGGGTAACGGAACCTCCATCGGCCGCGTTCGCGGGCTCGGCTCCTCGCACAGCGGCGCGGGTCACTGGCTGATCCAGCGCTATCTCGGCATCGCCAGCCTCGTGCTCAGCGCCTGGCTGATCTTCTCGCTGATCATGTTGCCGAGCCTCGACTACAAGTCGGTGCGCGAATGGCTGGGCCATCCGGTGCCGGCCGTGCTGCTCGGCCTCTTCGTGCTGATCAACCTGTGGCACATGCGCCTGGGCCTGCAGGAATGGGCCGAGGACTACGTGCACGAGCACGCCAACAAGTTCGCGAGCATAGTCCTGCTCAACCTCGTCACCTTTGCCGCAGTCGCCTTCACCGCGTTCTGCCTCGTGCGTCTCGCGCTGGGAGGCGCCGCTTAAGATGGCCACTCAGCCTGCATACAAGATCGTCGACCATACCTACGACACCGTCGTGGTCGGCGCGGGCGGCTCGGGTCTGCGCGCCACGATGGGCAGCGCCGAGGCCGGCCTGCGCACCGCCTGCATCACCAAGGTCTTCCCGACCCGCAGCCACACCGTCGCGGCCCAGGGCGGCATCGCCGCAAGCTTGCAGAACAACAGCCCGGACCATTGGACCTGGCACATGTTCGACACGGTCAAGGGCTCCGATTGGCTCGGCGACCAGGACGCGATCGAATACATGGTCCGCGAGGCCCCGCAGGCGGTCTACGAGCTGGAACATGCCGGTGTGCCGTTCAGCCGCAACGAGGACGGGACGATCTACCAGCGTCCCTTCGGCGGCCACATGCAGAACATGGGCGAAGGCCCGCCGGTCCAGCGCACCTGCGCCGCGGCCGACCGCACCGGGCATGCCATGCTCCACGCGCTCTACCAGCAGAGCCTGAAGTACGACGCCGACTTCTTCATCGAATACTTCGCGATCGACCTGATCATGGAGAACGGCGAGTGCCGCGGCGTCATCGCGCTGTGCATGGACGACGGCACGATCCATCGCTTCCGTTCCAAGGCCGTGGTCCTGGCGACCGGCGGCTACGGGCGCTCCTACTTCACCGCCACCTCGGCCCACACCTGCACCGGCGACGGCGGCGGCATGGTGCTGCGCCAGGGCCTGCCGCTGCAGGACATGGAATTCGTCCAGTTCCACCCGACTGGGATCTACGGCGCGGGCGTGCTGATCACCGAAGGCGCGCGCGGCGAGGGCGGCTACCTCACCAATTCCGAGGGCGAGCGCTTCATGGAACGCTATGCGCCGAGCGCCAAGGACCTCGCCTCGCGCGACGTCGTTAGCCGCTCGATGGCGCTGGAGATCCGCGAGGGCCGCGGCGTCGGTCCGAACAAGGACCACATCTTCCTGCACCTCGACCACATCGCTCCCGAGGTGCTCGCCGAGCGCCTGCCGGGCATCACCGAGAGCGGCAAGATCTTCGCCGGCGTCGATCTGACCCGCCAGCCGCTGCCGGTCGTGCCGACCGTCCACTACAACATGGGCGGCATTCCGACGAACTACCACGGCGAGGTCATGACGATCGGCGCCGACGGCAATCCCGAGACGGTCGTCCCCGGCCTCTTCGCGGTGGGCGAGGCGGCCTGCGTCTCGGTCCACGGCGCCAACCGCCTGGGCTCGAACTCGCTGATCGACCTCGTGGTCTTCGGCCGCGCTACGGGCCACCGCCTCAAGGAGCTGATTACGCCGGGCACCGCCCACGACGAGCTGCCGAAGGATTCGGCCGACATGGCGCTCGGCCGCCTCGACCACTTCCGCAACGCCAAGGGCGGCTCGCCCACGGCCCAGGTCCGCCTCGACATGCAGCGCGCGATGTCGCAGCACGCCGCGGTGTTCCGCAACGATGAACTGATGGCCGAGGGCAAGGTCAAGCTGGCCAAGGCCTATGAGCGGATGCAGGACATCCACGTCACCGACCGCTCGCTGATCTGGAACTCGGACCTGGTCGAGACCCTGGAGCTGGACAACCTGATCAGCCAGGCGACCGTCACCCTCCACGGCGCGCACAACCGCAAGGAAAGCCGCGGCGCCCACGCCCACGAGGACTTCCCCGAGCGCGACGACAAGAATTGGATGAAGCACACCGCCGCTTGGTTCGAAGGCTGGGGCGGCAAGGGTGGCGCGGTTCGGATCGACTACCGCCCGGTGCACGAGTTCACGCTGACCGACGACGTCGAGTACATCAAGCCGAAGAAGCGGGTGTACTGAGGCGGGTTTGCTTCACGCGATACGGAAGGGCCGGGGCGAAAGCTCCGGCCCTTTTGGTTTGACGGGAGAATATGGGCGGGGTAACTTCAGGCAATGTTCTTCGCAATATTCACGAGGTTATCGCTCTTCAGAACAATAGGTGTTGCTGTCTTTGTTTTGCTCGCCGTTCCGTATCCAGCCCAGGCCTGCATCGACTTGGCGCCGTTCAAGATCGAGGACATCCGCCAGGCCGATGCGGTCTTCACGGGCAAGGTGACGCGCTATGAGATCGTTTCCCCTGAGCAACCCGGTACCCTAAGCGACTATGCCCTAATCACTGTTGTCGTGCAGGAAATGATCAAGGGGCAAGCTTCGGGCGAAATCCAGCTTTACTGGCACAATTCGACTTTTGACCTGCCCGATCCGTTGTATGTTGCGGAACCGTCGATCTTCGCCGTGGTCCGCGCCGACCGGCTTGGTCTGCCTTTACGTGGACCAAGCGCCACGACCTTCGCGAGCCGCCGCCCAGATATCCTGCAAATTCTGCAGGCGCCGTGCTCCGGAGAATTTATCCTGCCCTATTCCCGGCAAGGCGTGGCGAACATTCGTGCTATTCTCGCGGGAACGGCCCTCGACCCCGACAGCGTCATCGCGCCTCAGGAAGGCACCGTGTTGCGCCAAATTCCAGCGGAACGCCATTGGCGCAGTCCGCTCGGCGTTTGGCACTGGATCGGTGTTGCAATTGCGATCGGAGTGATCGGCTTAGTTCTAGCGTGGCTCTTGCGGCGCGGGCGACGGCGGACGGTGCTGGTAAGGGTGCACGGTCTGTCAAATCCAACCGATTGACGCTGCCGGGCCATCGTGGAAACTTGGAGTGATGAACAGGAACCTCGCGGCCTTACTGCTCACGCTATCAATATTTCTCGCGCTGCCTGCTGCCGCGAATGCCCAGACCGACACCGCCCGCCTCCACCTCGGCGAGATCCGCATCCATGTGGTCAACCGCAACAGCGGTACGCTGTCGCCGGACCTGCTCAAAGGCGAACAGGCTGACGGCACTTGGAACTTGGTGATCGGCGGGAGCGGCCTCGAAGGTCCGGCCGACGACGCATTGGCGATCGTCCCCGTTCTTGCCGCCAAGGATGCCAAGGGCAACGGCGAGGCCTTTTCCGACGCGCCGATCACGCTCCGCGCGCGTGACGAGAAAGGCAAGGTCATCGCCCAGCGCACCGTGAAGGGCGTGCTGACTTCGGAAAGCGGGGAGGCCTACCTGGCCTGTGGCTGCCCGACGTCACCTGCAACGGCGATCTTTCGGTCGAGGCCGCCATGGGCCGGCAGCGGGTCCACGCGAAATACGGGTTCCGCTGCGGGGAGTGAGGAGCAGCCGTCACTCGTCCCGCCAGGTCTCCACTTTCAGATGCAGTCCCGGATCGCGCTGGGCGTGGATGATGTTAAGCACTTCGGCCTGCGTCTCCGAGGCGAGATAGTAGATATGGTGCATCCCGCTCCGCCTCCGCCGTAGGCCGGGATGGATCGCGTCGTAGAGCGGATGGCGCAGGGCCGACAGGCGGAGCGCCTTGATGTCGGCGACCAGAACCGCGACGTAGCGTTTCGCTTGCTCGTCGCCCCAGGTGCTGCGGGTATAGGCTTCCACCTCGTTCAGATCGGCGAGGGCGTCGGGACGATAGACGAGCTTGCGCTTCATTCCTTGCCGAACTTGTCCTCGAACCAAGCATCGATATCGAACGGCCGCGCCGGGCCGCTGTCGAGCGACTTTTGGATCATCTGGCGCAGCGCCACGATCCGCGCATCCTCGGCCATGTACTGCCGCATCGCCTCGCGCACGACCTCGCTGGTCGAGCCAAATTCACCGGATTCGACCTTTTGCCGGGCGAAGTCGGTGAACGGTTTGCCGAGGGCGATCGAGGTGTTCTTGGCTACCATGTGGAGAGGGTACCAAATCTTGGTACAAGCGCAAG
>JASGGH010000010.1:0-56578 GCA_047605105.1 Novosphingobium sp. | reverse complement strand
CACGCCCCGTCCCGCCGCGCGCCCAGCCGCAGGCGCGTCCGCAGCCTCAGCCCGCGGCCCGGCCGGCTCAGGCCCGGCCCCAGCCCGCGCCGCAGCAGCGGCCCGCGGGGGCGAGCCGGATCGGCGACGATTTCCTGAAGGGCACCCCGGGGGCGCAGAATGCCGGGCAGTCGCGCAATCCGCCGGCCGCCGCCGCCGGTCCGCAGGTTCGCATGGCGCTCAGCCAAGCGGTCCTGCGCAAGGTGCGCCCGAATTGGCAGGGCAGGGTTCCGCAAGGCGTCAACACCGAGAAGCTCGTCACCATATTGTCGATCGAGCTCAATCGCGACGGCTCCCTCGCCCGCCCGCCGCGGGTAGTGGGTCAGGAAGGCATTGACGATTCGAATCGCGCGCAGGCAGGACGTCATGCCGAAGAAGCAATCAGGGCGGTACAGTTGTCCGCTCCATTCGACTTGCCGGACGAACTGTACGATGCCTGGAAGAACCTCCCTCCTCTTAGATTCAGGAAGAGCACCTAGATGAAGAGCCGCACACTGATCGCCTTGCTGGTGCTTTCGTCGAGCCCGGCCTTCGCGCAGCCCGCTTCGCCCCCTCCCGCCGCCGCGGAAGCCGCGATCGATGTCACCGACGACAGCGCGTGGCAGGACCTCGGCATCGCGATCCCCTCCTTCGCGACCGACCGCGACGTGCCGACCTCGGCCAGCGCGGGCTCGACCGACCAGCTCGGCCGGGCCCTGGCGCAGGTCATCACTTCCGATCTCAAGAACAACGGCCTGTTCAAGCCGACCGGCCCCGATACGCTGCCCCGCCCCAGCATGGCGCAGGTCCCTGCGCCGGAATTCGGCACCTGGTCGGGCCGCGGCGCGGAAATGCTGGTCCACGGCTCGGTCCGCGCGGTCGAGGGCGGGCAACTGGCAGTCTCGTGCTATCTTTACGATGTCGCGCTGAAGCAGCCGCTGCGCAAGGCCGAATGGACCGTGCCGCCGGCCGACTGGCGCCGCGCCGCGCACAAGTGCGCCGATGCGGTCTACTCGCGGCTCTCCGGCGAAAGCCCGTTCTTCGACAGCCGGATCGCCTATATCGCCGAGACCGGCCCCAAGAACCGCCGGATGAAGCGCCTCGCCATCATGGATTCGGACGGCGCCAACCACCGCTTCATCACCACCGGCCAGGCCACGGCCCTCACGCCGCGCTATTCGCCCGACTACAAGTCGATCGTCTACCTGAGCTACCTCAACGGCCAACCGCGAATCTACGTCTACGACCTGGAGCGCAATTCGCAGCGCCTCGTCGCCCAGAACCGCAACCCGACCTTCGCGCCGCGCTGGTCGCCCGACGGGCGCAGCATCCTCTATTCGATGGCGGTCGGCGGCAACACCAACATCTACCGCGTCTCGGCCCAGGGCGGCCCCTCCACGCAACTGACCAATACGCCGGGCATCTCGATCGGCGGGTCCTATTCGCCCGACGGCAGCAAGATCGTCTTCGAAAGCGACCGTTCGGGCAGCCAGCAGGTCTACGTCATGAACGCCGACGGCAGCGACCAGAAGCGCATCAGCTTCTTCGGCGGCCGTGCCGCGACGCCCGAGTGGTCTCCGCGCGGAGACCAGATCGCCTTCACTCACATCGCCGGCAACCTGCGCGTCGCGGTGATGAGCCCGAGCGGCGGCTCGATGCGCCATCTGACCGATAGCTGGCAGGACGAGGCGCCGACCTGGGCGCCCAACGGCCGGATCATCCAGTTCTTCCGCACCGCGAAAGGCTCGGGCAAGACCGAGCTGTGGCAGGTCGACCTGACCGGGCGCAACGAACGCCGCCTGCCGACCCCCGTCGACGGATCGGATCCGGCCTGGGGGCCGGTCCGCGAGTAGCGCGTTCATCTGAGAGATAGGTTATGCCACGGATAGTGGCCCGCTAGAGACAATCCTCCCGGCCTCGATCGAAAGGAAACATCATGCCGACCCGCGCCAGCCTCAAGACCGCCGCGCTGATCCTGATGACCAGCGCCGCGCTTGCCGCCTGCACCAAGAAGCCCCCCAAGGAACTGCCGCCCGAACCGGGCACGGCGACGGCCACCGAGAACGGCGGCGACGGCAGCCTCGGTCGCGCGATCCCCGGCAGCCAGGCCGATTTCGTGGCGCAGATGATGGGCGCGGACACGATCTTCTTCGATACCGACCGCTACAACATCGACAGCCAGGACGCCGCCGCACTCGCCCAGCAGGCCCAGTGGCTCTCGCGCTATCCGGGCAAGAAGGCGACAATCGAAGGGCACTGCGACGAACGCGGCACCCGCGACTACAACCTCGCGCTGGGTGAGCGCCGCGCCAATGCGGCCAAGAACTACCTGGTCAGCCAGGGCATCGATTCGGCGCGGCTGACCACGGTCAGCCTGGGCAAGGAGCGCCCGCTCGCGCTCGGCTCGGACGAAGCGGCCTGGGCCAAGAACCGCCGCGCGGTGACGATTACGCTGGATTGAAGATCGTAGCGCGGGCGGTCAGCGACCGCTCGCCGCCACGACCGGCGCGGGCGGGGTGCGCGCAGCGAGGTCCTGCGCCTTCACCGTCGCCGAAAGAGCGAAGGCGGCCATGACCATGACCGAGATCGTCGAGGAAAAGGCGAGTTGGCGGCTCATGATCGGGCTTCCGTTATGCTAACTAGGGTTACTATAGCTATCGCTATATAATTTTGCAATGCAGCATTAACGGCGGCAGATTAATTTTCGCTGACTGTCGATTTTCCCGGAATGGCCGAAACCCTTGCGCGCCATCGCTCGGGGGGCCTATCTTCAAAGCTTATGAGCCGCGCACCACGCCGATCCAACGACTGGGGCTTTCCCCGCTGGCGCAGCTATGGCGCCGCGCGCGAAGCCGTGACCGTCCGCCTCTGCGACCGCGCCGGCTGCACCGATGCGGGCGATTGCCCGGCGCCCAAATCGCCGAACAGCCCCGACCGCTGGTATTTCTGCCAGCGCCATGCCGCCGAGTACAATTCGGGCTGGGACTATTTCGCCGGCCTCGATGCCGAGGAGGCCGCGGCGCGCGAAAGCGCCGAGACGCGCGACAATTCCGGTTACCGCGAGTCTGCGCACTACGGTTGGGCCAGCTCGGGCGACGGCACCCGCAGCCGCGACGAACTGCGCGCGCTGGAAGTGCTGGGACTGGAGCCGGACGCCGATCACGACGCGGTCAAGAAGGCTTGGCGGACCAAGGCCAAGGAGGTGCATCCCGACGTCCGCCCCGGCGATGCCGAAGCGGCCAAGGCGTTCCAGGCGCTGCAGTTGGCCTACGAAGTCCTCCGCGCCGCCGAGGAGCGGCGCGAGTGGAAGGGCTGAGAGGGCGGGCGGTGCCGTAGCCTGATTCGGCGAAGCCAAATTCAGACCCGAGCGCTGCTTACACCTGCCGCTGGTGGCCCCCCGGGATGCGGCACTTCTTCCTCGATCGCCTGCTCCGCCTCCGTCGGCTCCTGGCCGCAGCCGAGCAGCAGGAGCAGCGCCGCGCCGATCAGGACCGCCGTGCCCGAGATGATCAGGAACAGGTCGAAGCTCTTGGTCCTGTCGAGGATCAAGCCGCGGCCAGTTCGCCGATATATTGCATGTCGTGAATCCGCTGCGCTGGAGCGCTTAGGCCGGTTGAGGTTCGGGCGCGGGCGCCTCCGCCCGGCCGAGCAGCAGGAGCAGCAACGAGCCGGCGATCACCGAAACCCCGGTGATGATCAGGAACAGGTTGAAACTGTGCGTCTGGCTGAGGGTATAGCCGAGCAGGATCGCGCCCAGCGAGGTCGAGGCCGAGGTGATCGCCGTGATCAGGCCCATCACCGAGGAATAGACATCGACCCCGAAGCGCCGGGCGACGAGATAGGCGACGACGTCGCCCTCGGCCCCGAAGGTGAAGCCGATGAAGTAGACCGAGAGCAGGATCACCGCATAGGTGTCCATGCTGCTGGCGAGCAGGAACAGCCCGATGCTGGGCAGCGCCATGGTGAGGAAGGCGACCCGGTAGGGGTTCATCCGGTCGATCGCGAAGCCGGCGATGAGGCGGCCCGAGATCTGTCCGGCCAGCATGGCGATCGTCGCCTGGCCCATCATCATGCCGGTCATCCCGTTCTCCAGGATCAGGTTCTTGAGCTGGGCCTGGGGGATCGTCTGCGGCAGGTTGCAGAGCAGCATCGAGGCGCCCAGCATCCAGAAGGCCGAGCTGCGGAAGATCATCGGATAGTCCTCGCGCGCCCGGCGCCGGGTCGAGACCACGCCCTGGGTCCGCGATCCGGGCGGGATCAGCAGGAAGGTGATCACCCCCATCACCACCGCGAAGACGGCGAGGAACTGGTAGCCCGTCCGCCAGCCCTGGGTTTCCACGATGGTGTTGAGCACCGGCCCGACGATCATTCCGAACAGCGCCGGTCCCGAAGCGACGATCGCCAGGGCCAGGCCGCGGTTCTGCTTGATATATTGCACCGGCAGGCGGCAATAGACCGTCGCGGTGGTCGTCATCCCGATCACGCCCTGGGCGACGAACAGCACGCTGTACATGGTGATCGAACCGTCCATCAGGCTGAACCCGAGGTAGACCAGCGGCAGGGCGATCATGCCGATCAGCGCGGTCATCCGCACCCCGAGCACGTCGGCGAGCCGACCGACGAAAGGCAGCGCCAGCGAGGAGAACAGCCCGAGCGAACCGACATAGGCGAAAGCTTCCGGCGTCCAGCCGTTTTCGCGGATCAACGAGGGCGCCATCGTGCTGATGACCGTCCCGGCCAGCGACATGCCCGTGCCGATGCCGATCGTCGCGGCCAGCAGCGGACGCCAGTTCTTGGCCAGTTCGCCCATGTATTGCGTCATTTTTGATGCCTCTCCCGTAGCGCGACATGTTCCGGCAAACGATCCCCGGGTCAATCTCTGGATTGTAATAGAACGTATTAAACCGAGCCGTGATCGGCGCTTTTAGGCCGATGCGAGACAGGATGGCCGTTATCAGGGCTTGCCGGCGACCTCCCAGACCAGCGGCAGATTGCGGATCGACATCAGCCCGGGGAACACGGTGGTATCCGCGCCCGCCTTGGCCCGGAACTCCGGGATGCGGCGGAACCGCTCCCCGAGCAGGATGCGCAACTCGCGCCGGGCCAGCGGCGCTTGGCGGGTCGCACGGGCCGCGCCGCGCTGGCCGGAATCCTGCTTGGCATGCGCCCAGACAGAGCGGGCGCCAATCCCCGAAGGAACCTGCGCCCGCCTGATTGGAGTGACCTTCCACTTGCGGGGAGGCGGCAGCGGGCCGGTGCCGCACTGTTTCAGCCAGGCTGAAACAGCAACAAAGCGCCTATTTCGGCGCGAGGACCATCAGCATCTGACGGCCTTCCATGCGCGGATAGGCCTCGATCTTGGCGACCTCCGCCACATCGTCCTGCACGCGGCGCAGCAGGTTCATGCCGAGCTGCTGGTGCGAGAGCTCACGGCCGCGGAAGCGCAGGGTGACCTTCACCTTGTCGCCGTCCTCGATGAAGCGGAAGACGTTGCGCATCTTCACGTCGTAATCGTGGTCGTCGATGTTCGGACGCATCTTGATCTCCTTGATCTCCTGCGTCTTCTGGGTCTTGCGGGCGAGATTGGCCTTCTTCTGCGCCTCGTAGCGGAACTTGCCGACATCGAGGAACTTGCAGACCGGCGGGTCCGCGTTGGGAGAAACCTCCACCAGGTCGAGGCCGACATCCGCCGCCTGGGCGATCGCCTCGCGAGTGTACATGACGCCCAGATTCTCGCCGTTCTCGTCGATCACGCGGACCTTGTCGGAGACGATCATCTCATTGTAGCGGGGCCCGCTCTTGACGGGGGGCGTCATCATGCGCCGGGGTGGGGGAGCTATAGCTCGATCTCCTAGATGGTTGTCGGGAATCCGATTGTGCCGGTCCCTTAGTGCGAATCGTCGGGACAGGGAAGCGGGTTCGTTAAGGCTGAAAGGTTTACGCGCGCCAAAGCGGATAGTGCACGAGCCGGCCTGCTGCGGGGACCAAGGCATTGATCGCTTTCGCCGGCTGCATGGCCGAGAGGATCGCCGGGTCGGCCGCATTCATTCCGCCGGTCAGCGCACCGAATGCGGGCAGGATCAGCCGAGTCTCGCTGGCCACCGCGCAGGGCCGGGCGATGCGCCGTCCTCGCGCCGACAGGGTAAGCTTGGGATGCCAGTGGCCGGACAGCTCGGACCGCACCTCACCACGCCTGGTGCGGTGGCGCAGGATCAGGCCCGAGACCTCGAGCTCTTCGGCCAGGGTTCCTTCCGCGAGCACCGCATCGGCATCGTGGTTGCCGGTGATCCAGACCCAGTCGGTCGCCCGGGTCAGCGCAGCGAGCATGCCGGCGGCGTGATCCTCCAGCCGCTGGGTCCCCGCGCTGTCGTGGAAATTGTCGCCCAGGCAGAAAACCCGTCGCGCCCCGGTCTCACGCAAGGCCTCGGCGATCCGCCCCAGGGTCTCGCGGCTGTCGTAGGGCGGCAACATCTGGCCGCGCTTGGCGAAGAAGCTCGCCTTTTCGAGATGCAGGTCCGCCACCAGCAGCGCATTCTCGCGCGGCCAGAACAGCGCGCGGCCGCCGACCAGGCGCATTTCCTCATTGACGAACAGAAAGGGAACCATGCGCTGTCCTTGCCCTTGCCTCCCCATTTTGGCAAGCGCGCTGCGATGACCGACTGGACTCCCTACACCGCCCGCGCCCGCACCTGGTTCGAGAGCCTGCGCGACAGCATCTGCACCGAGTTCGAGGCGATCGAGCGGGAGGCCGGTTCCGATGCCAGCTTCCAGTACGACCCCTGGAAGCGCGCCGCAGTCGAAGGTGGGGCCGAGGGCGAGACGGGAGGCGGCACCCGCGGCCTGATGAAAGGCAAGGTCTTCGAGAAGGTCGGGGTCAACGTCTCGACCGTCGTCGGCGAACTCGCCACCGATTTCGCCGGCACGATCAACGGCGCTAGCGCCGACCAGCCCGCCTTCTCCGCCACGGGCATCAGCCTGGTCGCGCACATGGCCAACCCGCATGTCCCGGCGGTCCACATGAACACCCGGTTCCTGACCACGACCAAGGCCTGGTTCGGCGGCGGCGGCGATCTCAACCCACCGATCCCCTATGAGGAAGACACGGCCGAGTTCCATGCTGCGTTCAAGGCCGCCTGCGACGCCCATGGGCCGCACTATTACGAACGCTACAAGAAGTGGGCGGACGACTATTTCTACATCCCGCACCGCAAGGTCCATCGCGGGGTCGGCGGCATCTTCTACGACCATCTCGAATGCGAAGGCCCCGAAGCCTGGGAAGCCAACTTCGCCTTCACCCAAGCCGTGGGCGAGGCGTTCCTGGCGGTCTTCCCCAAGCTGGTCCGCCGCCGGATGGGCATGGGCTTCACACCCGAGGACAAGCGCCGCCAGCTCGAATGGCGCGGGCGCTATGCCGAATTCAACCTGGTCTACGATCGCGGCACGCTGTTCGGCCTGAAGACCGGCGGCAACATCGATGCGATCCTGATGAGCCTGCCGCCCGAAGCGGCCTGGAGCTGACCATTCGTTTTACGCGAGGTTCGCCAAGACACGAAGATGGCGTGCCGGCGGCGCAGCCCGGCATCTTCGCGTGAACCAGCCCTCTTTTCTTCTTCGCGATCCTCGCGGGAAATCGAGACAAAAAAAGGCCCGGTCGTTGCCGGCCGGGCCCTTGAAGTTTTGGGAGAGGATGCCTGAAAGGCACCGTCTATTTCGCTCATGCAGCAAAATTGTGCAAGTGCGAAAAGGTTCAGATTGATTGCAGTTTTTGCATCTATGCCGCTCATAACGATAGCCGATCTTGACCGGATCGAGCCGAGGCGTGATTTTGCTGCGGAAAAGCATTGGTACTCCCCGCCGGAGGTCGCGCCGTGAGCATATCAGTCAATATCAACGGCAAGGACCGGCAGACCGATCTGCCGGGAGAGATGCCGCTGCTGTGGGTGCTGCGTGACGAGTTCGGGCTGCTCGGGGCGAAGTTCGGCTGCGGAGTCGCAGCTTGCGGGGCGTGCACCGTGCATGTCGACGGGGCTGCTGTGCGCTCGTGCTCCTATCCGCTTGCGGCGGTCGGCCAGGGCAAGGTCGTCACGATCGAGGCGATCGGCGAGACCAAAGTCGGCGCCGCCCTCCAGGAGGCCTGGCTCGAGCACGACGTGATGCAGTGCGGCTATTGCCAGGCCGGGCAGATCATGCAGGCGACCGCCCTGCTCACCGAGAACCCCAAGGTCACTCGCGGCGAGGCAGCCCAGGTCATGGCCGGCAACATCTGCCGCTGCGCCTGCTACAACCGGATCGGCGATGCGATCGTGGCGGTCGCCGCCAAGCTCGACGGCAGTGAAAAACGCAATGCCTGAGGCTGCCCTCCTCTCTCGCCGCTCCTTCCTCCAGGTCAGCGCGCTCGCCAGCGGCGGGCTGATGCTTGAGGCCGCGCTGCCCGCTGCGGCCTTCGGCGCCACCGCAACCTCGACGCCAATCACCGCCTTTGTCTCGATCGGCTCGGACAACGTCGTCACGATCATGTCGAAGAACCCCGAGATCGGCCAGGGGATCAGCACCAGCCTGCCCCAGTTGATCGCCGAGGAACTCGACGCCGACTGGGCGAGCCTGGTGGTCCGCCAGGCCGATGCCAACCAGGCGCTCTACGGCCCGCAGATGGCCGGGGGCTCGACCGCGGTGCCGATGAACTACATGCCGATGCGCCAGGCCGGCGCCGCTGCGCGCGACCTGATCCTGCGCGCCGCCGCCGCGGACTGGGGCGTGCCGGTGGGCGAGCTGACGACGGCCAAGGGCGTGGTCAGCCACGCCACCTCGAAGCGCTCTGCCCCGTACGGCCAGTTCGCCGCCAAGGCCGCGACCTTGCCCGCGCCCGACCTGGCCCAGCTCCAGCTCAAGGACCCGAAGCAATTCACGCTCGTCGGCACCTCGGCGCCGAGCAAGTTCGCCCCAGGAATCGTCAAGGGCAAGCCGATCTACGGGCTCGATACGCGCCTGCCCGGCATGCTCTACGCCTTCTACCAGCGTAGCCCGGTGATCGGCGCCAGCCTCAAGAGCGCCGACCTGACCGAAGTGCTCAAGCGTCCCGGCGTGCGCCACGCCTTCACGGTCAAGGGCAACGGCGAGCCCAGCGAGCTGGTCGACGGCGTGGCGATCGTCGCGACGCACTGGTGGCTGGCCTACGACGCGCGCAACGCGCTCAAGGCCGAGTGGGACGATGCCCACGGCGCGGGCCATTCGAGCGCCGCCTATGCCGCCAAGGCCGCCGGCCTGCTCGACCGGGCCCCGGTCATCACCGTGCGCCAGGACGGCGATCTGGCCGCAGCGCGCTCGGGCGCGGCGAAGCGGGTCACCGCCAAGTACGCCTATCCCTTCGTCAACCACATGCCGATGGAGCCGCAGAACTGCACCGCCCTCTACCGGGACGGCAAGCTCGAGTTCTGGGCCCCAACCCAGTTGCCCGGCCCCGGCATCGCCGCGGTCGCCAAAGTGCTCGGCATCGAGCCGAACGCGATCACCGTCCACCTGACGCGGATGGGCGGCGGCTTCGGGCGGCGGCTGATCAACGACACGATGGTCCAGGCCGGCGCCATCGCCAAGCAGGTCCCCGGCACCCCGGTGCAGATGATCGTCAGCCGCGAGGAGGACACCGGCCACGGCTTCTACCGCCCGGGCGGGTGGCATAGCTACGAAGCGCTGCTCGACGCCTCGGGCAGGCTCACCGGCTTTTCCAACCACCTCGTCGGCTTCATGACGAACGGCAAGACCGTGCGCAGCGGCGACATGAACGCGGGCGAATTCCCGGCGGGCCTGGTCGACAACCTGCTGCTCGGCCAGACCAACATCGAGACGACGATCCCGACCGGACCGATGCGCGCGCCCTTCTCCAACGCGATCGCCTTCGCCAGCCAGTCCTTCCTCGACGAGGTCGCGCTGGCCGCGGGCAAGGACCTGCCGGCGCTGATGATCGAGCTGCTCGGGAGCCCCCGCGAACTGCCCTCGGCACGCCCGGGCCGCGCCGGGTTCCATACCGGCCGGGCGCGCGGCGTTATCGAGAAGGCCGTCGCGATGTCGGGCTGGAACAAGCGGAAGAAGGCCAAGGGCACGGGCTACGGCCTGGCCTTCTACTACAGCCACGCGGGCTATTTCGCCGAAGTGGTCGAGGTGAAGGTCACCGGCGAGGAGATCGCCGTGCCGCGCGTCTGGGCCGCCGGCGACGTCGGACGGCAGATCATCCATCCCTCGGATGCCCTCAACCAGGTCAAGGGCTCGATCATCGACGGGCTCGGCCAGGCGCTGGGCCAGGCGATGACTTTCACCGATGGTCGGGCCGACCAGTCGAACTTCCACGATCACCCGGTGGCGCGGCACACGCTGGCGCCCGAGATCGCGGTCGAATTCGTGCTCAGCGACAACAATCCCACGGGCCTGGGCGAACCCGCGCTGCCCCCGGTGATCCCGGCGCTGACCAATGCCTTGTTCGAAGCGACCGGCAAGCGCGTGCGGAGCCTGCCGATCGACCTGACGGCGGCGACGGCCTAGTCACCCGGAACTGAGGCAAGCTACATATGCTTCCTGGTGATGGCAGGAGGCATGGATGGTCGGGCGTCAGGCGGACGAAATTGTTCCGAGTGCGGCTGATCGCACATTTCGGAGGTTATTACGTTATTACGGTTATAGGCGCGAAAACCCTTAAATAGCTCCAAGTTTAGGGGTTTTCGTACCTGTAACCGTAACTCAACTCGCACTCAATAAAAACGGCCGGGAGCTTCCTCCCGGCCGTCAGCTTTGATTTCCCGCATGAGTACTGACGAAAGCCAGCCTCCAAATCGGGCGTGAAGCCTGGCCTTACTTGGACCCGAAGGCCACGCGAAGGTTCAGGCCCGCCTCGCGCGGCTGGGTATAACCAATCGTCGCATAGGGCGAAGCCGTGGTTCCCGTCGCCTGGATCACGTTACCGCCATTGGCGGCGAGGATCGCCTTGGTGTTGGTCACGTTCTTCACGAAGAACGACAGATCCCACCGCCCGCTGGTGTCACGCGCACCCAGATAGAGGTTGAGCAGCACATAGGGATCCTGCTTGTTGAACGGGACGTCAGTGTTCAGCGGGGTTGCGCCGTAATAGCTCAACTGGCCACGGAGGTAGGCGTCCTTAGTGCCGTCCAGGCGGTGATTGTATTCGGCCCGGACCGAAGCGGTGAACTTCGGCGAGAACGATGCCGGGCGTCCCTTCGCATCGCACTGCGCGACGTCACCGTTGCCACCCTGCGAAGCGGCTTCGATCTCCGCAACTGTGGGAGTAGCGCCCGCGATGTTCACGGGATTGCAGGCGATCGTGCCGCCGGTGATCCGGCTGTTCACGTAGCTGAGCGATCCACCGATGTTGAAGTTCGGCGAGAACCGGAACGAGGCGTCTGCTTCGATACCGTCGATCTTCACCGGAACGTTCGCCACCAGGCCGCTGACCTGGATCGGAAGCGCATTGGCCAGATCGGAGTCATAGCCATAGCTTCCGTAACCGACGATCCAGTTCGTAGCGGCATTGGCAAATAGGAAATTGCTGAAATTCTGATGGAAGTAGCTGATGTTGAAAGTTCCCCGGTGATCGGCGAACTCGGTTTTGATACCCACCTCATAGGAGTGTGAATATTCCGACTTGGTGTTGACGTACTGGAATATCGACGAGCCTGCCAGCAGTCCTGCCCCGTACTGGCTCGGCGTAAGCACCGGCCCAACAGACTGAAGGCCCTGGCGGAACGACGTGCCGGCACTGGCATAGACCATGAAGTCCGGCGTGAAGTGATAGGATGCGGAGGCGCTCCAGATCGTCGGATGGATGCTGAGCGTCGGGCTCGGAACCATAGTGGCGCCCGTCCCATTCAGATCACTGCCGCCTAAAAGCAGATAGGACTCGTTGGTCGCCTTCAGCATGTGCCGGATGCCCGCCGAAATTTCGAGCTTGTCGGTGACATGAGCCGTAATGTTGCCGAAGATGCTGGCCTCTTTCCGATCCCCGTAGTTGAGCACATACGTTGGCGTTGTGCCTGGATAGACGATGGCGTTACTGGTAGGCGTATCGATATAGAAGAAGCCCACCGTGTAATCGAAAATGCCGGCGATCCGATTTTCCGACGACAGCCGCAATTCGTGCGACTGATACTCGTTCGTCGAATAGGTATCCTGGAGTGGAGTAATGGCATAAGGCGCATAGATGGCCGCGAGATCCAGCGGGGTGACCGCCAGGAACTTGCCCTTGGCATACTGGCCGACATAGCTCAGCTTCTGCCCAGCGAAATGCCAGTCCGCCCGGCCGTTGATGATATCAAAGACCTCATGGAAGGTCCGCGCGCCATTGACGGTAGAGAGACGATCCTCGGCAGTGACGAGCGGATAGGTCGGATCGCAGGCTCCACCACCATCGAACAGGCAGGCCGACTGGGTCTGGTCGTAGGAACGGAAGTCCTCGACCATGTGCTGGTAAGTGACGTTGAATTGCAAGTCACTCGTCGGTTCGAACCGCACGCTGACGCGGCCGCTCCAGGTATGTTGGAACGGGTGTTCGGTCGGGGACCAGACATTCTCGACGCCGTTACCCTTGTTGTGATCGACCACGCCCGCCACGCGGATGGCCAGCACGTCCTTGACGATCGGCACGTTGACCGCGCCTTGAAGGTTCCAGCCGGTGTTTTCGCTGCCGATCGTGCCATCCGCATAGCCGCCGTATTCGTTGAGGTCGGGCTGATGCGTGGTGAAGGTGATCGACCCCGACGGAGTCGCGCGGCCGCGCAGGGTGCCCTGCGGACCCTTCAGGACCTCGATCTGGCCGATGTCGTAGAGCGAGCGGAACAGATAGCCTTGCTGGATCGAGGCATCGTTGAGGTAGAAGTCCACGGTCGCATCGGCGCCCGAGTTCACGTCGAAATCGGCGCCGCGCATCGTGGTCTTCTGCGTGTATCCGGTCGGCGCCTCCAGCAGACTCAGGCCGGGAACAACCGACTGGATATCGCCGAACTGGCGGATTTTCAGCTTGTTGAGGGTGTCAGCGTTGACCACGCTCACCGACTTGGGAACATCGATAAGCCGCTCGTCCTGCCGGCGTGCCGACACTACGATGTCCGCATCGCTCTTCCCGCTATCGGAAGCAGCGTCCTGCGCATAGACCGGAGTGGCGAAGGCCAGAAGGCTTGCGCTCGCGAAGGCGAGCTTACCAATATGTCGCATAGGTAAAATGTTCCTCTCACTTCATGGCCGATAGACCAAAATTAGAGGGTCGACTTCATGGTCGATATACCAAAATGGAGCTCACACCCGGTGTTCTTCCGCACCGCAACCCTCGCGCTTCCTTTAGCAGGATTAGACCTTCAAGCGAGATAGAACAGCGTTCCCATGCAATTGCGCATCAATGTGTGTGAAATGAGCCACAGCGAGGTACGGCGGAACGACCCCTTCGAAGGAGGGCTTCAGGATGTCGCTCTACGCCAAGCGGCTCAAGAAGGGTCGCTTCATCTGAAGTTAAATTCATTTACGGTGACAACAGGTACGATAACCCCTAAATATCCCTTAGTTTATAGATTATCGCACCTGTTGTATAATTGATGTCACCGCATAGAAATTCGCAAAGACCCTCAAGGCTTTGCGATGGCGAACATCCTATCGGGTCATCTGCGAAGCCTGGACTATAGACCCATCGATCTTCAAAATCGATCCGCACCAGCTCATTCCGGGACCACACACCTAATCCCGGATCACCGCGTTCGCCACGGTAGGCGTCAACACCAGCCGGTCGTGAATCTCGGCGATCCGGTCGATCGGGAAGGGCGGGTCCTGGCGCAACCACCAGGCGATGATCTCGACCGTGCCGGACACGCCGTAGAGCACGCCGAGCTCGGCCGGGAGCCAGTTCTCCAGGCCGATCTTCTTACCGCTGATCTCGCGCGCGACCTTGGCGAATTCCTCGCGGATCGTGCCCGCCGCGCCGCCGGTGAGCAGGGCGGACCACAGCGCGCGGTGCTCATCGACGTGGTGGAACAGCGCCAGGCTGCTCGGCAGGGTGTCGCGCGGCTTGAGCGCGGGGAGCGCGAGCTCGATCAACTGGTGGATCTCGTCGGCGACCACGGCCTCGAGCAGATCGGCCTTCGAGGCGTAGTGGCGGAAGTAGGTGGCATAGCCGATCCCGGCCTCGGCCACGATGTCGCGGATCGACACGTCCTCCAGCGACTTGCGCTCGATCAGGGCGAGAAAGGCCGTGCGCAGCGCCTGCTGCGTCCGGACCATCCGCGCGTCCATTTTCGGGGCTGCCTCCGCCATGACCGCTGCATTGCAAGGGATGGCGCGGCGCGCAAGCGCGATCGGGGGATTTACCGCAGTTCGTGCCGGAACGAGGCGAGGCGCCCGGCCGCGGAATCGAGCTGGGCGTCGGGCTTGGTGAAGCAGAAGCGGACGATGTGGCCGGGCGCATCCGCCCCCTCGAACAGGGCCGAGACCGGGATCGCGGCGACGCCGGCCTCGCGCACCGCGCGCTCGGAAAACTCGCGGTCGCCCAGCGCCAGCCCCGAGGCGGCGAGATCGACGCAGAGGAACCAGGTCGCCGCGTTCGGCAGGACGGTAAAGCCGGCTCCGGCGAGCCCTTGCGCGAGGCGCCGGCGCGAAGCGGCCCAGGCGGCGTCGCGCGCGGCGAACCACTGGCCGGGCTGCGCCAGCCCTTCCGCCACCGCCCATTGCAGCGCAGGCGGGGTGGTGAAAGTCAGGAACTGATGCGCCCGGCCGACCAGCCGCGCGAGCTCCGGCGAGGCGCAGATCCAGCCGATCTTCCAGCCGGTGAGCCCGAAGATCTTGCCCGCCGAGCCGATCTTGATCGCGCGGGCTGCCATGCCCGGCATCGCCAGGAGCGAGCGGTGGCGCAGGCCGTCGAAGCGGACCTCTTCCCAAACCTCGTCGCAGATCGCGACCAGATCATGGGTTACGCAAAGCTCGGCCAGCATGGCGAGCTCCGCCTCGCTCGCCACGCTGCCGATCGGATTGAGCGGATCGTTGAGCATCATCGCCCGCGTCCGCGGCGTGATCGCCGCTTCGATCGCGGCCCGCTCGTAGCGCCAGCCGGGCGCCCGCAGCGGCACGAAGACCGGCACGCCGCCGGCGCGGCGGACCAGCGGGGCATAGGCGTCGTAGGCCGGCTCGAACAGGATCACCTCGTCGCCCGGCTCGATCAGCGCGAAGACCGCCGCGGCCAGCGCCTCGGTCGCGCCGGAGGTGACGATCACCTGCTCGCGGCTCAGCGCCAGGCCCTGCCGCGCGGCGTAGAAGGCCGCGATCGCGTCGCGCAGCTCGGGCAGGCCCCCGCTCGGCGGATACTGGTTCGACTTTTCGCGCAAGGCCCGCGCCGCCGCCTCAAGCAGTTCGGCCGCCCCGTTTTTGGCGAGCCCCTGATCGTCGGGAAAGCCCTGCCCGAGGTTGATCGCGCCCAGCTCGCGGGCGAGGCCGGACATGTGCTCGAAAATGGTCGTGCCCATGCTGGCATAGACCGGGTGGCCGATCGGCACGTGGTGCAACTCCTTCGCCAACTGCATGAAACTCCGCACGGTCTGTCGAGAGAACCGCCTGCCCGCTTCCTGGTCATCGCTCAACACCTGGCCGGCGTTCGGGTGCCGGACCACCGCGAGAGGATGGCCCGAGATGCCCTTCGAACTCAACCGCAAGCTTGCCGCGCGGCGCGATCCCCTGCCGACTACTGCGCCTACATGGCCGCCCGCGAGCACGAACTGCCCGAAATCACCGGCGTGCGCCTGGTCAGCCAGTGCGCCGCCCCAGCGCCGTCCGGCGCGACCTCGCCGGCGGCTGCGGCCGCCACGCCGCAACCCGCGAAGCACCACCGCGCGGGTCGACGATGCGGGGGATTACGAGCTGGTCCGGGACTGATAGAGACGGCGGGACAGAAAGGACCGCCCATGCCCCTCCCCGCCGCCATCCAGCAGCAGGACCGCCTGCTCAGCGTCAACATCCACGAGGAGCCGGGGATCGACCTCGACCACCTGATCCCGGGGATGAAGCTGTGGCCGCTGTTCCTCGATCCCGACAATGCGACCTGGGTGCTCTACGCGGTCTATGCGCCGGGCACGCGGCTGCCGCAGCACTTCCACACCGGGCAGGTGCATTTCTTCACCACCAAGGGCACCTGGGGCTATCTCGAATATCCCGACGATCCGCAGACCCCGGGCTCCTACCTCTACGAGCCGCCCGGCACGACCCACACGTTCGACATCCCGGCGGACGCCG
Source organism: Novosphingobium sp. (assembly GCA_047605105.1). GTDB lineage: Bacteria > Pseudomonadota > Alphaproteobacteria > Sphingomonadales > Sphingomonadaceae > Novosphingobium. The sequence goes on along the minus strand of JASGGH010000010.1, from coordinate 40,297 downwards.
CGGAGACGGTCGAGGGCTTCATGGTGGTCAGCGGGGTCAACGTGGCCTTCGACGCCGAGGGCAACTATCTCTCGACCGACCATGCCGGCTCGATGGAGGAGATCATCCTGGATTGCGCGAAGCGCCAGGGCATCGCCATGCCGCGCTATATCCGGCCGAGCGGGAAGGCGGCCTATACCCTCGCGAAATAGAGAAATAGAGGCGGGCCGGGCCAGCCGGCGCGCGGCGCCGGCGGGCCGCGGGGGCGAAGCGTTCCGGTGGTTCGCGATCATTTGCCGAAACGATCACTCGGATCGCCGCCGCTAACTTGCCATTCAGAGGTCGCCGCCTACATTGGGCGTCTAGGCAAAGGACGATTCCGCGCGATGAACGACGAGCAGCCCCCGGCAAACCCGTGGATGAAGGGCCTGATGATCTGGGGGGGGATCTTCCTGGCCCTGTTCGTGGTCGTCTCGCTGTTCAGCCAGCGCGGCGACGCGGGCGCCACCTCGATCCGCTATTCGGACTTCCGCGCCAAGGTCGCCGAGGGCTCGGTGGCCGACGTCCAGGTCAGCGACGAACGGATCAGCGGCACCTACAAGGACGGCAAGACCTTCACCTCGGTGCCGATCCCCAACGACGATACCCTGCTGCCGCTGCTCGCGGCCAACGGCGTGAAATACCAGGGCGCGTCGCGCGACGAGCCCAGCTTCCTGCAGATCGTGCTGATCCAGGCCCTGCCGTTCATGCTGATCCTGGGCGTCGCCTTCTTCGCGCTGCGCCAGATGCAGAAGGGCGGCGGATCGGGCGCGATGGGCTTCGGCAAGTCCAAGGCCAAGATGCTGACCGAGCGCCAGGGCCGCGTGACCTTCGCCGATGTCGCCGGCATCGACGAGGCGCGCGAGGAGCTGGAGGAGATCGTCGAGTTCCTCCGCGATCCGCAGCGCTTCTCCAAGCTCGGCGGCCAGATCCCCAAGGGCGCGCTGCTGGTCGGCTCGCCCGGCACCGGCAAGACGCTCCTGGCGCGCGCCATCGCCGGCGAGGCGGGCGTGCCGTTCTTCACCATCTCGGGCTCGGACTTCGTCGAGATGTTCGTCGGCGTCGGCGCGTCGCGCGTGCGCGACATGTTCGAGCAGGCCAAGAAGAACGCGCCGTGCATCGTCTTCATCGACGAGATCGACGCGGTCGGCCGCCACCGCGGCCACGGCCTCGGCAACTCCAACGACGAGCGCGAGCAGACGCTGAACCAACTCCTCGTCGAGATGGACGGCTTCGAGGCCAACGAGGGCATCATCATCATCGCGGCGACCAACCGCCCCGACGTGCTCGATCCCGCCCTGCTGCGCCCGGGCCGCTTCGACCGCCAGGTCGTGGTGCCGATCCCCGACATCGAGGGGCGCGAGAAGATCCTCTCGGTCCACATGAAGAAGGTGCCGCTGGCGCCCGACGTCAACGCCCGGACGATCGCGCGCGGCACGCCCGGCTTCTCGGGCGCCGACCTCGCCAACCTGGTCAACGAGGCCGCCCTGCTCGCCGCGCGGCGCAACAAGCGCCTGGTCGCGATGCAGGAGTTCGAGGACGCCAAGGACAAGGTGATGATGGGCGCCGAGCGCCGCTCGATGGTCATGACCGAGGACGAGAAGAAGATGACCGCCTATCACGAGGCGGGCCACGCGATCGTCTCGGTCAACGAGGCGGCGAGCGACCCGATCCACAAGGCGACGATCATCCCGCGCGGCCGCGCGCTGGGCATGGTCATGCGCCTGCCCGAGCGGGACTCCTACTCCTACCACCGCGACAAGATGCTGGCGAACCTGTCGGTCTCGATGGGCGGCCGTGTCGCCGAGGAGCTGATCTTCGGCTACGACAAGGTGTCCTCGGGCGCCTCGTCGGACATCCAGTACGCCACCGGCCTCGCCCGCAACATGGTCACCAAGTGGGGCATGTCGGACAAGCTCGGCCCGCTCCAGTACGAAGAGCAGCAGGAAGGCTACCTCGGCATGGGCGGCACGGCGCGGCTGTTCGCCTCGGACGAGACCAACAAGGTGATCGACAGCGAGATCCGCGCCCTGGTCGATACGGCGCACCAGCGCGCGACGGAGATCCTCAAGACCCAGGAGGACAAGCTCCACCTGCTGGCCCAGGCGCTGCTCGAATACGAGACCCTGAACGGCGAGGAGATCGCCCAACTGATCGACAGCGGCAAGATCGACCGCCCCGACGCGCCCACGGGCGCGGCCCGGCCGGCCGCGGTGCGCGGCTCGTCGATCCCCAAGGCGGGCAAGCGGCTGTCGGGCGGCACGGCGCCGCAGGGGGCCTGAGCACGGCGGGATTGCTCCGGAACCGAGGCATCTCGTCGTACGGGTATTGGTGAAGCGCAGGAGCGGGAGTATCCTGCCGGCATGAACAAGCTCTCGCCCATCGCCTCGACATTCGAAACCGAGGAAGAAGCCGAGGCCTACGACCGCTGGTTTCGCGCCAAGGTCGCGGCATCGCTGGCCGATCCGCGGCCCTGCATTCCGCATGAAGAGGCGATGGCACGGATCAAGGAACGCCTGGACGAGATCAAGGCGGGTAAGTGAGGGAACTCATCTGGCGCGAAAGCGCGCTTGAGGACCTCGACAGCATAATCACCTACATCGGCAGGCGGGACTTCGCAGCCGCGCAGCGGTTGCAGAGCTTGCTTCAAGCCTTCGCCGAGCGGCTGACGAAGCACCCTTTCATGTATCGGTCCGGCCGCCTGCCCGGCACCCGCGAGGCGCTAGCTCATCGGAATTACCTGCTGGTCTATCGGGTCACCGACGAGCAGATCGAGATCGTCAACGTCATGCACAGCCGCCGACAGTATCCGCCGGCGGAGTGAGTCCTGCGGAGCCTAGTCAGGTCATCCGCGGATTCGACCCGGTCTCCCCCTCCGGGGGAGGTGGCAGCGCGCAGTGCTGACGGAGAGGGTCCTCGTTCGGGCGCAGCATTTGTCCGCGGCCCTCCACCACCGCCTGCGGCAGCGGCCCCCCTCCCCGTTCCGCGAAGGACTAGAAGCTCGTCCGCCAAGTGCGATTCGCACGAAAAAGCCCGCGAACCTTGCGGCGCGCGGGCTGTTCGATGCCGGGTCGGCGCGAAAGCTCAGCCTTCGTAGTCGCCGCCCAGCGAGGTGTTGCGCACGGGGGCCGCGGCGGTGATCCGCAGGGCCTCGGCCGACTGGCTGAGCGAGCCGATCTCGTCGATCTCGTCGTCGTCCTCGGGCAGGACGCGCTGGAGCGAGGTGACCAGGGTTTCCTTGAGGTTCTCGGGACGGACGGTGACCTCGGCGATCTCGCGCAGGGCGACGACCGGGTTCTTGTCGCGGTCCCGCTCGAGGGTCAATTCGGCGCCGCCCGAGATCTCGCGCGCGCGCTGCGCGGCGAGCAGGACGAGGTCGAAGCGATTCGGGATCTTGTCGACGCAATCTTCAACGGTAACGCGCGCCATTGGGCACTCCGGTCAAAACAGCAAATGCTGGGAAAGACCGGGAGCTAGGGCGGAACCTCCGAAAAGTCAAGAAAACCCCGCCCGCGCGCCACAAACCCCTTGCCCGCGGCAGGGCCATTGCCAATAACCGCGCAAAAGCACGCGCGGAGGGGAAATGTCGGATTTCAGCGAGTTTCGTCGGCATTGGCGGCCGCTGCTGGCGGGCTCGCTGGGCGTCGGCACGGCGCTTTCGTTCAACACCTACCTGCTCAGCATCTTCGCGCCCTACATGATCGAGGAATTCGGCTGGAGCCTCTCGCAATGGGCGATGACCGGCCTGGTCCAGTTCGCGGTCATGCTGTCGATCCCGATCGCCGGGCGGCTGACCGACCTCTACGGCGTTCGCCGGGTCGCCTCGGCCGGCGCCTTCACCTATCCGCTGTTCCTGCTCGCGATCGCGGCGATGAACGGCGACATCAACCTCTACCTGGCCATCTATCTCGTCCAGACCCTGGTCTGCTCGACCACCACGATGACGGTCTATTCGCGGGTCGTCGCCGGGGCCTATTCGGCGCGGCGCGGCCTGGCCCTGGGCATCTGCGGCTCCGCTCCGCCGCTGCTCGGCGCGATCGCCAGCCCGCTGATGTCGGCCTTCGTCGCCGGCCACGGCTGGCGGGCGGGCTACGTCGCGGTGGCGGCGTTCTGCATGGCCTGCAGCATTGCGACCTTCCTGCTGCTGAAAGGCGGCGACGCGGCGCGCCAGGCCGCGCCGGTGAAGCCGGCCGAAAGCCGGCGGCGGGGCGACTACCGCGTGGTCCTCGCCTCGCCGGTGTTCTGGATCCTGCTCGCCGCGCTGTTCCTGGTCAACACGCCCTTCGCCCTGGCCTCTTCGCAGCTCAAGCTGGTGGTGCTGGGCCAGGGCCTGCCGGATTCGACCGCGGCGCTGATGGTCTCGGTCTTCGCGATCAGCTCGATCATCGGCCGGGTGCTGTCGGGCGTCGCGCTCGACAAGCTGCCCGCCCACCTGATCGCCGCGCTGGCCTTCTTCCTGCCGGTCCTGGGCCTGGTGCTGCTGGCCTCCCCCTACGATTCGGCGGCGGCGGTGATGACCGGCCTCGTGCTGATCGGCATTTCCTTCGGGGGCGAGGGCGACATCATTCCCTATCTCGTCACCCGCTACTTCCGGCTGGAGATCTACGGCACCGTGCTCGGCCTGCTGACCGCGGCGATGGGCGCCGCGATGGCCGCGGGCACCGCCCTGCTCACCGCGACCCTGGCGCGGTCGAACGACTACCAGCTCTATTTCGTGGTCGCCGCGACGACCGCGGGGATCGGCAGCGCGATGTTCCTGCTGCTGGGCCTGCCGAGGTTCCGCAAGGTCGAGGAAAGCGCTCCGCAGCCGGCGGTGTTCGCCTGACCTTGGATCACTCACCAAGTCTTCCCCCTCGATGGGGGAAGGATGCGGAGACTTGCGAGCTTGCTCGCTAGTCGTAGCTGGATGGGGGTGATGGTGCTGTCCAGCGCTACGTGGGCGGGAGAACTCACCCCCACCCAGCTTGCGCTAGGCGCTGACGCGCCAAGCTTCAGCATCCCTCCCCCATCGAGGGGGAGGAGAACAAGAAAGCTATTCGTAGTCCTCGTGGGCCAGGGCATCGTCGGCGAGGTCGGAGAAGCGGGTGATCTTCGCCTCGAAGCGCAGGCGGACCTTGCCGGTCGAGCCGTGGCGCTGCTTGGCGACGATCAGTTCGGCCAGGCCGTAGACCCGCTCCATCTCGGCCTGCCAGGCCATGTGCGCCTCGTGGATCTTGGGGTCGTCGCCGTCGACCGGCTGCTTGGGCTCGCGCGACATGACGTAGTAGTCCTCGCGGAAGACGAACCAGACCATGTCGGCGTCCTGCTCGATCGAGCCGGATTCGCGCAGGTCCGAGAGCATCGGCCGCTTGTCCTCGCGCTGCTCGACCGCGCGGGAGAGCTGCGAGAGCGCGATCACCGGGACCTGGAGCTCCTTGGCCAGGGTCTTCAATCCGCGGCTGATCTCCGAGATCTCGTTGACGCGGTTGTCGTTGCCCGAGCGGTTGGTCCCCTGGAGGAGCTGAAGGTAGTCGACGATGACCAGGCCGATGTCGTGCCGCCGCTTGAGCCGCCGCGCGCGGGTGCGCAGCGCGGCGATGGTCAGCGCCGGGGTGTCGTCGATGTAGAGCGGCAGCTCGGCCAGGCGCTGGCTGGCGTAGGACAGCGCCTGGAAATCGTCGCGGCTGATCTTGCCCATGCGGAGCATCTCGGAGCTGATCCCCGACTGCTCGGCGAGGATTCGCGTGGCGAGCTGGTCGGCGCTCATTTCCAGGCTGAAGAAGGCGACGCCCGCGCCGATCGAGGCCTTGGCCTCGATCCCGTCGGCGAGGTCGCGGCGCAGGCGGTCGGCGGCGTTGAAGGCGATGTTGGTGACCAGCGAGGTCTTGCCCATGCCCGGGCGCCCGGCAAGGATGATGAGGTCCGAATCGTGCAGGCCCCCGACCTTCTCGTTGACCGAGGTGAGGCCCGTGGTCTTGCCCGAGACGTGGCCGCCCGACTTCAGCGCCTTCTCGATCGCCTCGATCGCGACGCGGGTCGCCGCGCTGAAGCTCTGCGCCTCGCTCTGCGCGCCCGCCCCCTCGGCCACCGAATAGAGCGCGGCCTCGGCTCGCTCGATCTGCTCGAGCGGCTCGACGCTCTCGCTGGTGTCCATCGCCGCGGTGACGAGGTTGCGCCCGACCGAGACCAGCTCGCGCAGGAGCGCCAGGTCGTAGATCTGCTCGGCGAGCTGGCACGGCGCCAGCAGCCCCTGCCCGTCGGCGGTCAGCCGCGCGAGATAGGCCGCGCCGCCCAGCTCCTTCAGCGCCTCGTCGGCCTCGAAATAGGGCCGCAGGGTGACCGGGGTGACCACCGCCTTGCGGTCGAGCAACTGGAGGATCCGCTCGTAGATCCGCCCGTGGATCGGCTCGAAGAAATGGGCCGGCGAAAGCGCCGTGGTCAGTTCCTCGATCACCCGGTTGTCGATCAGCACCGCGCCGAGGAACGCCGCCTCGGCCTCGATATTGGCGGGCAGGGCCTTGGCAGCGCTATCGTCGGCACGGATCAGGAGGTCTTGGTCGGTCATGAAGCGCAGAGCAATGCGCCCCGGCGCCGTGCCCCGCAAGGAGAGATGCGGCCGGAAATTATTCACAGGGTGTGGACGGTGTGACGGATCGGTTGCAGTGCCGGCGAAAGCAGCGCGGCCCGGCGGGGGCATGGCAGAGTTTCCTTGCCGCTTGATGACGCATTTGCGAAAGCAGCGCGCACATGGCGGACCCGCGCATCTCGCATATCGCGCTCGACGAGGCGACGATCCTCTGGCGCAATGCCGATATCGAGCAGGAGCGGCGCATCGCGATCTTCGACCTGATCGAGGAAAATGCGTTCAAGCCGGTCCGGTCGTTCGCCGCCGGGCACGAGGGCCCCTATCGCCTGCGCCTGTCCGTCGAGGACGGGCGCCTGGCCCTGCGGATCGCGGGCGAGGATGAGACCGAACTCGAAGCGCTGATCCTCGGCCTCGGGCGCTTCCGCCGCCTGATTCGCGATTACTTCGCGATCTGCGATTCCTATTACCAGGCGATCCGCAAGGCGACCGCGCCGGAGATCGAGACGATCGACATGGCCCGCCGGGGCATCCACAACGAAGCGGCCGAGCTGCTGCTCGAGCGGCTGGACGGAAAGGTGGAAACCGACTTCGCGACGGCGCGGCGTCTCTTTACCCTGATCTGCGTGCTGCATATCAGGGGATGAAGGGTCCGGGGGGCGCAACCGCATGGCAAGAAGACGCAGCAGCCCGGCGCGGCTGAGATGGCTGGCGGCGCTGCTGCTGATCGCGCTGATCGGCGGCGGGCTGGGCTGGTGGCACCTGCGCCACTGGCAGCCCGAGCGCGGCGCCTTCCCCGTCCAGGGCGTGGAGATCGGCGGCGGGGACGATGTGGTCGATTGGACCGCGCTCAAGGCGATCGGCGCCGATTTCGCCTATCTCGACGCCAGCGCCAGCGCTTTCGCCCGCGATCCGGGCTTCGCCAGGCAGCTCGAAGGCGCGCGCGCGGCCAAGCTGCAGGTCGGCGCGGTCCATCGCTACGATCCGTGCCAGCCCGCCGGGCCCCAGGCCGCCAACTTCGTGACCGTCGTTCCGCGCGACGCCAAGATGCTGCCGCCCGCGGTCGAGCTCGACCAGACCGCCGACGATTGCCCGATCCGGGTCAGCGACCAGGCGGTCGAGAGCGAGTTGATGACCTTCCTCAACCAGATCGAGACTCACACGGGCAAGCCCTCGCTGCTCAAGGTCACGCGCCGGTTCGAGCGGCGCTACCGCATCGCGGCGGCCATCGACCGCAACCTGTGGCTGGTCCGCGACCGCTTCCAGCCCGAATATGCCGGGCGGCCCTGGACCCTGTGGACCGCCAACGGCGCGCTGGCCAACGAGGCCGACGACGAGCCGGTCCGCTGGGTCGTGGTGCAGCCTTGAGCGCGCCGGCCGGCATTGGGCGCGAAGCCCTGATCGCCGCGGCGCGGGAAGCGGCGGCGAGCGCCTATGCGCCCTATTCGAACTTTGCGGTGGGCGCCGCCCTGGCCTTCGCCGACGGCACCGTGGTGACCGGGGCCAATGTCGAGAACGCCAGCTACGGCCTCAGCCTCTGCGCCGAGACCGTCGCCGCGGCCAAGGCCCTGAGCACAGGCCGGCGCGGCGGACTGACGGCAGTGGCGGTCGTCGGCCCCGGCGAGCCCATCACCCCCTGCGGCCGCTGCCGCCAGGTGCTGAGCGAACTGGCCCGGCTCGGCGGCACCGATCCGGTGGTGTGGTACGGGGAAGCCGAAGCGAGGCTGTCGGAACTGCTGCCCCACGCCTTCGGGCCGGGAAACCTGGGCCAAACGCGGGGACAAATTCAGGCCGGGAACCAACGCCCGGTTTCCAGCCGCGATCCGAACTGGCGGAGTGGGTGAGTTATGATGACAGGTACGAAAACCCCTAAACTTGGAGCCATTTAGGGGCTTTCGTACTCGTCACCGTAATACCCGTAATCGAGCCTTTTCAATAGATGAACCGCAGGGTGCCGACCGCGCTCCGCGGTGCGGCGTAGAAGGCTTGGCCCCATTCCAGCGAGTTCAGATACTTGGCGTTGGTGATGTTACGAACATTCACGCTCGCTTCGAGGTGCTTGGTGATACGCATGCCGGCGAGCAGGTCGACCGTCACATAGCCGTCCTGTCGGATCGGCAGACCGTTCGAATCGTCGTTTCCGCGCACTTCGCTCTGGTAGCGCAGGTTGATGCCGAGCTTCAGGTCGTGCCACTCGGGCACCTGGTAGGTCGCGGTGAACTTGAGCGTGTCGCGCGGCACGAACAGCCGCGCATCCGTGCCGGTGTCGTCGTATACGCGCAGGTGCGTAATGCCGCCGGCAAGCAACCAGCGATCGGTGACCCGGCCCGAGATCTCCGCCTCGAAGCCCTTCGCGGTGACCTGCTGGCCGGTATAGAACGAGCCACCAATCGGGCCTGGGCCGTTGGTGCCGTCGAACGAACCCGCGAAGGCCGCGAGCCCGGTTTGTCTTGCGCGGAACACAGCGGCGGTCGCGTAGAGCCAGCCATCAAGCCACTCACCCTTTACGCCCGCTTCGATGCTGGTGCCGTTGGCCGGGTCGAGCCGGCGGTTGTTCTCGTCGACCTCGACCTGCGGATTGAAGATATTGGTGTAGCTGGCATAGATCGTGAGATGCGGCGTCAGGTCGAACAACAGGCCGGCATACGGGCTGACCGCAGAATTGCTGCGCGTCGCGTCGGTGCCGTACGATTGGCCGGTGGTGTCGAGCCAGATCGCGGTGAGGCCGACCACGCCTTTCAGACGGTCGGCAAAATTGATGTGCGCCGCGCCATAGACCCGCGTGAGATGATCGCTGATGCGCCCCTGCTCGGTGACCGGATCATAGGCGGGCTGCGGAATGCGCAGTGAGGCGAGCTGGCGGATGTCGCCGTAGTCAATCGTGTCGGTGGCATCGCCTTCGGCCTCGATCTGGTTAGCCCAGCCGCTCGACACGCCGAAGGAGAGCTGATGGCGGCGACCGAACAGCTCGACGCTGCCCGAGGCGTAGGCGTCGATCAGGTATTGCTTATAGCGGTTGGCAAAACGGGCACTGTAGCCTTCTACACCGAGGCCCGTCACCGGGTCCGGCCCGATGCCGCCGCCCGACGCGTAAAGCACCTGAGCATCCGACTTGAGGTCGTGGTACGTGAACACCCCACGTAGCGTCCAATCGCCGCCCAGCTTCCAGGCGAGTTCGCCGAAAGCGGTCTGGTCGAGGTTGTTCCAGTAGGTCCAGGGCTGGCCGGTATTGGCGGAGCGCTTGTACGGGATGCGCGTGCCGTCGCTGAACACCAGCGGCAGCGCTCCCCAGATCACGCCGCTCGCGCGGTTGTCCTGGCGTGAATAGCCGATCGTCGCAGTCAGGTTGGGCGTCAGATCCGCTGCCAGCAGCACTGCTCCGACGTCGCGGTTGGTATGGTTGTAATCGAGATAGGAAGCGTGCTCCTCGTGCGCGCCGATGATCCGCGCCCGGATCGTGCCGGCAGCGTTGAGCGGCGCCGATACGTCGCCTTCCAGGCGCCACATGTCGAACGAGCCGACATAGGCCGATGCGTTCGCCTGGAACCGTTCGGTCGGCCGCTTGCGGATATAGTTCACTGTCGCCGAGGGATCGCCCACCCCGGTCATCATCGCATTCGCGCCGCGGACGATATCGACCCGATCGTACAATACCGTGTCGAGATCGCCGAACTGATCGCCGGCCTGCAAGGCCAATCCGATCCCGTCGACCTGCCGGTTGGACACGGCAAAGCCGCGAGAGGTATAGTCCGTCCGATCCGTTTCGTTGCGATTGACGTTCACGCCCACCGCCTGGTCGAGCACGTCGGTGATATTGGTTAGCGCGAAATCCTCGATCCGCTGACGATCGATGACGGAGACCGACTGCGGTGTCTCGCGCAGCGTGAGATCGAGGCCGGTGGCGGAAGCGCTTTCGTTGAGCTTGACGCCGGTCACGACGATTTCCGCACCCGGCTTGCGCGGGCCCTCGTCATCCGGCGCATCCGAATCCGCCGCCAAGGCCGGAAGCGGAGCGAATATCGCGCACCCCATGCCGGCCAGAAGAAGAACTCGGCGGGAACGCTCGGAAGCCCCAGTGCGGATTGGCGATGCCATGTCGTATGCCTTGTACCCGTTTTTATGACGAGCCGCTGATTGACGACCCATAACTTGCGAGTCAATCTTATTATCATTAAGGATCGTTAAGGTCGGATCCCGAGGAGCCAACATGAAGCAGAAGGCGATCCGGCGCTGGTACCTCTTCCACAAATGGACGAGTCTGATCTGCACGCTATTCATGCTGCTGCTGTGCGTGACAGGCTTGCCGCTCATCTTCAGCGACGAGATCGACGCGCTGACGTCACCTGCCATGGCATCGGCGCCAGCGGGGCCGCCGGCTGCTTTGGACGCGATCGTCGCCAAGGCCCGCAAGCTTCATCCCGGCCATGCGATCCTCTATGTGACCCGCGATGACGAGGCGCCGATCGTCTATGTCACGTCCGCACCGCGTCCGGATTCGCCGGACAATGCGATGGCCATCGACCCGTTCGACGCCCGGACCGGCCGGCGTCTCGACCAGCCGCCAGCCAATTCCGGCGTGATGTTCTTCATCCTGCGATTGCACGAAAGCCTGCTGCTCGACCTCCCAGGAGAGCTGTTTCTCGCGCTCATGGGATCGTTGCTATTCACTTCGCTGGTATCGGGAGCGGTGGTCTATGCACCGTTCATGCGGAAACTGGCATTCAGCTCAGTGCGCAAAGACCGCAGCCGGCGCGTTCTCTGGCTCGACACGCACAACATGATCGGCATCGTGACCCTGGTCTGGTTCTCCGTCGTCGGCCTGACGGGCATGATAAATTGCCTGTCGACGCCGATTGTGGCGCTGTGGAAGACGAACGAGCTAGCCAGGATGATCGCCGCTTACCGCGACGCCCCGCCACCGGCACGGATGGGATCGGTCGATGCGGCCGTTCGCACGGCGCGGTCGGCCGCGCCGGGCATGGAGTTGAGCTTCGTCGCCTATCCCGGCACGGACTACAGCTCGCAGCACCACTATGCGGTGTTCATGAAGGGCGCGACGCCCTTGACCAAGCAGCTCATGAAGCCTGCGCTCATCGATGTCCAAACCGGGCGGCTAACCGCGATCAGCGACATGCCGCTCTATGCGAAGGTCCTGTTCCTGTCGCAGCCGCTGCATTACGGCGACTATGGCGGGCTGCCTCTGAAGATCATCTGGGCGCTGCTGGACATCGCGGCGATCGTAGTGCTCGCGACCGGCCTTTATCTCTGGATCGGCCGGCGGCGGGTGCCGCTCGAGAAGCGGCTCGCCGAGCTAAGCTCGGGCGCCACGTCGGAGGTGCCTGCATGAGCCGCTTCCCGTCCCGGTCGGACAAGGCAAACAGCCTTTGGCGGATTTTCCGCTGGCCGACCCTTATTGCCATGGCCACGATAGCCGGGCTCTTGTCGGCGCTGGTGGGTGACAGTTGGGCGGATATGGTGTCCTGGTTCCTGCTTGGGACTCTGATCGTGGTTATGGTCTTTGCCTGGTTTCGCGCTCCTGCATGACTGACCGGCGGAGGCCGGCAGGATCATGCGGAGGGGTTGAAGCCGGGGGGTTAGGGTGGCAGGTACGACAACCCCTAAATAGCTCTAAGTTTAGGGCTTTTCATACTCGTCACCGTAATAGCAGCCCTGCACTAGTGCAACCTTTGCACTACATTGCGGCCGTGCGCACGATCGGGCCGGCAGCGCTGCATCTGTCGTGGTCGGACGGGACGGCGGCCGATCTCGATCTCGGCGCGATCCTCGCCGCTCGCGCCTTTGCCGCACTGCGCGATCCGGGCGAGTTCGCCAAGGTCGAAGTAGGGGATTGGGGGCATAGCCTGGCCTGGCCTTCGGGGGCCGAGCTGGGCGCGGATATGCTGTGGCTCGAAACGCTGTCTGCGACCGGACATGGCGACGTCCGCGCGTTCCTCGAATGGCGGCTGCGCCATGCCCTGTCGCTGTCCAAGGCGGCCGACGCGCTGGGCATCTCGCGCCGCATGGTCGCCTACTACTCGAACGGCGAAAAAAGCGGGTGCCGAAGCCGATCCTGCTTGCCTGCCGGGGCTGGGAAGTCAGCGAGGGGCTTCACCAGGCCGCATAGGGTGGCAGGGCGATAACAACCGGACGCATTGCTTTTGCGATCCATTATCACTAATGCGCGGCCAAAATCATGTTTCCGGATCGCAATGGAGTCTATCAATGTCGTCGCGCTCGTTTCGTTTTGCTCTGTTTCTTGGTTGCAGCCTTCCCACTGCCGCGCTTGCCCAATCCCAGCCTGAGCAGGCGGGCTCGGACGGCAGGGAAGACATAATCGTCATCGCCACCGGGCAGAGCAAGGCGACCAGCGCATCGAAGGCCGAGACGCCGCTCGTCGAGTCGCCTCAAACGATTTCCGTTATCAGTCGCGAGGAAATGGATGTGCGCGCCGTCGCGACGGTGGCAGATGCAGTCGCCTATACCGCAGGCGTCCAGGCAGAATCCTTCGGCATCGATAGCCGAACCGATGAGATCACCGTGCGAGGCTTTGGTGCTGGCGGCTTTTCCTCGAACAACAATTTCGTGGATGGCTTGCGTCTCCCGGCGGCGGGACAGTTTACCCGCACCCAGTTCGACCCTTTCGGACTTCAACAGGTGGAAGTGCTCAAGGGACCATCCAGCGTGCTGTATGGCCAGACGGCGCCCGGAGGCATCATCAACATGGTGTCCAAGCGTCCCACGACCGACTTCAGGGGCGAAGTCATGCTGCAGGCGGCCGGCTTCAATGATCTCGGCCGCTGGCAGTATACGGCTGCTGGCGACGTCTCGGGGGCGATCAACGAGTCAGGCACGATCTCCGCCCGGCTGGTCGGCCTCGCCCGGGACGGGCAGACCCAGATCCAGAAAACCAGCAACAGCCGATATTATGTGTCGCCCTCGATCACCTTCGCTCCCACCGACCGGGTGTCCTGGACGGTGCTGGGGCAGTATCAGCGCGACGAAGGCGGCTCGACCTATCAATTCCTGCCCGCCACCGGGACGCTTTACGAAAGCAACGGCCGGCGCATCGCGCTGGACGAATATATCGGAGAGCCCGACTTCAACACCTTCAACCGCGACCAGCTGCTGATCGGCTCGTTCTTCCGCGCCGAAATCAATGAGAATGTGACCTTCCGAAGCAATGTGCGCTACACGCATCTGAAAACAGAATATCAGGTCACGGTCCTGTCCGGTGACACGCTCACTGCGGCAGGCTGCGCCACCATGCTGGCGAGCTACCCGACCGCTTTTGCGGGCTGCATTCCCGGCCAAACCATCGGACGCCGTGGAACACAAGCCAAAGGGGAAAGCGATGGCATCGCGCTGGATAACCAGCTCCAGTTCAAATTCGCGACCGGCGGCATCCGGCATAATGTGATCGCGGGAATCGACTATTTCCACACGGACTGGTCGCACTATCGCGACCTCGCCGTCACGACAGGTGTCCCCACAGGACAAGTCCTGCCGCTTATCGATATCTACAATCCGGTGTATCGTGGGGCGAGTTATACCTTCACGCCGCAGCTCTACTATGAAACCATAAATGATCAGCTCGGCCTGTATGCGCAGGATCAGATCGAAATCGGCCGGCTGCGCCTGTCAATCGGCGGACGGCAGGATTGGGCCTATGACAGGACCAAGAATGTCGTATCGGGTCGGATCTACCGGACAAGGGACGACGATTTTACCTGGCGCGCGGGCGCGGTCTATCTGTTCGACAACGGCCTCGCGCCCTATTTCAGCTATTCCCAGTCTTTCCAGCCAAGCATCGGCGATCCAGCCACACAGCTCTATGGCGAGCCCTTCAGGCCGACCACAGGGGAGCAATATGAAGGCGGGCTGCGTTTCGAGGCGCCGAACAACCGCGCTTATGTGACTCTGGGGGCCTACCAGATCAAACAGCGGAACGTGCTCAGCACCGCCCAGCTTCCCTATCCGAGCGATTCAGTTTGCGTGGCCAGCACCTGTTATATCCAGACCGGCGAAATTCGCATGCGCGGCATCGAACTGGAAGCCAAGGCCCAGACGCGGTTCGGCGTGACCCTGATCGGTAGCGCGTCGCGCATCTGGTCGAAAATCACCGAATCCGAAGTGGCGGGTGAAACCGGCAATCGCGTACCACAAGTGCCCAAACTGATGGCGTCGGCGTTCGTCGACTACCGCTTTCCCGAAGGTTTTCTCAACGGCCTCGGACTGGGTGGGGGCGTGCGCTACACAGGCGAAAGTGTCGGCAACAATCTCAACACGCTCGTCATTCCTGCCTACACCCTCTTCGACCTGTTCCTGCGCTACGATTTTGGCCGCGCCTCTGGCCAGAAGGACGGTCTGTCGCTGTCGCTCAATGCCCGCAATCTCGCGAACAAGACCTATGTCGCCACATGTTCCAGCGTAGCATCCTGTTTCTACGGCTCAGGCCGAACCGTCACTGCGCGAATCCAGTATAGGTGGTAACGGCCGCGACACTTGGTGAGGGGCGACACTCCCTTCGTTGGCGATCTTATCCTCGGAACTCTGGCGACGTTAGGGGTTTTCACCGTAATAGCGGATCGAACTCCAGGTGCAGCGCGCGCATCGCGCGCAGGATGTAGGTCGGCTCGTAGAAGTAGCGCCGATCGCCTTCCGGGCCGTGGTGCGCTTCGGACAGGCGGATGTTGCCCATCCGCGCCAGCAGCCGCTCGATCGAGACGGCGACCTCGCGGCGGGCGAGCGGCGCCCCGATGCAGGTGTGGGCGCCGCGGCCGAAGGCGAGGTGCTCCTTGGCCCTGGGGCGGTTCATGTCGAAGACCGCGGGATCGGCGAAGCGCTTGGGATCGCGGTTGGCGGCCATGTGCGACAGCAGGATCGTGGTGCCGGCCTTGATCTCCACCCCGCCCAGGGTGGTCGTCTTCTGGCACATCCGTCCGCCGCTCTTCACCGAGCCGTCGAAGCGCAGCAGTTCCTCGATGAAATTCGGGATCTTCTCCGGATCGGCGCGCAGCTCCGCCTGGACGTCCGGCCGGGTGGCGATCACCCGGAAGCCGTTGGCGAGCAAGCGGTTGGTGGTGTCCTGCCCGGCTCCGAACAGGAACGCCCCGAGCGCGGTGAGGTCGATCAGCGTCGGCCGGCGGCCATCGGGGAACTTCGCCAGGGCCAGGTCGGTGAGGATGTCGTCCCTGCCGTCGGGCGCCTTGTAGCCGGCGAGCGCCTTGAACCACTTGAGCGGCGCCTTGTTCATCAACCGGCGCTTGGTGATCAGCCCGAACAGGTCCTTGCCGATGTTGACGATGGGGTTTTCCATCATCTCGTCGGGCGAGGCGCCCATCTTGGCGGGGACGGCACCCTCCAGCCAGACGCGGTACTTGGCCCGGCTCGATTCGGGGATGCCGAGCAGGTCGGCGATGATCAGCGTCGCGTAAGGCCCGCCGTATTGCGCGACCAGATCGACCTTCCCATCGGCGGCGAACTCGTCGATCAGGCTCTCGGACGTGGCCCGCAGCGAGGGTTCCAGCGCCTTGAGCCGGCTCGGCGTGAACAACGTCGCGACGATCGAGCGCAGGTTGAGATGCCGCACCCCCTGCTCGGTCACGACCTGATCGGCGAAGGGGATCTTGCCGCGCGCGGCTTCGAGCTGGACCGTGATGTCGTCGCCCTCGGGCGTGAAGGGCAGCGGCGGCAGCGGCCCGCCGACCGCGTTGATGCTGGAGAAATGCTCGGTATCGAGCATGACCTGGATGGTCTCCTCGTAGCCTGTGACGGCGACGACATTGCGGTGCGGCAGGCGGGTGACCGGGCCCTGCTCGCGCAGATAGTCGAAATAGGCGTGGGGATCGTCGACCAGCGCGGTGTCGCTGTAGAAATCGGCCGTCGCGTAATTCATCACCTATCCCAACTATGATCTTTAGTGGATCATAGATTGGTCAAAAGCGGTGGGCAATCCCCAGATAGACCGTCAGGTCCGGGCTATCGCGATTGAGCCCGGCTGTGCCGCCGAGATCGAGCTGGGTGTCCTTGTCCGCTTGCCAGGCCAGCGAGGCCCCGGCGCTGACGAGGGTGGCGTGACCGTCCGGGTCGTCGTCGCGGAAGGCCGACACATCGAGGCCGAGCTGGACCTTCTCCGACACGGCCAGCCCGATGCCCGCCGCGCCGCCATAGGCGAGGTGACGCCCTTCGCCCGAGCCGTTGACCGCCGCGTCGATCTCGGGTGTCAGGCCGAGCTGCACGCCATGCCCGAGGTCGAACTGGGCCGGCAGCCGCAGCCCCGCCCCCCAATCGCCCGCCCCGATCGCCTCGCCGCCGGTCGGCAGGGTGGCGAAGGCTTGCAGCGCGACCGGACCGTTCGCCCCGGCGAGGCCATAGGTCAGGCCCAGGGTCACGTCGCCGGTGCTCGACTGCCTGCCGATCGCGCCAGTCGCATTGTCGCGGACCCACTGCACGCCGAACGGCGTCCAGCCTAGCTGCGCTTCGAGCCGCGAGGTCAGCCCGGCGCGCAGCAGGCTTGAGCCGAGCGCCAGGGTGTCGGTGCGCGCATCCGGATCGCTCTCGCGGGCCCATTGGCCGAGCGCGGTCTCGATCTGGAGCTTGCCCGGCGCCAGCGTGCAGGGCGGTGTGGTCTGGCCCGGGCGGTCGGCGCAGAACTCGCGGTCGTCGGCCAGGGCCGGCGAGGCCATCGCGGCGAGCGGCGCGGAGGCGAGAGCCCCGACGAGAAGGAGCGCCCGGCTAACCAAGGAAATTGCTCGGCACGACCGCGGTGAAGACCGACAGCACGACCACCGTGATCGCGGCCAGCCGATTGAGCCGGCGGTCCTTCGCTTCGGCGTTGAGTTCGATTTCCATGCGGCCTCCCGGCTAGCTGGTGAAGAAACTGGGTGGGGTCACGGCTGCAGCCATTCCGCCAGGGCGGCGAGGCATTCGCGCGCCAGCAGCCTGCTGCGCTCGGGGCTCCAGCCCTGGACCGGGTCGGGATTGTCGTCGTGGTCCTTGAACGGCATCTCCAGGGTCATCGCCGTGCCGCCGAACCGCTGGGCGAGCTGATTGGTCGACATGGTGAGGTTGGCCCGGCCCGGCGCCGCGATCGGATAGCCGCGCCTGGTCTGGAAGTCGGGCGTGCGGCGCTCGAGGATTCGGCGGTAGCGCTCGTAGCCGTCGCCCTGGGCCGCGGTCCAGGCGGGGATGCCCTCGAACCCGGCGAAGAACACCGCCGGGATCGCCTCGTCGCCGTGGACGTCCATCGAGAAGTCGACCCCGCTCTCGTCCATGGCATCGCGGATCGCGACCACCTCGGGCGAGCGCTCCAGGCTGGGCGCGTCCCATTCGCGGTTGAGGTTCACCCCGATCGCATTGGTCCGCAGGTGGCCCCGCGCCGAGCCGTCGGGATTGGCATTGGGGACCACATGGAACCGGCAGGCCTCGCGCAGCTTGCGGGCGTGGGGATCGGCCGGATCGGTCAGCAGGTCGAGCGCGCCTTCCATCCACCACTCGGCCATCGCTTCGCCGGGGTGCTGGCGGGCGTAGAGCCAGACCTGGGCCTTGCCCCGGCCCAGCTCCAGGCAGTCGATCGGCCGGCCGTCGAGGCTATGGCCGAGGCAGCGATAGCCGACGCCCGGCTGCGCGGCGATCCGCGCGACGAGATCGTGATGCCGCTCCATCGAATAGGGCGCGAAATAGGCGAACCAGGCCACCCCGCCCTGCGGCGCATAGCGGATCGTCAGGGTGCCGCCGTCACGATTGGGCTCCCACTGCGTGTCGGCCCGGCTCCAGAACTGGCGGTCTTCGGACACGCAGGCACGGTAGCCGGTCCAGCCGCCGGGATAGGCCGAAGCGGCGAGGCCGGTCAGCCGCAGCACCAGCATGCGCCCTTCGGCGCCGCTGACGCGGAAATGGAACCACTGGAAGAACTCGGAATTGCGGTCCCTGCGGATCGTCAGGACCGCTTCGGCGCCGCCGATCGACCGGACCTCGATATTGCCTGAATCGAATGCGGCGCTGATTTGAATATCGGTCATTTCACCAGGATAGTTTCTCCGGAGTTCCCGGGGAAGCCACGGAACAGCGCTTCGGCCAGTTTCGCCGCGCCGAGATCGCTCTGGGCCAGCGGAGAATCGGCGCGGACCACGAACAGCGCGCGGCCTTCCCAGACCGTCCGCCCGCTCGCGCGGTCCTTGATCACGACCCCGAGCTCGGTCTCGGTCTGGGCCGCGGGCGGGCCGGACAGGTCGATGCCCACGCCCATGCCGACCCCGCCGCCGTAGCTGCCGCCGCCGGCCCCCACGCCGACACTGACCGGGCCGCGCTCGCGGTCGGGCTGCCAGGTCCGCCGCGTCATCCGCACTTCGGCGACCTGCGCGCCGCCGGCCGCATCCTCGACATAGCCCGCCCGCACCAGTTCGCGGGCGACCGCGGCCTGATAGGTGCGAAGCTCCAGGCTGGTGTCCGCCCTGCCCGGCGCGGCGACGACCGCGATCGGCCCGCGGCCCAGGGGCGCATCGGGGACATGGAAGCGGGTCACCTCGACCGGCCCGACCGGCGCGACACAGGCCGAAAGCGCGGTGAGGGCAGCGACGAGGCCGAGGGCGGGAAGGACGATACGGGCTTTCATGGGGCAACCTCGATATTTTCTGCTGCAACGCGCCGAATTGACCGGAGTTTCCGAGCCGCCGCAAGGCCCGAAAGGCCCGTCACGACCGCGCCGGGAAGTCCTCGAACAGGGCGGCGGCCAGGCGCGTGGCGATCGCCTGCTGCGTCCAGTGGTTGTCGCCGTCACGGGTCACGATGTCGGCCCGCCCTTCCCACAGGACGGCATTGGTCGCCCGGTCGCGGATTCGCGCGACCAGCCGGGTCGAAACCAGCGCCTTGGCCGGCTTGGTCATGTCGACGTTGATCGCCATGCCCATGTAGCTGCCGTGCGTCCCGACGCCGATCGTGGTCTCGCCGCTCACCGGGCTGCGCTTGGCCTCCTCGGGCCGGACCACGTCGTGGATCACGCTGACTTCGGCGACCTGGCCCTGGGCTTGGCTGGGGGCCATCGTATCGTAGCCCGCCTTGGCCAGCTGATCGACCACCGCCGCCTCGAAGGTCGCACCGGCGCGCGCATCGGCAGTGCTGCCGGGCATCGCCGCGACCCCGATCGCGCCATGGCCGAGGATGCTCGGGTCGATGTGCTCGGCCAGGAAGCGCGAGACCTCGACCTTCCCTTCCCGGGCGTCGGGACCGGCGCGGCGCGGGCCGTAGCCGCGCTCGCCGAAGCCGTCGCTCCAGCCCGGGCCGCCCCATCCGCCGGGCCGTGCGCTCACGGGATCGGGACCGGCGGCGACGGTCAGCAGGAGCAGGGCGAGCGGCAGACGGGATTGGGACATAGATTTGGCTCCGGATCGGCAGATGCACCCCACGGCGGATCGCTATGTCGCGCCGACTGTCTCGCGGATGAACGTGCTCGCGCGAAATTGTATTTGCTCGCCCGCGCGTGCTAGCGATCGGGCCATGATGAAACTTCCCGTGCTCGTGACCGGCGGCGCCGGCTATATCGGCAGCCACGCCGTGCTCGCTCTCAAGGATGCCGGCTGGCCCGTCGCGGTGATCGACAACCTGACCACCGGCTTCCGCTTCGCCGTTCCCGAAGGCGTGCCGCTCTACGAGGGCGACATTTCCGACGCCGCGCTGCTGGCACGGATCTTCGCCGAGCAGGGCACGAAAGCGGTGATGCATTTCGCCGGTTCGATCATCGTGCCCGAATCGGTCGAGAACCCGCTCAAGTACTACCGCAACAACACCGCCAATTCCCGCGCGCTGATCGAGGCGGCGGTGCAGGCCGGCGTGCCGCACTTCATCTTCAGCTCGACCGCGGCGACCTACGGCGTGCCCGAGGTCTCCCCGGTCTCAGAGGATACGCCCAGGGTGCCGATCAACCCCTACGGCATGTCGAAGCTGATGACCGAGCTGATGCTGGCGGACGTCGCCGCGGCCCACCCCATCAACTTCTGCGCGCTGCGCTACTTCAACGTCGCGGGCGCCGATCCCCAGGCGCGCACCGGGCAATCGACGGCGGGCGCGACGCACCTGATCAAGGTTGCGGTCGAGGCCGCGCTGGGCAAGCGCGAGGCTGTCGACGTCTTCGGCACCGACTATGCCACCCCCGACGGCACCGGCGTGCGCGACTATATCCACGTCTCGGACCTCGCCGCAGCGCATGTCCTGGCCCTGGAAGCCCTGATCGCCGCCCCGGCCGAATCGCTGACGATGAATTGCGGCTACGGCCGCGGCTTCTCGGTGCTCGAGGTGCTCGACGCCGTGGACCGCGTGACCAACCGCACGATCGCCCGCCGGATGGGTCCGCGCCGCGCCGGCGACCCCGATTCGCTGATCTCCGACAACCGCCGGATCAAGGCGACGCTGCCCTGGGTCCCCAGGTACGCCGATCTCGAGACGATCGTCGGCCATGCGCTCGCCTGGGAGCGCCGGCTCGGCGAAATCCGCGGGGACGGTTGAAGCTCCGGTTGACTTCGCCCGCCTTCGCCCGTAACGGCCCGGCTTCAAATTTTACGCGGCGCAGGCTGCTAGAGAGACCGACATGAAGATTCGCAACAGCCTGAAGTCGCTGAAGGACCGCCACCGGGACAACCGCGTGATCCGCCGCCGCGGCCGCACCTACGTGATCAACAAGACCAACCGCCGCTTCAAGGCTCGCCAGGGTTGATGTGATTCGTCGTCCCGGACTCGTCCGGGACCACCATCGGCCGGGTGCCTCGCCGATGCGGCCCGAGATCCCGGGCCGGGCCCGGGATGACGCAGTGGTGCAAGCAGTAGTCTTCGATGTCGGCAAGGTGCTGTTCGACTGGGACCTGCGCCTGCTGATCAGGCAGTTCATCGCCGACGAGGCCGAGGTCGAGCACGTCTTCGCGAACGTGGTCTCGATCCCCTGGCACTTCCAGCACGACGCCGGCATGCCGCTGGCCGAGATGATTCCGGCGCGAATCGCCGAGTTTCCCCAATACGAGCAGGTGATCCGCGCCTATGCCACGCGGTTCAACGAGACGATCCCCGGGCCGATCCCGGGCAGCCTGGAACTGGTCGAGGAACTGGCCGCGCGCGAAGTGCCGCTCTATGCGATCACCAATTTCGGCGCCGAGTTCTGGCCCGCGTTCAGCGCGACCCAGCCGATCTTCGCGCAGTTCCGCGATGTCGTGGTCTCGGGCGACGAGAAGATCGCCAAGCCCGACCCCGCGATCTACCGGATCGCGCAAGCGCGCTTCGGCCATGCGCCGGCCGAGATGCTGTTCATCGACGACAACCGCGACAACGTCGAGGCGGCGCGCGCCTGCGGCTGGCATGCGCATCACTTCGCCGATGCCGAAACGCTGGCGCTCGATCTCAGGCGGCGCGGCCTGATCGGCTGAGGGCCTAGCGGATCAGGCCCGCTGCGATCAGCGCCAGCGCACAGCCGCAGACGACCAGCACCCGCAGCGCCTCGATCGGTGCAGGCCGGTGAGTCTGAACGAAGGCGATAGCGCGGGCCATGGTGTGATAATGCGCCCAAAGCGTTGTGCAAAAGTAAAAACCCGCCCGGCGCTGGAAGAACAAGGCGGTCCCCTTCGGCTGGCTGCTTGCAGCAGCCGCTCAGGACATGCTTCGCCAAGCTCAGGATGGACGGATGTGCAATATGGCTATCTCGGCTTGAGCGCCGGCATCTGCTGGCTGGCGCAGTGGAAGCTGCCGCCGCCGGCCAGCACGGCATCGGCGAGCAGGCCGATCACCTCGCGGTCGGGGAACAGCTCGGCGATGGCCGCCACGCCGTCCGCATCGTGCGCGGTGCCGTAGGTCGGGACCACGACCAGGTTCGTCGTCACCGCGAAGTTCATGTAGCTCGCCGGCTCGACCCGGCCGGCCGTTTCCACCCTTCCCGGCGAGGGCACTTCGCGCAGCTCGACGCCGAAATCCTCGGCGCGGGCCCTGGCGTCGGCGTAGATCGCGGCATTGGGATCGTCCGCGCCGGTCGCGCGGGGCAGGGCGAGGACGTTCGGCGCGACGAACCGCGCGAGGTTGTCGACATGGCCGTCGGTGTGATCGTGGATCAGCCCCTCGCCGAGCCACAGCACGCGGTCGAAGCCGAGGTCGCGCGCCAGCCGCCATTCGATGTCGCCCTGGCTGAGCTCGGGATTGCGGTTGGGGTTGAGCAGGCACTGCTCGGTGGTCACGACCAGCCCCGTCCCATCGGCATCGAGCGCGCCGCCCTCCAGCACCCAGTCGCCGTTCATGACATGGAGCGCCGCGTCGTGGGCGAGTTCCGCGCCGATGGCCTGGTCGCCGGCCATGACGTATTTCCCGCCCCAGCCGTTGAAGCCGAAGCGCCGGGCAATGCGCTTGCCGTCGCCCAGCATCACCAGCGGCCCGGTGTCGCGCAGCCAGATGTCGCCGTAGACCCGGCGCTCCAGCTTGACCTTGCTGCTGGCGAGGCCGCGGGCCCGTGCCTCGTTGGCTTCGTCGCGGACGATCAGGCGCGCTTCCTGGCCGCTTTCCGCGACCGCACTGGCGAAGGCGGCGATCTGTTCCTGGGCCTGGGGCAGGAAGCCGGGCCACTCCTCGGCATCGTGGGGGAAACCGATCCACAGCCAGTCCTGCGGGTGCCATTCGGGAGGGAAGCGGAGGCTCATGGCCCTGCTCTAGCCGAGCCCGGCGCTTGCGGGAAGCGGCGCGACCGGCCATTTGGGCGGCATGACCACACCCGACTGGACCGGCGCCATCGAGCGGGCCCACGCCCATGCTCCCTTCCTCTCTCGCGCGCTGGAGCGGCTGCCCGAACTGGCCGCGCTGCTCGCCGCCGGTGAGGGCGAGGCGGCGATCGCCTGGGCCAGGGCGGCCGGAAACGCGGCGACCAGTGTGCCGTCTCGGCTCCGTCTCGAGCGACATGCCCTGGCCCTGGCGCTCGCCATCGGCGACCTCGCGGGCGCTTTCCCGCTGAGCCGCGTGGTGGGCGAGCTGACCGGGCTCGCCGACCGCGCGATGGACGCCGCGATCGCCGATGCGATCCGCGCCCGGGTGCCCGACGCCGAGCCCGCCGGCTTCATCGCCCTGGCGCTGGGCAAGCACGGCGCGGGCGAGCTCAACTACTCGTCGGACATCGATCCGATCCTGCTCTACGATCCCGAGCGCCTGCCCCGCCGGGCCCGCGACGAGCCGGGCGAGGCGGCGGCGCGGATCGCGCGCAAGGTGGTCGAGACGCTGGCCCACCCGACCGACGAGGGCTACGTGTTCCGCGTCGACCTGCGGCTGCGCCCGGCCTCCGAGGTCAGCCCCCCGGCAATCTCGCTCGACGCCGCGCTGAGCCATTACGAATCGAGCGCCCTCGCCTGGGAGCGCGCCGCCTTCATCCGCGCCCGCGCCTGTGCCGGGGACGTGGCCCAGGGCGAGGCCTTCCTCGCGGCGATCCGGCCCTTCGTCTGGCGCAAGAGCCTGGACTTCGGCGCCATCGCCGAGATCGGGCGGCTGACGGCGCAGATCCGCTCGACCACCAAGAATGCCATGCTGGTCGGCCCGGGCTTCGACCTCAAGAAGGGCCGCGGCGGCATCCGCGAGATCGAGTTCTACGCCCAGACCCACCAGCTCATCCACGGCGGGCGCAACCCGGCGCTGCGGCTGCGCGGCACCCGGGCGAGCCTCGATGCCCTGGCCCAGGCCGGGATCATCCCGGGCGAGGACGCGAAAGTGCTCGGCGAGAGCTACGACCGCCTGCGCACGCTCGAGCACCGGCTGCAGATGGTCTCCGACCAGCAGACCCACAAATTGCCCGCCGACTGGGCGGCGATCGATTCGGTCGCGCAACTGGACGGGCTGCCGGGCCACGAGGCGCTGCTCGCCGAGATCACCGAGATCACCCAGGCGGTCGGCGAGCGCTACGACGCCCTGATCGCAGCCAATGCGGGCAGTTCCGTCCCCGCGCTGCCGGTCTCCAGCGAGAGCCTGGTCGAGGAGCTCGGCCGCCTCGGCTTCGCGCAGCCGGCGGACCTGGCCGAGCGGATCGACGGCTGGCGCTCGGGCAAGCTGCGGGCGCTGCGCAGCGATACGGCGCGCGCCGCCTTCGACACGATCCAGCCCGCGCTGCTCGCCGCCCTGGCCGCGGCGCCCGAGCCCGAGCGCGCCTTCCTGCGCTGGGAGCAACTGCTCACCGGCCTGCCGAGCGCGGTGAACCTGTTCCGCCTGCTCGAAGCCCGGCCGGCGCTGATCGGGCTGCTCGCCCGCATCCTCAGCCTGGCCCCGCCGCTGGCCGACGCCCTGGCGCGGCGCACCGACCTGCTCGATCCGCTGATCGACTCTTCGGCCTTCGACGTCCCCGGGCCGGTCGCCGAGCTCGCCGCGCTGATGGCCGACGGGGACGGCGCGAGGGGGGGGGAGGACTACCAGGCCCTGCTCGACCGGGTGCGCCGCGTGGTCGGCGACCTGCGCTTCACCCTGGGGGTCCAGTTGATCGAGGCGGCGACCGATCCGCTCGACATCTCCGAAGCGCTGAGCCGCACCGCCGAGGCGGCGATCGAGGTGCTGGCCACGGCGACGATCGCCGAGTTCGAGAAGGCCCACGGCCGCGTCCCGGGCAGCGAGCTGGTCGTGCTCGGGCTCGGCCGGCTCGGCGGCGGGGCGCTGACCCATGCCTCGGACCTCGACCTGATCTACCTGTTCAGCGGGGAAGGCGGCGGCGAGTCCGACGGGCCGCGGCCGCTGAGCGCCTCGCTCTATTTCAATCGCCTGGCCCAGCGGGTCAGCGCCTCGCTCTCGGTGCCGACCGCCGAGGGCGCGCTCTACGAGGTCGACACCCGACTGCGGCCCTCGGGCACCCAGGGGCCGATCGCGGTGAGCTTCTCCTCGTTCCGGCGCTACCAGCTCGAACAGGCCTGGACCTGGGAGCACATGGCCCTGACCCGGGCGCGGCCGCTGTTCGGCTCGGCCGCCCCGCGCGGGGAATTGAACGGGATCGTCCGCGAGGCGCTGCTGAAACCGCGCGAGCCCGACAAGCTGCGCGGCGACGTGCTGGACATGCGCGCCGAGATGGCCAGGCACAAGCAGCGCAAGGGGCCGCTCGACGCCAAGCTGTCGCGCGGCGGGCTGGTCGATCTGGAATTCCTGACCCACTACCAGCAGTTGCGCCACGGCACCGCGCTGCATCCGGGGCTGGAAGTGGCGATCGCCGCGCTGGTCGAGGCGGGCCTGCTGCCCGCGGCGCTGATCGGCGCGCGCGAGACGCTGGCACGGCTGCTCGTCGCCGGCCGCCTGCTCGCCCCCGACGGCGAGCCGCCCTTCCCCGCGGCGCAGGCGGTGCTTGCCAAGGCCTGCCGGTTCGATGATTGGGCGGGGCTGCTCGACGGTTTCGCCAAGGCCCGGCATGACGTCGCGGCGGCATGGGCCGAAGTCTTCGGCGAACGATTGGAGTTGGAAGCATGAGCAAGCCCGGCATCGGCGACACGATCCCCGACATCGCCCTCGAAGGCGGCAATGGCGAACCCGTTCGCGTCTCCGATTTCAAGGGCCGCAAGCTCGTCCTGTTCTTCTACCCCAAGGACGACACCCCGGGCTGCACCACCGAGAACAAGGACTTCTCCGCCCTCGCGCCCGAGTTCGAGAAGGCGGGCGTCGCCCTGCTCGGGGTCAGCAAGGACCCGCCCAGGAAGCACGCCAGGTTCATCGAGAAGCACGGTCTCACCGCCCCGCTCGCCAGCGATGCCGAAACGGGCGGGCTGTCCGACGCGCTCGGGATCTGGACCGAGAAGCAGAACTACGGCCGCACCTACATGGGCATGGTCCGCACGACCTACCTGGTGGACGCCCAGGGCAGGATCGCCCGGGTCTGGGACAAGGTGAAGGTCAAGGACCACGCCGCGCAGGTGCTGGAAGCCGCGAAGGCGCTGTGAAGCGAGGATTGCACTGACCCCGTTCGTCCTGAGGAGGGGTTGAAGCCGAATGGCTGAAACGCCGTCTCGAAGGACCAGGCGCTGCGCCGGGTGCTTCGAGACGGGCCTACAATCTGCGATTTCGGTCCCTCCTCGACACGAACGGAGAATGGGGAATTGATGCCCGCCTCCTCGCTCTCGGTATCCGCCGCGATCCGCGCCGCCCTGCTGACGGCTGAACCGCGCGCCAAGGTCATGGCGGCGCGCGAAGTGGCGCGCGACTGGCGGCTGGGGCGGCTGGCCTTCGCCTTCGACGTGGCCATGCCCGGCCGCCCCGGTCGTCCCGAGCGGCCCGAACTGCTGTTTCCGCGGGACATGCCCAAGCGCGGCAAGGGCGGGACCGAAAAGGGCCGGATCGCGCTGTGGCATTCGCTGGCCCATATCGAATTCGTCGCGATCGACCTGGCGCTCGACATGGCCGGGCGCTTCGGCGCCGAGCTGGGCGAGCGGTTCGTGGGCGACTTCCTCTCGGTCGCCGCCGACGAGGCGATCCACTTCGCGCTGATCGACCGCAAGCTGCGCGGCATGGGATCGTGGTACGGCGAGCTGCCCGCCCACGACGGGCTGTGGCAGGCGGCCGAATCGACCGCGCACGATGCCGCCGCGCGAATCGCGATCGTGCCGATGGTGCTCGAGGCGCGGGGCCTCGACGTGACTCCGGCCACCCTGGAGCGCGTGCGGGCAGCGGGAGATTTGGCGGGCGCGCGGCTGCTCGAACGAATCCTTGACGACGAAATCCGCCACGTCCGTTTCGGCGCAACCCATTTCGGCGCACTCTGCCAACGGCGAAACGAGGACCCCGCAAACCTATGGAAATCGTTAGTAAAGTCTTACTTTCGGGGGTCCGTTAACCCCCCATTCAACGACTCGGCGCGGGCGGCAGGCGGTTTGTCGCGGTATCCCTACCGCGGTCTTGCCTCGTAAACCTTTGCCCGGAATAACCCCAACCAACGAGACGGCGGGGGGTTCCGACCATCTCAAAATCCGACCGCAGGCGCCCCGGCGCAGGCGGATAACAGGGTCGCACGGCCGGCTCGCATCGCGCGGACCGGTACAGATTTTAAGGTGTTTTGAGTGGTTGCTTTCACGGTTTTCGCCAGGATCAAGGTTGCAGTAGGCGCTACCGCCGCTGCTTTCGCGCTCCTCGGCTCGGCTCCGGCCTTCGCCAACAGCAGTGCCAATGCCGACATCGCCGCCCCGCTCCGCGCGGCCCAGGCCGCCAAGTCCGGCGCGGCGGCGCAGGGCGCGCTCGGCAGCGGTGACGAACAGTTCCGCCAGCTCTTCGCTTCCTGGCAGTCGCTCGACAAGAGTCCGGCCTTCGCCGCGGCCGCGGCGCCCACCTCCACCCCCAAGGTCTCGATCCCCTCGCGCGCGCCGCTGGAAGGCTACCGCCTGACCAGCGAATTCGGCATGCGCGTCCACCCGGTTCTCGGCGGCCGCCGCGCCCACAAGGGCATCGACCTCGCCAGCCCGACCGGCACCCCGGTCTATGCCCCCGCCGACGGCGTGGTCGGCAAGGCCGAATGGTTCAGCTCCTACGGCCTCTACATCCAGGTCGAGCACGGCGGCGAAATGCAGACCCGCTACGGCCATCTTTCGCGGCTCAACGTCGCCGCGGGCCAGTTCGTCAAGAAGGGCGACCTGATCGGCTTCGTCGGCACGACCGGCCGCTCGACCGGCCCGCACCTGCATTACGAAGTCCGCATCGCCGGCGAATCGGTCAATCCGCTGCCTTACATGCAGGAAGCCGCGCCCACGGCCGCGAAGCCCCAGCTCGCGCTGGTGGATGCCCACGCTCACGACTGAGCGCTTCGATCAGAGTTTGAGAGGACTGAAAGCAGCCCACGAGGGCGGCAAAGGCGGCGGGGCAACCTGCCGCCTTTGACTTGTGCCTGGGGGAATGGGCCTGGCCGTCAGCCCAGCAGCCGCCGCGCCATCTCGCGCACCTCGGCGCCCATGTCCTCGCGCTCCAGGGCGAGCGCCAGGGTCGCCTCGACGAAGCCCAGCTTCGAACCGCAATCGTAGCGCTTACCCGCGAAGGTCACCGCATGGAACGGCTGGGCGCCGATCATCCGCGCCATCGCGTCGGTCAACTGGATCTCGCCGCCGGCGCCCTGCTCCTGGCGGTCGAGCACCTGCATGACCTCGGGCTGGAGGATGTAGCGGCCCGAGATGATCAGGTTGGACGGCGCCTCCTCGCGCTTCGGCTTCTCGACCAGGCCGAGCACCTCGGTCAGCGTGCCGCGGGCCTGGCCGGGGGCGATCACGCCGTAGCTCGACACCTCGTCCTCGGGCACTTCGAGCACCGAGATCAGGTTACCGCCGACCTCGCCGTAAGCCGCGACCATCTGCTTCATGCAGCCTGGAGCGCCGATCATCAGTTCATCGGGCAGGAACACCGCGAACGGCTCGTCGCCGACGATCGCGCGGGCACACCAGATCGCATGGCCCAGCCCGAGCGGCACCTGCTGGCGCACGGTGAGCAGGTTGCCCGGCTGGATGCGGGTCGGGTCGAGCACGTCGAGCGCCTTGCCGCGCTCGTTCATCGTGGCCTCCAGCTCGTAGGCGGTGTCGAAATGCTCGACGATAGCGACCTTGCCGCGGCCGGTGACGAAGATCAGCTGCTCGATCCCCGCCTCGCGCGCCTCGTCCACCGCGTACTGGATCAGCGGCCGGTCGATGATCGGCAGCATCTCCTTGGGGATCGCCTTGGTCGCGGGGAGGAAACGGGTGCCGAGCCCGGCAACCGGGAAGACAGCTTTGCGGACAGGCTTGGGCTTGCTCATCGGAAGTGAGGAATCGCAGCCCGGAAGCGGCGCGTCAACCGAAGAAGAACCGTTCGCGCAAAGAAAGTGCAGAGAAAGCAAAGAATAAGGGCGCGGCGATGAAGCCGGCGGAAAAGCCGCTCCATCCCCGTCGTGCAGCGGGATCGGCAAAAGAGTGCTACGGCGCTTGCGCTCGGCGTTCCCCCTGCTTGCCGCGCCCACGTTTCCCGCTAAACGCTGGATCATGGACAAGATCATCATCGAGGGCGGCAAGCGCCTCTCCGGCAGCGTTCCCATCTCCGGCGCCAAGAACGCGGCCTTGACCCTGCTGCCCTGCGCGCTGCTGACCGACGAGCCGCTGACCCTGCGCAACCTGCCGCGGCTGGCCGACATCGACGGGTTCCAGCACCTGATGAACCAGTTCGGCGTGTCGACCACGATCGCCGGCTCGCGCCCCGAGGACTTCGGCCGGGTCATGACGCTGGAGGCGACGCGGATCACCTCCTCGGTCGCGCCTTACGAGCTGGTCCGCAAGATGCGCGCCTCGATCCTGGTCCTCGGCCCGATGCTGGCGCGGATGGGCGAGGCGACGGTCTCGCTGCCCGGCGGCTGCGCGATCGGCAACCGCCCGATCGACCTGCACCTCAAGGCGCTCGAAGCGCTGGGCGCCCGGATCGAGCTGGCGGCGGGCTACGTCCGCGCGATCGCGCCCGACGGCGGCTTGCCGGGCGGACGCTATTCCTTCCCGGTGGTCTCGGTCGGCGCGACCGAGAACGCGCTGATGGCCGCGGTCCTGGCCAAGGGCAAGTCGACCCTCCACAACGCCGCGCGCGAGCCCGAGATCGTCGACCTGTGCAACCTGCTGGCCGGCATGGGCGCCCAGATCGAGGGCATCGGCACCTCCGAGCTGACGATCCACGGCGTCCCCCGGCTCCACGGCGCGACCTACCGCGTGATGTCCGACCGGATCGAGGCCGGCTCCTACGCCTGCGCCGCGGCGATCACCGGGGGCGAGGTCACGCTGAAGGGCGCGGTGATCGAGGAGATGGAGGCGACGGTCCAGGCCTTCCGCGATGCCGGCCTGCACGTCGAGCCGCGCGGCGAGGGTGCGAGCCGCGGCATCCATGTCGCCGCCGATGGGCCGCTGAAGCCGGTCACGCTTTCCACTGCGCCCTACCCGGGCTTCGCCACCGACATGCAGGCCCAGCTCATGGCCATGCTGTGCAAGGCCCAGGGCACCTCGGTCCTCACCGAGACGATCTTCGAGAACCGCTACATGCACGTGCCCGAGCTCAATCGCATGGGGGCGAACATCCAGACCAACGGCCGCACCGCCGTGGTGCACGGGGTCGAGAAGCTGACCGGGGCCGAGGTCATGGCCACCGACCTGCGCGCCTCGATGAGCCTGGTCATCGCCGGCCTCGCCGCCGAGGGGCAGACCCAGGTCCACCGCCTCTACCACCTCGATCGCGGCTACGAGCGGCTCGAGGAGAAGCTCGCCCTGCTCGGCGCCCAGGTGGAGCGGGTGGGAGGCGATTGATTCAAAAAATATCGGCTCCGTGAACCCGAGGCCCACTTGCGCGTTGGGGTTGGGCAATCGCATCCACGGAGACAGATGATGGGTCTACTGCAAATCGCCGCCCTCGGGGCCGTCGGCTATGTCGCCTACCGCTACATCAAGCGCGAGCAGGCGCACGAAGGCCGCGTCGCCTTCGCCGCCGGCGAGACCGACGGCGCCAACTTCGCCAAGGTCCGCCACGCCGGGCCGGAAGCCATGCGCAGCAATCCGAAGTCCTGGGACAGGACCGACGAGGCCAGCGACGAAAGCTTCCCGGCGAGCGACCCGCCGGCCACCTACTAAACGCTACGTCTTCGCCGCCGCCAGGCGCGCG
This sequence comes from Novosphingobium sp., assembly GCA_047605105.1. Classification (GTDB taxonomy): domain Bacteria; phylum Pseudomonadota; class Alphaproteobacteria; order Sphingomonadales; family Sphingomonadaceae; genus Novosphingobium. The sequence continues at coordinate 9,114 of JASGGH010000010.1, read as the reverse complement.
ACCAGCCACAGCCGAATCGCTCCGGCCAGGCCCGGCGGCGTTTCGGCCGTGATGCGCTCGGCATCGATCCGCGCGACCAGCGCGTTGATCGGCATGCCGTCCTCCTCGGCCGCCCAGCGCAGCATTTCCCAGAACAGCGGCTCCAGGCTGATCGAGGTCTTGTGCCCGGCGATCTCGACCGAGCGCTTGAGCGGCGGGTGATAGAGGTCGGTCATCCGGCAGGCCCCGCACCGGCCCGTCAGTACATATGCTGCCCGCCGTTGATCGACAGCGTCGATCCCGTGACGAAACCGCCGTCCTCGGAAGCGAAGAAGGCCACGCCGCGCGCGATCTCGTCGGCCTGGCCGAGGCGGCCGACCGGAATCTTGGCGACGATCTTCTCCAGCACCGGGGCGGGCACCGCGGCGACCATGTCGGTGTCGATGTAGCCCGGGGCGATCGCGTTGACCGTGACGCCGAACTTCGCGCCTTCCTGGGCGAGGGCCTTGGTGAAGCCGTGGATGCCCGATTTGGCCGCGGCATAGTTGACCTGGCCGTACTGGCCGGCCTGGCCGTTGATCGAGCCGATGTTGACGATCCGCCCCCAGCCGCGCTCGCGCATGCCGGGGAAGGTGGCCTTGGCCATGTTGAAGCAGCCGCCGAGGTTGATCCGCATCACCTCGTTCCAGTCGTCGAAGCTCATCTTGTGGAGCGTGCCGTCGCGGGTGATGCCGGCGTTGTTGATCAGCACGTCGATCGGCCCGACCTCGGCTTCCACCCGGGCGCAGCCGTCGAGCGCCGCCTGGTGGTCGCCGACGTCCCAGCGGTAGGCCGCGATGCCGGTCTTGTCAGTGAATTCGCGCGCCTTGGCTTCATTGCCGGCGTAGTTGGCGACGACGGTGAAGCCCTGGTCCTTGAGCCTCTGGCAGATCGCCTCTCCGATGCCGCGGGTCCCCCCCGTGACGATTGCAACTCGACTCATTGGCACCTCTCGTTCGCGCTCCTGCTCCGCCGCCAGAGCTACGCCCGCAGCCCTGCGAGGGCAAGCGGAGGTTGCGCATGAAGCTTAGGAATTCTGCCGATTCCGGCAGGGTTCAGAACTTGAACTGGGTGCCCAGATAGACCGCCTGGCTGTCCTGCTTGCTGTCGGTCAGCGGCGCGATCCGGTCGTGGTCCGCCGAATAGCGCACGCCGGCGGTGACGTTGAGGTTGCGGGTCAGGCGGTAGGAGCCGCCGAGATCCACCGTGGGCTGGCCCGCGGTCTCGAAGGTGCCGGGGGCGCGGCCGGTGCTTTCCTTCTCGTCCACCGCAAGCTTGGTGCTGAACCGCGAGGGGCCGCCCTTGCTGCCGGCGAGACGGAAGGTCGAGAGATCGGGCATGTCGATCTTGCGGATTTCGGCGCCCAGCGTCGCGCTCGAGCTGAAACCCTGGTAACCGCGCGCCACGCCCAGATTGTATCCGTTGGGCGCGATCCGCAACGTGGTCGCGCTGAGCGCCGACGGCGTGATTTCAAGGCCCTTCTGGACGGTAATGGCCCGCGCCGCGGAATCGACCCGGACCGCGACGGTGATCGACCGATCCGGCCGGGTCGAGGTGCCCGCCGGGGTGAAGCGGAAGCCCTGGCCCCTGGTCTGCATCCTGAGCGAGATCGCCTGGACCAGGCCCGAATCGATCGAGGGCGCCCGCAACGTGCTGGCGGGCGTTTCGTCCGGCAATTCGGCGGTCGGCTGAACCACGATCGCGCTGGAGAAGGCGAGGACCGCGCTCGGCAAGGCGAGCGCCGCGACCGCGCCGGACAGCATCAGCCCGGCGGTCGTGCCGCTACGCTTCGTGCTTTTGCCGTTCGTGACCATCGACCTCATTTTCGCCTGTCTTTCGTGAAGTTCCGATGAACGGAGACTCGCAGGGCCTGCCCGAATCTGTGCCTCTCGCTTCGGAATACAAGCGAAAAGTGACTCCGTTGCGACAGACTCCCGGCCGAAAGCCGTGTTAATTCACGGTTCACCGGCCAGGTCCGCTTAGTCCAGCAGCCCTTGCCGTGGAAGCGGCGGCGGTTATAGAGACGTGACGCACGGGTCCGGCAGGGCGCGCGGCGCGCTTGGACAGGATCAGGAAACGACATGATTGGCAGTTCCATCACGGGTAAGGGCACTCGCCGGATTTCCGGTCGCCAATTGGCGCGCGCCGGCGTGGTCGCGATGGCCGCCCTGGCTCTCGTCAGCTGCGGCAAGAAGGATCGCCCCAAGGCCGCCCTCCCCGCCGCCAAGATCACCACGATCGGCGTCAACTCCTACCTCTGGCGGGCCAGCCTGGAAGCGCTCTCGTTCATGCCGCTGCTCCAGACCGACAGCAACGGCGGCGTGATCGTCACCGACTGGTATGCCAACCCGAAGAACCCCGGTGAGCGGGTCAAGGTCACCGTGACGATCCTCGACCAGGACCTGCGCGCCGACGCGCTGCGGGTGGCCGCGAGCCGCCAGGTCGCCCAGGGCGGCGGCTGGGTCGATGCCCCGGTCCAGGCCGCGACCGTGCAGCGCCTCGAAGACATCATCCTCACCAAGGCTCGCGATCTGCGCCACGGCGCCATCGCGGGCTGAACCTCTACACCCAATCCGTCCGCCCTGAGCTTGTCGAAGGGCTGGCTTTCTTTTGCGACGGCCGCCGAAGGGAAGGACGGCCCTTCGACAAGCTCAGGGCGGACGGGCTAGGTATAGTGCAATGACTGCCGAACGCTTCGATCCCGCAACCGCCGACCAGCGCTGGCAACGCATTTGGGACGAGCGCCAGTCGTTCCGCGCCGATGATTCATCGACCAAACCGCGCAGCTACGTCCTCGAGATGTTCCCCTATCCCTCGGGGCGCATCCATATCGGCCACGTCCGCAACTACACGATGGGCGACGTGCTGGCCCGCTACAAGCGGATGCAGGGCTTCGAGGTGCTGCACCCGATGGGCTGGGACGCCTTCGGCATGCCCGCCGAGAACGCAGCCATGGAGAAGGGCGTCCATCCCGGCGGCTGGACCCGCGAGAACATCGCCAACATGAAGGCCCAGCTCAAGCGCCTCGGCTTCGCGCTCGACTGGAGCCGCGAGCTGGCGACCTGCGAGCCCGAATACTACGGCCACGAGCAGGCGCTGTTCCTCGACCTCTACGAAGGCGGGCTGGTCTATCGCAAGGAGAGCGCGGTCAACTGGGACCCGGTCGACATGACCGTGCTCGCCAACGAGCAGGTGATCGACGGCCGCGGCTGGCGCTCGGGCGCGGTGGTCGAGAAGCGCAAGCTCAACCAGTGGTTCCTCAGGATCACCGAGTTCGCCGAGGAGCTGCTCGACGGCCTTTCCACGCTCGACGGCTGGCCCGAGAAGGTCCGCACGATGCAGGAGAACTGGATCGGCAAGAGCGAGGGCCTGCGCGCCAAGTTCCATTTCGTCGACAGCGCGGACGGGATCGAGGTCTTCACCACCCGCCCCGACACGCTGTTCGGCGCGAGCTTCGTGGCGATCTCGCCCGACCATCCGCTGGCCACCGAAATGGCCGAAAACGTGCCCGAGCTCGCGGCGTTCATCGCGACATGCAAGCAGGGCGGCACCACCGCGGCCGAGCTGGAGACCGCCGAGAAGAAGGGCTTCAATACCGGCCTCTCGGTCGAGCATCCGCTCAAGAAGGCCTGGCACCTGCCGGTCTACGTCGCGAACTTCGTGCTGATGGACTACGGCACCGGCGCGGTCTTCGCCTGCCCGGCGCACGACCAGCGCGACCTCGACTTCGCGCGCAAGTACGACCTGCCGGTGACCCGCGTGGTCGCGGAAGGCGACGAGGACGGCGCGACCTTCAAGGGCGACGAGGCCTATACCGGGCCGGGGCGGATCGTGAATTCGGAATGGCTCAACGGCATGACCATCAGCGAAGCCAAGGCCGCGGTGATCGCCAAGGCCAAGCACGACGGCTGGGGCGTGGGCGAGACCCAGTACCGCCTGCGCGACTGGGGCGTCAGCCGCCAGCGCTACTGGGGCACGCCGATCCCGTTCATCCACTGCGAGGCCTGCGGCGTCGTGCCGGTGCCGAAGGACCAGTTGCCCGTCACCCTGCCCGAGGACGTGGACTTCTCCACGCCGGGCAATCCGCTGCTGCGCCACCCGACCTGGAGCCATGTCGATTGCCCGAAATGCGGCGCGGCCGCCCGGCGCGAGACCGACACGCTCGACACTTTCGTCGATTCATCCTGGTACTTCCTGCGCTTCGCCAGCCAGCCCGCCGACAAGCCCTTCGACGAGGCCGAGATCGCCCGCTGGCTGCCGGTCGAGCAATATATCGGCGGAATCGAGCATGCGATTCTTCACCTGCTCTACGCGCGATTCTGGACCCGGGCGCTGAAGCGCATCGGCAAGCTCGATGTGGCCGAGCCCTTCGCCAGCCTGTTCACGCAAGGGATGGTGACGCACGAGACCTATTCGCGGATCAGCGAGGAGAACGGCCAGCCGGTCTACTTCTCGCCCGCCGAGGTCAGCCGCGGCGGCGAGAGCGCCACGCTGCTGGCCGATGGTGCGCCGGTCGAGATCGGCCGCGTCATCAAGATGTCGAAGTCGAAGAAGAACGTGGTCGATCCCGACGAGATCGTCGCGGCCTACGGCGCCGACGCGATCCGCTGGTTCATGCTCTCCGACAGCCCGCCCGAGCGCGACCTGCCGTGGTCGGCGGCGGGGATCGAAGGCTGCGGCAAGTTCGTCCAGCGGCTGTGGCGCTTGTTCGCCCAATATGATGCCTCGGCCCAGGGCGAGGACAAGGGCCTCGACCGCAAGCGCGACCAGGCCGTCGCCGCCTCGGCCCAGGACATCGAGGCGCTGTCGTTCAACAAGGCCGTCGCGCGGATCTACGAGCTGACCTCGGCGATCGAGAAGGCCGCGCCCTCGGCCAGCCGGAGCCAGGCGATCCGCACGCTGCTGCTGCTGGTCTCGCCGATGATGCCGCACCTCGCCGAAGAGGCCTGGTCGCAGATCGGAGAGGGGCTGATCGCCGACGCCGCCTGGCCCGCTTTCGACCCCGCATTGCTGGTCGAGGATGAGGTCACCGTGGCGGTCCAGGTCAAGGGCAAGCTGCGCGATACGCTGACCGTTGCCAAAGGCACGACGAAAGAGGAACTGGAGGCGCTTGCCCTGGCCAGCGACAAGGTGCAGCGTGCGCTGGAAGGTGCCGCCGTCAAGAAGGTCATCGTCGTGCCCGATCGCCTGGTCAATCTCGTCGCATGAAGCGTTTCGCCGCCCTCCTGCCGCTTGCCCTGGCGCTGTCCGCCTGCGGGCTGCAGCCGATGTACGCGGGCGGCGGCAGCGGTGTGGTGGCGCAGGGCCTCGCCGCGGTCGAAGTCCCGCCGATCCAGGGCAAGGCCGGCTGGCTGATCCGCAATGCGCTGATCGACCGGCTCGGTTCGCACAACGTCACCGGCGGGACCGCGCGCTATCGGCTCGACGTGCGGCTCGACGACCGGCTCGAGAGCCTCGGCCTGCTGTCCGACGATACCATCGGGCGCGAGCGGCGGACGGTGCGGGCGCGCTATCAACTGGTCGATCTGACGAACGGCGAGATCATGCTCGACGCCACGGCCGGGTCCGACGCGGGCATCGACGTGGTCGGCTCCGAATATGCGACGATCGCCGCCGAGAACACCGCCCTCGAAAACCTCTCGCGCGAGGTCGCCGACCAGATCGTGACCAAGCTGGCGCTGCAAATCCGCACCGCGTCGCGCTAGCCCGGTGAAGGCGACGCAGAAGGACTTCGCGACCGTCGCCCAGCGCGCGGTCGGCGCGGCCAAGGTCTTCTTCTTCTGCGGTCCCGACGAAGCCGGCGCCCATGATGCGGCCCGGAAGATCATCGAACTGCTGCCCGATCCCGGCGAGCGGATCGAGCTGTCCGGCGCCGAGCTGCGCCGCGATCCGGTCAAGCTGGGCGACGAGGCGCGCTCGAACTCGCTGTTCGGGGGCACGCGCCACATCATGATCCGCGCCCAGGGCGACGAGGCCCACGACGCGGTGGAAACGCTGCTGTCCGGAGAGGTCGAGCCCTGCCCGGTGCTGATCGTCGCCACCGGCGCGACCGACAAGTCGCGCACCGCCAAGCTCCTCGCCGACCGGCCCGACGCGCTGATGGCGATGTTCCACCCGCCCGACCTGCGCTCGGTCGCCGGGGCGGTGCGGACCATGGCCGATGCCGCGGGCCTGAGGATCGGCGGCGACCTCGCCGAGCGGATCGCCCGTGCCGCCGGGCTCGACACGCGGCTGGCGCAGTCCGAGGTGACCAAGCTGGCGCTGTTCCTCGACGCCACCCCCGAGGCGCCGCGCTCGGCCGACGCGGCCGCGCTCGACGCGATCGGGGCGAAGACCGAGGACGACGGCTTCGGCGCGCTGGTCAATGCCGTGCTCGCTGGCGAGACCGGCAAGCTGCCGGGCGAGCTCAGGCGGATGCGCGAGCTGGGGCTCAATCCGGTCGGCACGCTGCTGGCGTTCGAGCGCCGCGCCGCGCAATTGGCCGCGCTCGCCGCCAAGCTCGGCCCGCGCGGCGATGTCACCGCGCTGCTCGCCGCGGAGAAGCAGGCCCGGCGGATCTTCTGGAAGGACGAACGCGACCTCGGCGTCCAGCTCAAGAAATGGCGCGGCAACAAGCTGGCCCGGCTGGTCGACAAGCTGGCCGGGCTGCACAAGGCGCTGCTGAGCAACAGCCAGAACGCCGAACTGCTGCTGGCCCAGGGCCTCGCCGAGATCGCCCGGGCCGCGGCGCCACGGACTTGATCGCGTGAAACCCTGCACCAAGCCGCCAAAGTCCCGGGTCAAGCCCGGGCGACGATACGGCTTAATCCAGCAACGGCGCTACTTGGCCAGCTCGGCCTGGATCGCGCCGACCAGCTCGGGATCGTCGGGGGTCATGGCCGGGGCGAACCGTCCCGCCACGCTGCCGTCGCGGCCGATCAGGAACTTCTCGAAGTTCCACAGCACCTCGGGATCGTCGTTCGGGGTCATGCCGTAGCCCTTGAAGCGCTCCTTCATGCCCGCGACGTCGCCCTGCTTGGTCGGCACGGCCTCGGTCAGGGCGGCATAGAGCGGCTGCTTGCCCGCGCCGGTGACGTCGGCCTTGGTGAACAGCGGGAAGGACACGCCGTAGTTCAGCGAGCAGAACTCGGCGATCTCCTCGTCGGTGCCGGGCTCCTGCGCGCCGAAATCGTTGGCGGGGAAGCCGAGTACCTCGAAGCCCTGCTCCTTGTACTGCTTGTAGAGCGCCTCGAGCCCTTCGTACTGCGGGGTGAGCCCGCACTTGGAAGCGACGTTCACCACCAGCAGGACCTTGCCCGAATGATTGGCCAGGCTGTCGCTCGCTCCGTCGAGGCGGGTCAGCGGAATTGCAGCAAGGTCGGCGGCCATCGGTAGTCTCTCCCAGGTGATTCGCGCGGGATAGTGGGCCTGGCCCCGGGTCATCGCAAGCCCGCCGCGCCGATCAATCGGCGTTTGACTCCAGCCCGCCAGTTTCATATATTTCTGTTATGACAGAAATTACCGACACGACTGCTCTGCCTCTGCCGATCGCGCGCTTCGTGCTGCATTGGGGCGATCTCGGCGGGCAATGGGGGGTGAACCGCTCGGTCGCGCAGATCCATGCGCTGCTCTATGTCAGCGAACGCCCGCTGACCGCCGAGGAGATCGCCGAGACGCTGCACCTCGCCCGCTCCAACGTCTCCAACTCGATCAAGGAGCTGCTGGGCTGGAAGCTGATCCACCGCGTCCCCGTTCTGGGCGACCGCCGCGATCACTTCGCCGCCGAGACCGACGTCTGGGAGATGGTCACGCGGATCGCCGCGGGCCGCAAGGCGCGCGAGGTCGATCCGGCCGAGGCGGCGCTCAAGGCCTGCGTCGCCGACGCCCAGGACGACCGCGCGATCAGCCCGGCAGTGCGCGAGCGGCTGAGCGGGATGCTCGACTTCGTCACGACGATGTCGCGCTGGCACGACCAGATGATCGGCATCCCGAAACCGACGCTGATGAAGCTGATCAAGATGGGCAAGGGCGTCACCAGGTTCGTCTCCTGGGCGGGCGGCAATCCGGGATAAACGCGAAGGGGGTTCGTCATGGCCACGCAACCGCAGATCGAAGCCGAGATCATCGCTCGGCAGGCTGCCGAGCCGGCTTACGACAGCCGCTTCCGCCGCCTGGTGGGTGCAGCCGCCTGGGAGGCCTTGCGCCCCGCGATCCGCCGCCGCTTCAGCAAGCGGCTCCAGGGCACGGCGGTAGCGCTCTACGCCGGCGAGATCGTCGAGACGCGGCTCAGCGCCGCCGGCTGGCTGCTCGGCCAGGCCTGCCGCCTGATCGGCGCGCCGCTGCCGCTCTATCGCGACGCCGGGGTCCCGGCGGTCGTGGTGGTCAGCGAGGACGGCGTGAGCGGCGGCCAGCGCTGGACCCGCATCTACCACCGCCGCCGCGGCACGCCGCAAGTGGTCAACAGCGCCAAGACCTTCGCCGGGCCCACGGGGCTGGAGGAGCTGGTCGGCGGCGGGATCGGCATGGCGCTGGCCGTCCACGCCGCCGAGGATCGGCTGGTCTTCGCCAGCACGCGCTATTTCCTGAAACTGGGCCGGCGCCGCCTGCCGATCCCTGCCGCCCTGAGCCCCGGCCGCACCACCGTGACCCACCGCGACCTCGGCGAGGGGCGCTTCGCCTTCGATCTTGAGGTCGTGCATCCCTGGTTCGGCACGCTGGTCCGCCAGCATGCCTTGTTCCATGACCAATAGGCGCTTCACGGTCCTGATCCTCGGCGCCACCGGAGTCTTCGGCTCGCGCCTGGCCGAGCGGCTGGCGGGAGAGCCCGGCATCGCGCTGATCCTGGCGGCGCGCACCGCGAGCAAGCTCGAGCAGTTGCGGGACCGGACCTGCCCCGCGGCGGCAATCCGCCTGGTCGATCGCGAGCGGATCGGCGCGGCGGACCTGGTGGGGGCTGACGTCGTGGTCGATGCCGCGGGTCCGTTCCAGGGCTCGCGCAGCGCGGTCATCGACGCGGCGCTGGCCGCGGGCGTCGACTATGTCGACCTGGCCGACGGCCGCGAGTTCGTCGCCGCGATCGGCCGGTTCGGCGATCGCGCGCGCCAGGCCGGCATCGCC
>JASGGH010000009.1:0-58712 GCA_047605105.1 Novosphingobium sp. | reverse complement strand
CCCAACGGCAGTATTTTATGGGTGGCCGGGCGGGGGAGCGGGCCGGTGCCGCTTCCGCTTAAGCCGAACAGCCCCTAGTTCAGCAGTTCGCCGGGCCCGGTCTGCAAGGTCAGCAGTGCGTGGCAGGCCGATAGCATGGCCGCCATGATCGAGAGCGCCGCCGTATTGCCTTCGACGGTATGCTCGCCGCACCCGGTCATGAAGACCGATCCGATGTGGCGCCCGTTGCCGCCGCGCGACAGCATGTAGCCGGCATGGGCGGGGATCACCGCCACGGCGGCACTTTCGAACGCGCCGGAGGCCAGCAGCGTTTCGAAGCGTTGGGTGGAAGGCAGGTCGGCGAAGAACGCCGGGTTCAGCGCGGCCGCGTCCGCGATCGCCCCAAAGCCCTTGCGCAGCAGAGCGGCCTGATCGTCCGCCGCGGCGCCCGGAAGCGCCTGCACCAGTTCGGCGAGGCCGCGTCCCCAGGCGGCATCGCCGATCAATTCGTTGTGGTCCATCTTAACCATCCCCTCCGGGCCGACGGGCGCGGAAAATGAGCGCGGCCGGTTCACAAGTCAAACGATCTCTTAGCCGCGCACCACGCAGCGGAAGCCGACGTGGCCGGTCGTGGTGTCGATCGGCTGGGCATAGCGCGCCGCCGGGCGATAGCGCCGGCAATAGGATTCGGCGCAGAGGTGCGAGCCGCCCTTCAGCACCTTGCGCGGGGTCTTGCCCGATGGCCCCTTGCGATCCATCGAGGCCGCCCGCGATGCCCCGCGCGGGTTGGCGGGGATGCAGCAATGGCCGGGCCGCTTCTTCTCGATGCGGGGCAGGGCGAACCAGTCGTCGGTCCATTCCCAGACATTGCCGATCAGGTCGTGGAGGCCATAGCCGTTGGGCGGGAAGCTTCTGACGGGAGAGGTCCGCAGCCAGCCGTCTTCCAGCGTGTTGCCGTGAGGGAAGGGGCCTTGCCAGTAGTTGGCCTGGGGGCGTCCGCCAGGCTCGAAGACATCGCCCCAGGCATAGTCGGCGCCTTCCAGCCTGCCGCGCGCGGCGAATTCGAACTCGGCTTCGCTGGGCAGCGCTTTGCCCGCCCAGGCGGCATAGGCCGCGGCGTCGGAATGGCTGACGTGGACCACCGGATGATCCTCCAGTCCCTCCAGCGTCGAGCCTGGCCCCAGCGGCGTCTGCCAGGTCGCGCCGAAGCGGAACGACCACCAGGCCAGCGACGCGGGATCGACCGGCCCGGGCGGCGGGTCGAAGACCAGCGATCCGGCTTGGGCCAGTTCGGGCGGCATGCCGGGATAGTCCTTCGGATCGGGCGGGACCTCGGCGAACGTGACGTGGCCCGTCGCCGCGACGAAGCGGGCGAACTGGGCATTGGTCACGGGGGTTTCGTCGATCCGGAAGGCATCGACGCGGACCCGCCGCACCGGCGCTTCCTCCGGATAGAACCCTTCCGCGCCCATCGCGAACACGCCGCCGTCGAGACGGATCATTCCGGAGTGAAGGTCGGGCGCGGTGGGCATCGGGCCATGCGTTACCGTGCGGCATCGTTAACGCAAGCGCATGCTTGCGAGTATGCCTGCGCCAGGAACGACATCGATCACCGGATGACCAAACCAAAGCACCCTTGGACCAACGGCCAACTGCGCGAACACCTCGCCAACTTCGCCGCCGCTTATAACTTCGCCAAGCGACTGAAGATCCTCAACGGCCTCACGCCCTACGAATACATCTGCAAATGCTGGACACAGGAACCCCAGCGGTTCACTTCAAACCCGCACCATCAAACTCCGGGACCAAACAGAAAACAGGCTTCCACTGCTCTCGTCGCTACCGCGCACCCTTCACCTCCCGAACCCGGAAAGTGAATCACGACAAACCCAGCGACGCCAGCCACTTCTTCAACAGCCTGCTAGAGCCTGCAATGCGCGTCGATCGGCCCAGCGACGCGTTCCCACTGCCAGGCATCGACCGTTTCGCCGCGGGGCAAATACTCGAGTGCAAAGACTTGCCCCGTGCGTCGGATGCGCAAGTGCAGTCGCTCGGTCTGTTCGCCCTGGATGGTGTCCTGCGGCACTGGATCGACGATCTCGTCGCCATCGCGCAGGCCTGCGTCGGCGGCGGCGGAGCCTGGGATTACTCCGCGCACAACGCGCCGTGGCTCAGCCAACACCGCCGGCTCAAAGCCCAATTCATAGCGCCGCATCGGCTTTACGATCCGGCGGAAACAAGGGCCGAAGGCATCGCTCGCCGGAATCGGTATTTCACCTTCGAGGAAGCCGCGAAAGCGCGACACCGCCGCTTCGCCCAGGTCGTGCCGCAGCAAGGCCTCCCAATCCGCGTTGGCGTTGCCCTTGCCTGCCGTCTCGCGGGCGAGCATGGCCTTCATCAGATCGTCGAGCGAGCGCTTGCCCCCCGACGCCTTGCGCAGTTCGTCGTCGAGCGCGGCGAAGTAGAGCATGCCGCGGTCGTAGGGCAGCGTGCGCACCCGCGTATCCGCCCAGAAGCGCGCCGGCACCTCTCGGTTGGGCACGCGCGCCATGGCGCTGGTGTAATAGCGCGCCGCCGTCCAGTTCACGTCGGCGATATACTGTTCGGGCGTCAGCAGCCCGAAGCGGAACGGCAGCCGCGCCTGATAGAACGTCGCCAGCCCCTCGCCGAACCACGAGGATTCGAGCCCGCCCGGCTCGGTGATAAAGGGCTGGAAGGTGTGGAACATCTCGTGCGCCAGGGTCAGGCGGATCTTGCCGAGGTCGCGGCAGCTGTTCTTGCCGAAGGTCGTGACGAAGGCATTGTGCAGGCCGACGCCGCCGCCGGCGTTGATCGGGTTGTGCCGCAGGAACACGCCATAGGGCTGTGCATCCTTCCGGCCGAAAAAACGCGCATAGCGACCGTAGAGATCGCCGGTCCAGCCGAGCAACTCGCCCGCGTCGAAGCAGGGCGATCCCTGCCAGGCGCCGAAGAAGCCGGCGGCGGGCACCTTGGCGGGCCAAGTGCCGATCCGGCCGGCCATGAAGAAGCTCATCCGCAGCTCGGCGCCGTTCAGCGGCTTGGCGGCGGTGCGGCGCCCCTCGCCCAGCGAACTGACCCCGCGGCTACCTGAGGGCGCACGCGACAGATCCCAGGCATAGGTCGTGCGATAGTGCCCCTCGCCTGGCGGCAGCAGCAGGAACATGTGCCCAGCCGCCGAGACGCCCTGACCGTCCGCGCTGAACGAGAACGGCGGGGCCGGGCCGCGCGGCGGCAGCGCCGCCTCGGCCGACACGGTATAGCGCACGGTTAGCGCCCCCGTGACCGCGCGGTCGGCCAGCCATTCGCGCGAAGGCCCGCCGCCGACCGCGTCACGCATCCCAGTCTCGGGTAGGTCGACGTCGCGCGCCTTCAGCTTGAGCGGCCCCGCCGCATCGCGCGCCTCGAACCCGGTCATGACCGCGGCGACCGTATCGACGTTGCTCGCGACCAGCGGCAGTCGCAGCACCGGCGCGCCCGCGGCTGCGGCAATCCCTTCGAAGCGTAAGGTCACCGCGACCGTCCCGACTGTGTCGGTGTGGTCCGATGCGGCGATCGGCGCCAGGGTCACGGTCACCGCGGGTTCGGCGGCGCGGGCGTTCGCCAGCGCCGGAAGTATGGCCAGGATCGACAAGGCAAGGACCGGCTTCATTCGCAGTCTCTCAGAAAAGCAAAGTGCGCGAGAGCCGAGGCTCCCGCGCACTTCATTAACCCAATTTTGCGTCGTGCCTCAAAAGTTCCGGGCCAGGGTGACTCCGAATGTGCGGGGCACGATGTACAGCGCGGTGGGGACAGCAGTGCCGTTGCGGTTGTCGGCGATGGTGATGCCGCGCGTGTCGGTCACATTGCGGACATACAGGCTCAGGCTCCAGTCCTCATCGTAGACCAGTCCGCCGCGCAGATCGAACGTGGTGTAGCTCGGGATCAGGATGCGCGGGCGGGTGGCGCCGGGATCGTTGTTCTGGAACTCGCCCGGGCGATCGCCGACATGGATCACCGAAAAGCCCAGGTTGCCCTTGAGCCGTTCGCTCAGCGGGAATTCCTGGTTCACGCTGATGCTGCCCGCCACCCGGGCGGTGAACGGCAGGCGATCACCCGGCAGACCGCGGAAGCCCACGCCGCCCGGCAAGGTCAGGATGTCCTGCGTGATCTCGGCGTCGGTGTAGGCGAAGTTCATGTCGACCGACATGCCCTGCCAGGGCGTGAGGTTCGCGGCGAACTCGAAGCCGCGGCTGCGTGCCTTGCCGCCGTTGGCGACATAGGTCAGCGAGGTGATCGGATCGGCGCCCTGGAGCTGGATATTCTTCCAGTTGATCTGGAAGACCGAGGCATCGACGGTCAGCACCCCCGGTACGACCTTGCCTTTGAAGCCCAGTTCATAGTTCACGACGCGGTCGGGTCCGAACGAAGCCGGCGCTAGCGGGGGCTTGTTGATGTTCGGGCCGCCGGGACGATAGCCGCTGGCGATGCGCACATAGGCCATGATGTCGGGCGTGAAGTGGTAGCTAGGCGAGATCACCCAGGTGATGGCGCTGTCGTTCGAACGGCCAATGGTGGTCCCCGACGGACCGAAGGTCGACTCGACCTCGGGCGCCAGCACCAGATTGCTGAAGTTCTCCTGCTTGTTGCCGGCATAGCGGACCCCCGTCTGAAGATCGAGCTTGTCGGTAATGTGCCAGGTCACGTCGGCGAATGCGGCATATTCGCGGTAGCTGCCCGGGCCGGTGCCGATATAGGGCGTCCCGGAACCGCTGCCGCTCATCACCAAGGTCTGGTCGGTGGTTGCCCGCTCGTTGGTATAGAAGCCACCCAGCAGGAAGTTGAACGGTCCGGCATCGCCGGCGAAGCGCACTTCCTGCGAGAACTTGGTGGTCTTGTCGGCATTGACGATCTGCACGCCGGGTACGGTCGCCAGGCCGAAGCGGGCCCGCAGCAGTCCGCCGAAGACGCCCGTCACGTCGCTGGTGATGGCATTGGCAGCCTTGCTCCAGGCGCTGATCGAGGTGACCGAGACGGGACCGAGGTCAAGTTCGGCGCGGGCGCTGTACAGCTCGAACTTCGCCGAATTCGGCGAAGGCAGCGAGCGGATGGTCAGTTCGCCATCGACCGGATCGAAGGTGGTCGGCGCGGTGTCAGCGTTGACGCCGGTGTAGCAGGCCGCGCAGATGCGCACGCCGCCGGCGATGACCGCGAGGTCGCTGTTGATCGCATCCTGCTTCTGCTGCAGCGCCGAGAATATCAGCTTCAGGTTGTGCGTCGGCTTGACCAGAACGGCGGCACGAAAGCCCCAGACGTCGCGCGTGTTGACGTTCTTCTCGCCAGTCAGCGCATTGTCGAGATAGGGCGCATCCTCGCGCTTGAAGATGCTGCCGCTGACCGCGAGCCAGTCGCTAAGCGGCAGGTTGACCGAACCGCGCACCGCGTATCCGGTCTTGCCGTGCGACACTGCGGTCCCGCCCACTTCGATGCGACCCGAAATGCGCTCGGTGCTGGGTTCCTTGAGCACGTACTTGATCAGTCCGCCCAGGCTGGAGGCGCCGTAGAGCGTGCCCTGCGGTCCGCGCAGCACCTCGACCCGGTCGATCGCGCTGGCGTCGAAATCGGGGAGCGGGGGCTGACCCGTCGCGGTCGTGCCGCCGAACTGCACGTCGTCGACCAGCAGCGCTACGGTCGGGCCAGTCGCACCGCCAGTGGTCACCCCGCGCAGCGAGATCGCCGCGACGCGCTGGCCGGCATACTGCAGGCCGGGAACGCGATTGTAGAAGTCCGACAGTCGGTTGAGGTTCTGCGTGGTCAGCGTCTCGGCCGAAACAGCGCTGATCGCCAGCGGCACGTCGATAAGACGCTCCGTACGCTTCTGCGCCGTGACGACGATTTCGGAGCCGGAGGTGTCGCTTTCAGACGCTTCTTGCGCCAAGGCCGGCATTCCCGTGGCGAGCGCGACAAGGGCAACCGAAGCGGCAGCGACGTGCTTGAACGTTCTCATTTACTGACCTCCACTGATTTATTCTGCCGCGTCAGGCGCAAAAACCCGCGCGGCGCTTGTCATATTTGCGACCCGAAACGGGTTTATCGGCTATCCTGCTGACTTGTGCTTACCCCTGCCGCCGCTGAACGGGCGTTAGGGGCAGCATAGTCGCAACGCCGCGCTAGAATTATTTTGATTTGGGGTCCGGCGCCCGGCATGCGCATAAACTTTTGCGAAACCAGGCGTCCCGGGGAAAATTTTCTCAGGCGGCCGACGCCCTTTCGCGATAGGCGCGTAGGCCGTCCTCAAGCGCCGCGAGGCCGGTAATCAGCGGCTCAGGTTCGACGCAGAATCCCAGGCGAATACGGCCCGGCGCGCCAAAATACTCGCCCGGTGCCACGAGCACGCCCGATCGCTCTATCAGCCAGCGGGAGAAGGCCCGCGCATCGGGGATGCCGGGCAGAGACGGGAAGCAGATGCAGCCGTCCTCGGGCAGGAGGCCGCCCATCAGCCCCTCGGCCGAAAGGCGCGCGAACCAGGCGTCGAATACCGGACGGCAGCGGGCGACATAGTCGCGCGAATGGGCATCGAATACCGCCCGGTTGACCATGACCTGCGCGGCGACGGCATGCGACAAAGTCGAGATTCCGAATTCAGTGCCCTCACTGAGTTGGCGAACCGGTGCGAGCGTTTCGGGCGCGCCGACGATCCAGCCGCAGCGCAGCGTGCCGAGGCCGTAGATCTTGGTCAGGCTCGACAGGCTGATGACCGCCGGCGACAGCGCCTGTGCGGGACAGGGCCACACTCCTTCCCGGGCATAGTCGGCATAGACCTCGTCCACCACGAGCAAGAAGCGGCGTCGCTCGGCCAGTTCGGCCAGTTGCTTCATGATTGCGTGATCGACCGGCATCCCCGAGGGATTGTGCAGATTGGAGACCACCACCAGCCGCGTCTGCGGGTGCAGTTTCGCTTCGACCTCTACGGGATCGATCGCGAAACGATCCCCCGAACGGACGAAGCGATCGACCGTAACACCGTGCGCATCGGCGAGGCCGGTGAACAGATCGAAGCTAGGCGTCTCGATCAGCACGCGATCGCCCGGCGCTAGGCATGCGCGATAGATCAGCGCGAGGCCACTGGTTGCGCCAGTGGTGCAGATCACGTGATCGCCTGACACGCCATACTGCGCGGCCAGCATCTCGCGGACGAAGGGATTCCCGCCAGAAAAGGCGCTGACATAGTAGCG
The DNA here is from genome assembly GCA_047605105.1 of Novosphingobium sp. Classification (GTDB taxonomy): domain Bacteria; phylum Pseudomonadota; class Alphaproteobacteria; order Sphingomonadales; family Sphingomonadaceae; genus Novosphingobium. Next base: position 51,501 of record JASGGH010000009.1, on the reverse strand, counting down.
CGATAGTTCGGGCACTGCGGTCGCGGCCATCGCCTCGCGCAGCAGTTCGCGCGGTTCGGGCACCGAGCTTTCGAACAGGCTGAGCACATCGCCGTTGCGCGCGCGCGCCAGGCTGATCGCCTGACGCACCCACTGCGTATATGTGCCGGGTGCCTCGTCCATCATTGCTTCCACCTGCTGCCGTTTCGAGCGGTCTAGAATTCGTTTGCGCTTCTAGGCGCTGGCGCGGGAACGAATTATTCTATCTGCTGCGCCGAAGCCACGATTTCGGCATAAATTGATCGGTCTTTGCGCCTATGCTCGCTTGGTTTCGCCACGCATCTCGTACTGTCCTTTGGCAAACCAGTAGGCTAGCCCGACCACGAACCAGCCGCCGATGAGCGCATAGGGCCGCGGATCAGCCTCGATGCCGAGCACGGTGATCACGAATGCGCAGACCACTCCGCCATAGCCCACCGCGGTCACGGTATGCGGCGTCAGCCGGATTTGCGCGCGAGCATGGATATCGGGATGACGGCGAGCGACGACCGTCGCCGAATAGGAGCAGGCCATGTACTTGAGCATCGTCGGCACGTTCACCGCCAGCAGCAGGAAGATCAAGCTGGGCGGCAGCAGAAGCCCCGCCATAGCGCAGCCATACGCCAAAAGGATCGCGCGGTGCGGCGTGCCGAACCGCGGGTGGATCACGCCTAGTAGCCGTGGCAGCGCGCCGTTGCGCCCCATCGCGAAAAGGCTGCGCGAAAACATCAGCGCCGAAGCGTTCATCGACTTGAAGATCGACAGGCAGGCGGCGCTGACAATCAGCGGCACCGCGAAATCGCCGAGCGCGGCTTTGGCCGCGTCGAGCAGCGGCGCCTTGCTTGAGGCCAGCACATCGGACCCGACCAAGCCGAGCGAGGTCACCGCCACCAGGCCATAGACCACGATGGTCAGCGCGATGGCGAGCGCGATGCCCAAGGGCACGTTGCGTCCGGCGTCGCGCACTTCCTCGCCGATCTCGACCGCGGACTCGATGCCCATGAACAGGCTGATCATCAACGGCACCGCGGCGAACATCAGCAGCGGCGGCGTCGCCAGCGGATCGCCAACCAGCGCGGGATCGAACTTGGGTAGGCCGAAGGCGACAAGGATCGCCAAGGCCACCATCAGCAGCCCCATCAGCAGCGATTGCAACCGCGCGGCCATCGACACGCCGACATAATTGAGCGCGAAGATCGCGGTGATCGCCACGGCCATGGCCGGCTTGAGCGGAATATCGACGACCATGCTCAGATAGCCGAGCATCACCTGCGACAGGATCGTGAGCGCGCCGACATTGGCGACGATCCGCAGCCAGGCGATGATGAAACCGACGCCGGGATGAATGAAGCGGCTGGGCCATTCGTAGGACGCGCCCGAGACCGGCAGCGCCGAGCCGAGGTAGGCGTAGGCCACGGCGAAAACCAGCATCGGCAGGGCCGCCAGCCCCATCGCCGCGAGCAGGCCCGATCCCGCGACTTCGGCGGTCGGCTGAAGGATCGAGAAGATCGACACGCCGATCGCCGTGCCCGCGCCGAAGGTCACCACCCCGGTCAGGCCCACGCTCTTGCGCAGGGTTGCGGCGGGCTGGGGCGCGGCGGGATCAGAATTCATGGTCGTGCCCTTCGTGGCTGAAGCCGGTTGCGCCTGACGCGTCCGTGCGCGCGGCGACCTTGGCTGCGGTCCGGACTGTCGGCGGTGTAGTGAACGGCGTTATGCCCAGGGCCGCGTGGATCTCGCTGGGGAAATAGACCACCCCGCCGCGCAGCACCATGCGCGGGCGGCGGATCGCCGAGATGTCTTTGGTCGGATCGCCCGGAACGAGCACGAGGTCGGCCAGCTTGCCGCGTTCGAGCGTGCCCAGCCGGTCGGTGCGGCCAAGGAACTCCTCGGCGCCGAGCGTCGCGCTGCGCAGCGCTTCCGCCGGGGTGAGCCCGGCCTTCACGTAGAGTTCCAGTTCGCGCAGCAGCGCGAACCCGGTGGTGTCGTCGGTGCCGGGCAGCAGGCGTATGCCCTCACGGTGGAGCAGGCCGATCGTTTCGAGCACCTTGACGAAGCCCGTGTGATAGGCCTCGTCCTGCGCCTTGTCGGCCAAGGTGACGAAGGAGCGCTTGCGATAGCGCTGGAAGCCGATGGGCATGTGCCCCAGCGAATCCTCCTGCCCCGGCGGCACCTGCCGGGCGCGGCTGAGCATCAGTTGTTCGAGGATCACTGCCGTGGGATCGAGCGCCACCTTGCGCGCCTTCATCAGGTCGATCGTGCGGCGCACCGGCGGCGCGGCCAGGTCGAGCGCGCCGGCGCGCTGCATGGCGGTCAGCCGTAAGGGCGTGCGGCTGTCCTCGCCGGGCTTGAGGATCCATCCAAGCATCAGTTGGTTGACGTGGGCGATCGAATCGTAGCCGTCAGCGATCACCCGGTCGGGTGTATCGAAGGCGGGAACATGGCCGGTCACCTTGAGCCCCAGCCGATGTGCTTCCCTTGCGATCGGCGCGACCCAGTCGGGATTCATCGAATTGTATATCTTGATCTCGGCATAGCCGCGGTCCGCGTACCAGTGCACCGCGTCGAGCGCCTCGGCGGCACTATCGCCGACGAAGCCATTGCGCGCCGAGAAAGGGCTGCGCCCCTCGATGAAGCCGTTGGGCGAAATGCGCGGCCAAGCGACTTCGCCCGCCTCTATCCGGCTGATCAGGCTCTGCAGGAAGGCGTTGTCGTTGCCCATGTCGCGCGTCGCAGTGACGCCCGCGGCCAGGTAGAGCAGGCCCGAGGGCAGCGTCGCATGCGAATGCATGTCGTGCAGCCCCGGATAGACCGTGCCGCCCTCGCCATCGATCACCACTTCGTCGGCGGGCGCGGGGGCCCCGTCCTCGGGCAGGACCTGGGTGATCGTGTCGCGCATGACCACTAGGCTCGACAGGCCCGTGCGCCGGCCGCTGGCGGGATCGAAGACATGGACGTTGCGGATGCGGATCGGCGCATCGAAACGATGCGCCAGCCGCTGCTGCAGGTCGCGGGCGCGCTGACCCTCAAGCTCGCTGCCGAGCCGGGTAAGCGCCTTGGCGCTCTGCTCGTAGCCCCTGCGGATCGTCGTGCCGTCTGATCCGGGACCGAACACCGCGAACAGCCGCCCGTCGCGGTCGAGCAGAAGGTAGGACGGATCGAGCTGGACGCCGATCAGGCGATAGGCGGTGACTTCGGCCGCCTGCGCGCCCTCGCCCAGGGTCAGCGTCCGCAGCCGTTCGATCGAGACCTTGCCCGCGGGCAGTACGTCGATCGCCTGGCCCGGCTGCGCCAGCGCCGCGCGGGCATAGACCCACAGCGCATAGGGGCTATCGTCGTTGACCACATAAAGCGGCGCGCGCGGCGCCTTGCGGGTCCCGGCATCGGCCTGGCTCGACCAGGTGGCGCGGCCCTTGGTCCAGCCGTAGCGCTCGTCCACCGTGCCGCCCATCAGCGATGTCCCTGCGATCGTCCAACTCAGCGGCAGCCCCTGCGCATCGAAGCGCAACTCCTCGCGGTGCTTGGGGCCTCGGCCGTTGTTGTCGACGCGATAATCCACCGCCGTGCGGTCTCCTTCGCTCTCGACGACCAGCGAGCCGACTACCTCTTCGTTGGCGACGACCGACAGCCGCTCGGTGGTAGCGGCGAGCGCCGGAAGCGAGGTGCTGAGCAGCAGCGCTCCCAGCAGCGATGAGGTGATGCTGAGCGTGGAACGAGACGTCATGCGGTCTGATCTTCCCCTATGGCACGCGCGTGCAGATAGGCGGCCGCGGCAAGGTCCTGGGCCACGTGGCCAAGCGACTTGTAGAGCGTGATCTGATCGTTGTGCTCGCGCCCGACCAGCGTGCTGGCGAAGACCTCGCCGATTTCGCCGACGACATGCGCGTCGGTGACCAGACCCGCGTCGCGCGCCACGGCGAGTTCCGCCGCCTGGACGAGCGCGCCGGCGCGGTAGTCGGCGATGTAGCGCGCCTTGGCGACGAGCGCGCTGTCGGCCTCGACGGGCCCGAGAAAATTCGAACCGATCAGGTTGACGTGCGATCCCGGACTCACCCAATCGCCCAGCAGGATCGGCTCGGCGGAACCACTGACGGTACAGATGACATCCGCCTGTGCAGCGGCCTCGCGCCCCTCCGCCACGGCTTCGATCGCGATGCCGAGCTCCATGGAAAGCTCGGCCGCAAGCGCGCTGGCGCGCTCCGGAGAACGTCCCCACAGCAGCACGCGCTCGAACGGCCGCACCAGGGTCAGCGCGCGAAGGTGCGCGCGCGCCTGGGTGCCGGTGCCGAACACCGCGAGGACGCGCGCGTCACGGCGAGCCAAGGCATCGGTCGCGGCGGCAGTTGCGCAGGCGGTGCGGATCGTCGTCACCGCCTCGGCATCGGCGATGCAAGCCACGGCGTTGCTCGCCGCGTCGAAGGTCACGACCAGGCCCCGGTGCCGCGAGCGGCCGGGCCGCGTGAGATCCTCGGCCACGCTGACCAGCTTGGCGCCGAACGAACCGATCGCGCCGAGATCGCCCGGCATGACGCCGAACAGCGTCGTGTCGGAAAGCTGGACGATCTGCCGCAGCGGCTGCGGCTTGCCCATTTCGGACAGGCTGCGCATCGCCTCGCGCATCGCGGCGATGCAGCCGCGATAGTCGAGCAGCCGCTCTACCGCTCGCGCGTCATAGAAAGCGGGGCTCATCGTGTTCCCCTTTCCGGCTCGCCCCGAACGAGCGCGCGGATGTCATTGCCCATCGCGTGCGCGGTTGCCTTCACCGAATAGCCCATGTGACCGCCGTCATAGTTGCGCAGCGTCACCCGCGCCGGATCCCAGCCCGATTGCGTCACCAGTAATTCGGCCGAGCCCATCGTGGTCTGGGTATCGTAGAAGCCGTTGCCCACGACCAGACGGAAGGCGGGGTTCAGTTCCATCATGCGAGTTATGCCGGTATAATACGGCCAATCGCCGAACGGGCCGAGTGCGCTGCCCGCGCCCCAGTTCCACCCGCCCAGGCCCGCTTCGACCGTACTGACATACTGGTCCGGCCAGGTCACCTTGAGCTCGCGGCGCAGATAATCGGCGAAAAGCTGCTCGGCGGCATCGCCGACTACCTCGGAAGGATCGACGCCGCGGCCATCGGCTGTTGCGGGCGCGGCATAGCGCGCATCGGACCGACCGAGCACCAGGCCGCGATCCCGCAGCAGGTCGATCCGGTAGCGCTCCTTGGTGATGCGCAAACCGTTGGCCAGATACCAGTCGGCCGAAATCCCGGTGAACTCCGCCAGCCGCGCCGCCACCCGCTGACGGTCGGCTAGCGGCGCGGCGCTGCCAAGATAGAGCATAGTCAGATAATCGCCCTTGGCGAAGTCGCGCGCCGCCGCGAGAAAGGCTTCGCGCGAAAGCCCTCGTCGTTCGGCGCGGCCGTGGTACCAGGCGATCGCCGCCAGCGTCGGCAGCGAGGCGACATAGGAGGTCACGTTGGCCGGGCGCTGCGCATACTCCACGATGTTCACTGCCTGGCCGTAGAGGAACATGCCGGCCAGCGGCAGCGGCTCGGGTCCGTCGGCCAGTTGCCGCGCGATCTCCGCCGCGCGGTTGGTGCCGTAGCTTTCGCCGAACAGGAACACTGGCGCCCCCTCGCGCCCCTGTCGCTTCAGCCAAGCGCGGATGAACGCCGCGAACTGGCGCGCATCGTTCTCGACCGAGAAATAGGCCTTGGGGTCGGTCCCCGGCACGACGCGGCTGAAACCGGTCGAGGCGGGATCGACGAAGACCAGATCAACCGCATCCAGCGGCGAATCGGCGTTGTCGGCCAGCCGGAACCGCGCGGGATCGGCGGTGATGTCGTCGGGATAATCCACGCGGCGCGGGCCGATGCCGCCGACGTGAAGGTATTGTGATGATGTGATGGGGCCGCCGTTGAACACAAACATCACGGGCCGCTTCGTGCGGTCGCTGCCGTCGCGCGTATAGGCGAAGCTGACGACCCGCGCGCCTTCGCCATTGAGAGCCGTGGTAACGGTCAAGCCTTCGACCGTGGCAGTGTAAGCGATCCGCTCGCCGCCGAAGCGGCCGACATGATGCGTGACCACAGCGGGCCGCGCAACCGCCAGCGGTGCTTCGGCGCGTCCCGGGACCGCCATGTAGACCAGGACGAGTCCGGCCGGCGCGGTGAGGAAAGCAGAGCGGAGTTTCATGGGCGGACCATCGTGCCGCGCAGCCTATTCGCACGGCGTGGGAAAATTTATGCGAATGTGCAAGCGTTGCGCGATCTGCTGCATAATTGTGTCGGACACCCGCTCTTGTCCGGAATGATCGCGCCCGTTGCTCGGCATCATCGACTACGGCCGTCCCCGGGCGCTGAGAAATGCCGCATGGACTATCCTCCACAGCGCGACAGCATGGATATTTTATGCTAGACGAACGCACCTCCGGGGTTCCCGTGACCAAGGAACGATCACGCATGAGCGACGCGCTGACACAACTGGACATCAAGATCCTTGAGCAGGTGCAGAAGGACGCCAGCCTCTCGACCACCGAACTCGCCGAGCGCGTCGGGCTGTCGCAGTCACCCTGCTGGCGCCGCCTGCAGCGGCTGCGCGATGAGGGCTACATCGTCGGCCAGGTGGCGGTGCTCGATCGCAAGAAGTTCGGCGAAAGCCTCTACATATTCGCCACGCTGAAGATGGCTACGCTCAGCGAGGAACAGCGCGCCGAATTCCAGCGCAAGATCGATCTGATCCCCGAGATCATGGAATGCCACACCGCCTTCGGCGAGCGCGACATCCTGATGAAGATCATCGCGCAGTCGCTCGACTGGTATCAGAACTTCATCTTCAAGGTGATCCAGAAACTACCCGGGGTGATCGATATCCAATCGACCGTGACCCTGTCCGAGATCAAGCACACCACCGCGATCCCCGTGCGCGGGTACAGCGCATGACGCGCGCCTTGTCGCGGACGCTCGCGGCGCTGCTGGCGCTCTCGGCGCTGAGCCCGCTGCCCGCCGTCGCCGGCCCTGCCATATCGCCGATCCTGACCACGTCCGAAGCCCGCGACGTGCTCAGCCATGCCGACCCGGCAACGGCGCGGGTGCGTCACGTCGATCTCGACCTCGCGGTCGATTTCGATCGGCGCGTGATCGCGGGGGCCGCGACCCTCGACCTGATCGCCGCGCACGGGGCGAAACGGATTGTCCTCGATGGCCTCGATCTGGACATCGCCGGCATTACCGACGCGCGCGGCCGGGCGCTGACTTGGAGCCTGGGCGCCTCCGATGCTTACAAGGGTGCCGCGATCACTGTCGACATCGGCGCGGCCCGCCGGATCGTGATCCGCTATGCCACCCGCCCCGATGCGCGCGCGCTGCAGTGGCTGCCGCCCGAACTGACCCTGGGCAAGGCAAAACCTTATCTGTTCAGCCAGGGCCAGTCGATCAACACGCGCAGCTGGATTCCGACGCAGGACAGCCCAGGCATTCGCCAGAGCTGGAGCGCGCGGATCACCGCGCCGCAGGATCTGCGCGTGGTCATGAGCGCCGAAGCGCGGCCGCGAGGCTGCAAGCCGGCGGCGGCCGGCCGCCGCAGCTTTTGCTACTCTATGGACAATCCTGTACCGCCCTACCTGATCGCCATGGCCGTGGGCGATATCGACTTCCGCCCGCTCGGCCGCCGGACGGGGGTCTACACCGAGCGAGCCATGCTCGATCGCGCCGTGCGTGAACTCTCCGATACCGAAAAGATGGTCGATGCCGCAGAAAGCCTCTACGGCGCCTATCGCTGGGGCCGGTTCGACGTGCTGGTTCTGCCTCCGTCCTTCCCCTTCGGCGGCATGGAGAATCCGCGGCTGACTTTCGCGACGCCGACGATCATCACCGGCGACAAGTCGAACATCAACGTCATCGGGCATGAACTGGCGCACTCCTGGTCGGGCAATCTGGTGACCAACGCCACCTGGTCGGATTCCTGGCTCAACGAAGGCTTCACCACCTATTTCGAGAACCGCATCGACGAAGCCGTCTATGGCAAGGAGCGCGCGGCGACGCTGGCCGATCTGAACTGGGACGACATGCAGCGCGATCTCGCATCCGCCGCGTCCGAGGCGACGCGTCTACATGGTGCGCCGGAGGGCACGGCCGGGCAGCTCGACTATTTCAAAGGGTCGACTTTCCTGCGCACGATCGAACAGGCGGTCGGCCGCGCGCGGTGGGACGCCTATCTCAGGTCCTATTTCGATCGCCACGCCTTCCAACCGCAGACCACCGCGGGGTTCCTGGCGGACCTGCGCCGTAACCTGATCGGCAACGATGCCGTCCTGGAGGCGCGTTTACGGCTCGATGAATGGGCCTATGGCACGGGGCTTCCGGACAATGCGGTGCACGTGCGGTCGGCGACGCTTGCCCGAATCGATACCGATCGCGGGCGCATAGAGGCAGGCGCAGCGGCAACGTCGATCGACACGAGCGCCTGGTCGACGCAGGAATGGCTTCGCTTTCTCGATCGACTGCCGCGACGGCAGACGGCCGCTCGCCTTGCCGAGCTGGACCGGGCCTTTGCGCTCTCGGCCTCACCCAACCCTTACGTCCGGGGTGCCTGGCTGAAGATCGCCATCTCCAACCGCTACGAACCGGCGATACCCGCGATAGAGGGCCATCTTACGCATATCGGCCGGATACTACTGATCGGACCAATCTATCGCGCGCTGATGGCGGAAGGCGATTGGGGCACGGCCATCGCGCGACGGGTCTACGATGCGGCAAAGGCGGGATACCATCCGGTCGCGCGTGCCTCGGTCGAACGCACGATGGGAATCGATCGGTAGGCGCGCTACGCCTATTCGGCTCTCGCTAGCCCCTCAGATCGCGATACGCCGGGTAATCGGCGGGATAGCTCTGCAAGGGTGGAGGCAGGCGTGCCGATCAAGTAGCCGCACCTTGACGCTCGTTAGAGGGGCAAGGCCGTCGTGTACTTCGTCTGTGAAAGGGCAAAATGCGACGAGGCTCCACCGACCGAGGGATGCTCCAGCATCACGCGCATCAGGAAGTGCTCATAATCGGAGACGTCGGCGGCGACGATCCGCAGCAGGTAGTCCCAGTCGCCCGACATCGAATAGCATTCGATGATCTCACGCCGCTCGCGAACGAAGTCCTCGAAGGCGCTGCGCACCTCGCGGGCGTGGCTCCGCACACGCACGTTGCACAACACGTTCACGCTACGGCCGATCGCCTGCGGATCGAGCAGGCGCACCGCGGGGCCGAGCACACCGGCCGCCTCCAGCGCCTTCACTCTTCGCCAGCAGGACGCTGACGACGCTCCGACTCGCTCGGCCAGCTCCGAACTGCTGAGCGAAGCGTCGAGCTGAAGCTGCTCAAGGATTCGCCGGTCGATTGCATCGCGCCGCATATGTTTCACCTTAGTCGAATTTTTGATATGGTTGTTTCTTATTATGCACTGGAGGCCTGAATATTGAAAGGAATTCACGTGCAATCCGTGACATTTTCACTGGATGGCGAAAGGCATTGTCGAACGTCCGGCGCAGGCCGCCGAGGATTGGACAGTCCCGCAGGACTGGGACCGCTACGACGCGGCCGAGCATGCCATGTGGGACCGCCTGTTTGAACGTCAGGCCGGCATGCTGCCCGAACGCGTCGTCCCCGAATTTCTCCAGGGGCTTTACATGCTGCGACTGGGCAAGCCGGGCATTCCCAATTTCGAGGACCTGTCCGAGCGGTTGATGAAGGCGACCGGCTGGCAGGTCGTCGCCGTGCCGGGTCTTGTCCCCGACGACGTGTTCTTCGATCATCTCGCCAACCGCCGCTTCGTGGCCGGGCGGTTCATCCGCCGGCCCGACCAGATCGATTACCTCGAAGAGCCCGACGTCTTCCACGACGTGTTTGGCCACGTGCCGCTGCTGGCCAATCCGGTCTTCGCCGATTTCATGCAGGCCTATGGCGAGGGCGGCCTGCGCGCCGACGGGCTGGGCGCGATCGGCATGCTCGCCCAGCTCTACTGGTACACGGTCGAGTTCGGGCTGATCCGCACCGATGACGGCCTGCGGCTCTACGGCGCAGGCATCGTCTCGTCCTATGGCGAGAGCAAGTTCGCGCTCGACGATCCTTCACCCAACCGGCTCGGCTTCGATCTCGAGCGGCTGATGCGCACCAAGTACCGCATCGACGATTACCAGCAGACCTACTTCGTCATCGATAGCTTCGAGGATCTGTTGCATCGGACGATCGAGACCGACTTTGCGCCGCTCTACGCCGCGCTGAAGGACCGGCCTGCCATCGCAATCGATACTGTGCTGCCCGACGACCGCGTCTATACCAGGGGCACGCAGGCCTATGCTCATTCAAGGAATGCGACATGACCGACCTGTTCGACAATCCCATCGGCCTCGATGGCTTCGAATTCGTCGAGTTCTCCGCGCCCGAGAAGGGCTTGCTCGAGCCGGTCTTCACCGCGATGGGCTTCACCGACATCGCCCGCCACCGTTCGAAGGACGTGCAGCTGTGGCGGCAAGGCGGAATCAACCTGATCGCCAATTACGAGCCGCGCAGCCCGGCCGCCTATTTCGCTGCCGAGCACGGGCCGTCGGCCTGCGGCATGGGCTGGCGGGTGCGCGACGCGGCGAGGGCCTATGCCGAGGCGATCGCGCGAGGGGCCGAGCCGGTCGAGGTCCGCACCGGCCCGATGGAACTGCGTCTGCCCGCGATCCGCGGGATCGGCGGTTCGATCATCTACCTGATCGACCGCTATGACGGCCTGACGATCTACGATATAGATTTCGTCTACGAGGGCGGCGTCGATCGCCATCCGGTTGGCGCGGGCCTTAAGATCATCGATCACCTGACGCATAACGTCTACGGCGGCCGCATGGCGCACTGGGCTGCCTTCTACGAGCGGGTCTTCGGTTTTCGCGAGATTCGTTACTTCGACATCAAGGGCGAATATACGGGCCTCACGTCGAAGGCGATGACCGCGCCCGACGGCAAGATCCGCATCCCGCTGAATGAGGAAGGCGCTGGTGGCGGCGGGCAGATCGAGGAATACCTGCGCGCCTACAATGGCGAGGGTATCCAGCACATCGCCTTCGCCAGCAACGACCTCTACGCCACTTGGGACAAGCTGAACGCCATGGGCCAGCCCTTCGCCCCCTCGCCGCCAGAGACCTATTACGAGATGCTCGAAGAGCGCCTGCCCGGCCATGGCGAATCGGTGGACCAGCTTCGGTCGCGCGGCCTATTGCTCGATGGCTCGACCGCGGCAGGTGATCCTCGGCTGTTGCTGCAGATCTTCGGCCAGACCGTGATCGGCCCGGTCTTCTTCGAATTCATCCAGCGCAAGAAGGACGAGGGTTTCGGCGAAGGCAATTTCACCGCGTTGTTCAAGTCGCTGGAAATGGACCAGATTCGCCGCGGTGCGCTGGCGGTGGAAGAAAAGGCATGAGCGCACACCCGATCAGGCTGGGCGGCATCCACCACGCCGCCTACCGCTGCCGTGACGCGAAGGAAGCGGTGGACTGGTATCGCCGCATGCTGGGCATGACCTACACCACCGCCTTCGCCGAGGATCACGTGCCGTCGACCGGTGCCTACGATCCCTACATGCACGTCTTCCTCGGCGCCGGGAACGGCAACGTGCTGGCCTTCTTCGAACTGCCGAACCAGCCCGATATGGGCCGTGACGAGAATACGCCGGCCTGGGTCCAGCACCTCGCCTTCCGTGTCGGCAGCCTGGACGAACTGCTCGCGGCCAAGGCGCATCTGGAAAGCGAAGGCGTTGAAGTGCTGGGACCGACGCACCACGGCGTGTTCAAGTCGATCTATTTCTTCGACCCCAACGGCCACCGCATTGAACTGGCGGCCGACATCGGCACCGAGGACCAGTACGCCGAGCTCGCCCGCGTCGCCCAGCCGATGCTCGACGAATGGAGCCAAACCAAGCAGGCCCCGCGCCACGCCGACTGGCTGCACAAGGAAGCTCGCGACGATGCTTGACGACACCCACGATCCCGTGCGCACGAGCTGGGTCGAAAGCGCCAGGGGCCATCCCGAATTTCCGATCCAGAACCTCCCCTATGGGGTGTTCTCTTCCCGGGGCGAGGGCCCGCGCATCGGCGTCGCGATCGGCGAATCCATTCTCGACCTAGCCGCCTGCGCCGCGCGCGGCCTGCTGCCGCCGGCAGCCGCTGCAGCGGGCCGAGAGCCCTTGCTGGGCAGCATCATGGCGCTATCCATCGCCGATCGCGGCGAACTGCGCCGCACGATCTTCGACCTGCTGTCGCGTCCCGCATTCCGCGGCAGCCTGGCCGATGCTCTGCACCCGGCGGCCGAGTGTCGGATGCACTTGCCCGCGCGGATCGGCGACTACACCGACTTCTACGTCGGCATCCATCACGCCAACAACATCGGCCGCCAGTTCCGCCCCGACAATCCGCTATTGCCCAACTACAAGTACGTGCCGATCGGCTATCACGGCCGGGCTTCCTCAGTCCGGCCCTCGGGCGAGCCGCTGGTGCGTCCCCGCGGCCAGCGCAAGCCGCCCGAAGCCGACGTGCCGGTGGTCGGCCCATCGGCCCGGCTCGACTACGAGCTGGAACTGGGCGTCTGGATCGGTCGTGGCAACGCGCTGGGCGATCCGATCCCGATCGCCGAGGCGGCCGATCATATTGCCGGTTTCTGTCTGCTCAACGACTGGTCGGCGCGCGATTTCCAAGCCTGGGAATACCAGCCGCTCGGCCCGTTCCTGGCCAAGAACTTCCATTCGACGGTGTCCTCTTGGGTCGTCACGCCCGAGGCGCTCGCACCGTTCCGCACGGCGCAGCCGCCGCGGCCCGAGGGCGATCCCGCGCCGCTGGACTATCTGGCGGACCAAGCCGACCAGGCGCACGGCGCCCTGGGGGTGACGCTGGAGGCCTACATCGCCACCGAGAAAATGCGCGCCGAGGGCCTCGCGCCGTACCGGCTGAGCATCGGGCCGGCTAGCAACATGTACTGGACCGTCAACCAGATCGTTGCGCACCACGCCTCGAATGGTTGCAATCTGCAGACGGGAGACCTTCTGGGCACGGGCACGATCTCGGCCTCGACCCGCGACGGCTTCGGCAGCCTGATGGAACTGAGCGATGGCGGCAGGATTCCGATCTCGCTACCCTCGGGCGAAACCCGCACTTTCCTCGAAGACGGCGACGAAGTGATCCTCAAGGCTAGCGCGTCCGCCCCCGGCCGGGCCTCGATCGGCTTCGGCGAATGCCGCGCGATCGTGCTGCCGGCGCGATGAACGGGCTCGTCCTCCACGGCTACTGGCGATCGAGCGCGAGCTATCGTGTGCGCATCGCGCTGAATCTGAAGGGCGTCGAATATCGGCAGGTCACCCACGATCTCAAGACCGGCGCCCAGCGGAACGCCGACTATCGCGCGCGCGCGCCGCACGGTCTGGTGCCGGCGATCGAGCATGACGGCGAGGTGCTGATCGAAAGCCCGGCGATCCTCGAATGGATCGAGACGCGCTGGCCTGAACCGCAGCTCCTGCCCGCCTCGCCGGAGGACGCTGCGGCTGTGCGCGCGATGGCCGCACTGATCGCCTGCGAGATCCATCCGCTGGGCAACCTGCGCGTACTGGACTGGCTGCGTGGCGAACTGGGCGCGGTCGAACCGCAGGTCACGCAGTGGGTCGCGCACTGGATCGGCGAGGGCTTCGGCGCGCTCGAAACCCTGATCGCGCGCCACGGCCGTGCCTTTGCCTTCGGCGACGCGCCAACCCTGGTCGACGTCTACCTCGTACCGCAGGTCTACAACGCACTGCGCTTCGGCCTCGATCTCGACGCCTTCCCTCGGATCTGCGCCACCAATGCTCGGATGCTGGCGATTCCAGCCGTGGCTCGCGCCCATCCCGACCTACAGCCGGATGCCAACCCATGATCGAAGTTCTTTCCCCAACCCAACGTGACGAAGCGTTGGGAGAACTGCAGGATTGGAATTATGATGCGGAGCGCGATGCGCTACATCGTGAAATCACGCCGGCCGACTTCTGCCAAGCGTTTGCGCTGATGACGAGGATTGCGTTCGAAGCAGAGAAGAACGATCATCACCCTGAGTGGAGCAACGTATATAATCGAATCTCTATCTGGCTCAAAACTCATGAAGCCAATGGCATAAGTCTTAGAGATTTGAAAATGGCTCGGGAAATAAATAAGATTATACTTTGAATTTTCCTATTTCATTTCCTGAAGGTCCATTCATTTGCGGTCTGTAAATGGGTAATTTCTTCTACGATAGTGGAGCAGGCTACCAACAGGTCCGACATGCGCTGATGACGGCGAGCGACGTGTCGAACTTCACGGAGGCTGCGTTGTCTGCTCGGTCCGCTGGTTACGCCGGTCGATCCGGATCGCCCTCGACGGCGTAGCGTTTCTCTCGGTCAGCGCTCAACCTTGACGAAACTGAACGCGCTTCCTATAAGATACATTATATCATATCATATGGGAAGCGCACATGGCGTTAATTCTGCCCGGCGATCAGTCGCTGATTCCGATATCCGTGCTCACGGGCTTTCTGGGCAGCGGCAAGACCACGGTACTTATACCGACCTGCATGGCTCATGACCTACGCGCCCATTTGCGGCGACCGATGGTCATGATGCGCCATGGCTGATCGACGAGTTTGGTCCATGCCTCGCAGCAATGATCGACAATGTCGTCATAGGATCTGAAGATGCGGTTCGACAGCCAGTTGTCGCGCATGAACTGCCAGATGTTCTCGACAGGGTTGAGCTCAGGGCATTTGGCAGGAAGCGCGATGATGCTGATGTTACCGGGCACTTCGAGCTTGCCAGTGGTATGCCATCCGGCCTGATCCATCAGCACGACCGCATGAGAGCCCGGCGCGACGGCGAGCGATATTTCGGTCAGGTGCAGCGCCATGGTCTCGGTGTTACAGAAGGGCAAGACGAGACCGGCACACTTGCCGTGCTCCGGGCAGATCGCGCCAAAGATGTATGCCGACTTCGTCCGCTGGTCCTTGGGTGCCGACGGCCGGGTTCCGCGCCTCGCCCAGCGCCGCGTGATCTTGTTCTTCTGGCCCACGCGGGCCTCGTCCTGGAACCAGATTTCTATGGCCGTGCCCTTCGGGAGGGCGGTTTTGACCTTTGCCAGCTCGGCAGCGAAGCCCCCTTTTTGAAGGCCTCCATGGCATGTTCATTCTGGGCATGGTGACGAGGCCGCGCGGTAAGCTTCACGTAGCCCAGCTTCTTCAGCTCCCGGCTGACATTGGTCTCGTCGAGCGACACGGCAAATTCGTCATGGAGCCACTGGACCAGATCGATCAGGCGCCACCGCACGACGCCATGGATGGCCGGGATCGGGCCGCGTTCGACAATATCGACCAGGGCCTGGCGCTGGGCATCATTCAGCCGCGAACGCGGCCCGGGTGCCTTGCCGTCCAGCAAGCCGTCCGGGCCACGGGCATTGAACCGCAGCACCCAGTCTCGAACAATCTGAAGTCCGACACCACCGATCCGCGCGGCCGCACTCCGGCTCCCGCCATCGTATATCTCGGCCAACGCCAGAAGGCGACGCGCCTGGTTCGCGTGCTTCGTCGCCCGCGACAATCGGCGCAGGGATGCACTGTCAAAATCCTCCCGCCAAAATCCTCCCGCAAACCAATCGCTGTTTCCATGACACTGGTCTCCAATCTGCCGGCGCTATCGAGTCAGATTTCAGCGGCCTTGGGAATCCCCCCTGAGTCAACCACCGCGCAGGTTGGTATGAGGCGCGGACTGGATTTCATCGCATCTTCCGGCGTGGACCGCCTGCCGCGTCCATGACATGCTCGCCCCCCGGGAGAGCCATGGCATGCAAGGATGGGACGCCGCGCTGCTGAGCCGCTGATCGGCAGCGAGGCCCGCGTCGATTTCGCGGCCGAACTGCCGCGCGCTGCTCAACCGCTTCACACTGGCAGGCGAGGAGCCATCCGCGCGCCCAACCGTTCCCCCGCTTCGGCGAAGCTGAAGGGCCCTATGCTTCCGCCGGCTCGGGCTGGGCGGCCGGCTGCCGCGGGGCCGAGCGGCGCTCGCAGTTCTTGTCGAAATCGGCCTCGTACTTCTTGCGGACCGTTCCGCACAGGTAGTCCCAGATCGTGGTGAAACCGCCGAAGTTGTAGTTGAAGTACTTGTGGTGCTGATCGTGGAAGGTGGTGGTGATGAACCACTTGGTCGCCCAGGTCCTGTTCCACCAGCGCGGCAGGAATTCGTGGCCGGCGTGGACGTAGAGGCCCATCAGAATGGTGGTGGCCCCGATCAGCCCCATCGTCTCCTTGTGGATCGGCACCGCGATGAGCGTCGCGGCGAAAGCGAAGATCGGCGAGAAGCCGCCGTTGACCAGCGATTCCAGCGGATTGACCGACAGCGTGGTGAGCAGGTTGGGCGAGGTCGACTTGTGGTGCAGCTTGTGGATCAGGCTGTAGAACGGTTCCTTGTGCATCCAGCGGTGCAGCCAATAGAACCAGGTGTCGAACAGGAAGAAGAAGGCGCCGAATTCCAGCGCGATCTGCCACCAGGCCGCCGGGGCGGGGTTGATGAAGGTCGGGTGCATCGCGGCCAGCCCCCAGGTCAGGCCCTTGAACAGGAAGCCGGTGATGAACCCGCCGACCACGGCGACCGTGGCCTCGAGCCCGAAGATCTTCCATTTGAACCGCCCGGGCTGGATCCGCCGCGCCTTGAAGAAGCCGCTGACGATGCCCAGCACGACCATCGCCACGACGAAGGCCGTCAGCCAGAGCTGGACCGTGTTTTCGGGGCTCAGCAGGCTTTTCAGGAATTGCACGCGGTCAGCCTCCCGTAATCGTCGCGCCGGATGTCCGGCCTATGCCTCTTGCGCGGCCGCCTCGGTCTCCGCAACCGGACTGCTGCGCCCGGCCGAGCGGCGATCGACGATCTTCTCGAAATCGCTCTCGTACTTCTTGCGCACCGTTCCGCACAGATAGTCCCAGACCGGGGTATAGCCGCCGAAGTTCCAGTTGAAATAGCGGTGATGCTGATCGTGGAACGTCGTGGTGATGAACCACTTGGTCGCCCAGGTCCTGTGCCACCAGCGCGGCAGGAACTCATAGCCCGCATGGACATAGGGGCCCATGAAGCCGGTGGTCGCGCCCATCAGCGCCAGGGTCTCCTTGTGGATCGGCAGGGTCAGCGCCGTCGCCGCCATCAGGAACAGCGGCGAGAATCCGCCGTTGATCAGCGATTCGAAGGGGTGGACCGACAGCGTGGTCAGCAGGTTGGGCGAGGTCGACCTGTGGTGCAGCTTGTGCACCCAGCTATAGACCGGCTCCTTGTGCATCCAGCGGTGCAGCCAGTAGAAATAGGTGTCGAACAGGACGAACGAGGCCACGTATTCCAGCGCGACCACCCACCAGGTCGCGGGGGTTTCGGCGGCCTTGATCCAGCCCTGGGCCTGGATGAACTTGTTGATGTAGCCGAGCACCGCGGCCGAGATCGCGAGCGTCACCATCGCGGTGAAGAACTCGAAGCGCAGCGTCTTCCACTTGAAGCCGTTGGGCTGGATCTTCCGCGCCTTGAAGAAGCCGGTCATCACGCCGGCGGCCAGCCCGCCGACGACGAAGAAGACCAGCCACAGGGTCAGCGGGTTTATGCCGGCCCACAGGGCCATCAGACGATCGGTCACGCGCGTGCCTTTTCGTGAACATTCAATGGCGAGACCGTTGTTCCCGCCGCAGTTTCCCGCGCCCCTTACAGTAATTCGGCTCCTGAACCAAGCACCTTGGTGTCAGAAAGTGTATCGCCCCGCGGCGAGCCGGCCGCGCAACTGGCGAAGCGTCCGGCCGGACAGCGGGTCGCGCCAGCCGGGCGCGATGGCGGCGGCGGGCCGCAGCACGAACTCCCGGTGGCGGAACGCGACGTGCGGCACGGTCAGCCCCGGCGAGGACCAGGCGCCGTGCTCCCACAGCACGATGTCGAGATCGAGCACGCGCGAGGCCCAGCGCCGCCCGCCGCGGCGCCCGAACTGGCGTTCGATCGCCTTGAGCCGGCGCAGCAGCGCATCGGGGGCGAGCGCGGTGGCGATCACCGCGGCGGCATTGGCATAGCGCCGATGCGAGGGGCCCAGCGGCCGGGTCGAGGCGACCTTGCTCGCCCGCTCGACGGTCACCCCGGCGCGCGCCAGTTCGGCGAGCGCGGCGCGCAGCACCGCCGGCGGCAGGCCATGGCGGTGATGACGCACGTTCGACCCCAGCGCGATCAGGTAGCGCTGCATCATGCGGTTCAGATGTCCTCGGCGATCCGGGCATAGAGCTGCGGCCGGCGGTCCCGGAAGAAGCCCATGCCGGCCCGGTGCCGCGCCGCGCGGGAGAGGTCGATCGTGGCGGTCAGCACGCCGCTCTCGGCCCCGCCGAACTCGCTCACGAGGTCGCCCCACTCGTCGGTGACGAACGAGTGCCCGTAGAACCGCTGGCCCTCTTCGGTGCCGATTCGGTTGCTGGCGACCACCGGCATGCAGTTCGACACCGCATGGCCCTGCATCGCCCGGCGCCACATCCGGCTGGTGTCGAGATCGGCATCGTAGGGCTCGGAGCCGATCGCGGTGGGATAGAACAGCAGTTCCGCCCCCATCAGCGCCATCACCCGCGCGCATTCGGGATACCACTGGTCCCAGCAGATCCCGACGCCGATCCGGGTGCCGAAGACATCCCAGACCTTGAACCCGTCGTTGCCGGGACGGAAGTAGTACTTCTCCTCGTAGCCGGGCCCGTCGGGGATGTGGCTCTTGCGATAGGTGCCCATGATCTCGCCGCCGGCGCCGATCATCGCGAGGGTGTTGTAGTAGTGGTGCCCGTCGCGCTCGAAGAACGAGGTCGGGATCGCGACCTTCAGCGCCTTCGCCAGGGCCTGCATCGCGACGACCGAGGGATGTTCCGCCACCGGGCGGGCCAGGGCGAACAGCGCCTCGTCCTCGACCTTGCAGAAATAGGGGCCGGAGAACAGCTCGGGCGGCAGCACGATTCGCGCGCCCTCGCCCGCGGCCCGCTCGACCAGGGCGGAGACGGCGGCGATGTTCTGCGCCTCGTCCTGCGACGACAGATCGAGCTGGAGCGCGGCGACGGTGATTTCAGCCATGGCGGGGAGCTATACCGTTGTGGTCGGCAGGAACCACCCCCATCTTCGTTTCGGCTGACAAGGAGATGGCGGATGGCCGAGGCGATTGTGGCGGGCGGGTGCTTCTGGTGCACCGAGGCGGTGTTCCGCGAGGTGATCGGGGTGAGCGACGCGGTGAGCGGCTATATCGGCGGCGAAGTGCCGAACCCCGGCTACAAGGCGGTCTGCTCGGGCACGACCGGGCACGCGGAAGCGATCCTGATCACTTACGACCCCGCGCAACTGAGCTATGGCGACCTGCTCGACGTGTTCATGGCGACCCACGACCCGACCCAGCTCAACCGCCAGGGCAACGATGTCGGCACGCAGTACCGCTCGGCGATCTTTCCGCTCGACGACGACCAGCGCGCCGAGGCCCTGGCGGCGATCCGGCGCTGGAACGACGAGCACCCCGGCGAGCGCGCGGTCACCACGATCGAGGGCCCGGCGGAATGGTATCCGGCCGAGGACTACCACCAGGAATACTGGAACGGCGAAGGCCAGCGGAACCCCTATTGCCTCGCGGTGATCCCGCCCAAGCTGCAAAAGCTGCGCCGCAGCTTTGCGGAGCGGGTGAAGGCTTGAATTCCTCCCCGAGCCAAGCTCGGGGAGGGAGACCGCCGCCGCAGGCGGTGGTGGAGGGGCAAGGCGGCGCCATTTACCCCTCCGTCATTCACTTCGTGAATGCCACCTTGTATCTTAAGAATGGTGCATGATGCGATTGCGCATAGGCACTATTGGATTGCTTTGGGTTGCTTCCAATGTTTGGTGCCCGTGCCTGACGGCAGCGATGATGTCGTCGGGCTTGGCCTTCCAGACGAACGGGCGGGGCTCCTGATTGTGCTCGGTTATGAAGCGGTTGATAGCGGCCTGAAGGTCGCCGACTGAGTGGAAGACGGCGTTCTTCAAGCGTCGGCGGGTCAGCCTGGCGAAGAAGCCCTCGACCGCATTGAGCCAAGAGCAGGATGTCGGCACGAAGTGGAAGGTCCAGCGCGGATGCCTGGCCAGCCAGGCGCGGACCTTCGGCTGCTTGTGAGTGGCGTAGTTGTGGAGGATGACGTGGACGGCCTTGTCGTTGGGCATTTCGGCCTCGACGGCGTTCAGGAAGCGGATGAACTCCTGATGCCTGTGCCGTTGCATATTGCGGCCGATCACCGAACCATCGAGCACGTTGAGCGCGGCGAACAGGGTCGTGGTGCCGTTACGCTTGTAGTCGTGCGTCATCGTAGCCCCACGGCCGCGCTTCAGCGGGAGCCCCGGCTGGGTACGATCCAGCGCCTGGATCTGGCTTTTTTCGTCAACCGACAGGACGATGGCGTGGGCTGGCGGCGAGACATAGAGCCCGACCACGTCATGAAGCTTCTCGGCGAACGCCTTGTCGTTCGACAGCTTGAAGCTGCGCCAGCGGTGCGGGGCAAGCCCGTGGTCGTGCCAGATCTTCACGACCGAGGAAGCCGCGATCCCGATGGCATTCGCCATCGCACGAACGGTCCAGTGCGTCGCTTCGTGGGCAGGCGGCTCCAGCGTCAGCGCGACCACTTTGTCGATGAGTACGGGATCGAGCGGTGCCGTGCCCGGCGGTCGGGTCTTGTCGCGCAGCAGACCTTCCACGCCTTCAACCATGAACCGTTCCTGCCATCGCCACACACAGGTCTTCGACTTGGCCGTCGCGGACATGACGGGCGACGGTGCCAAGGCCGTCGCCCGTCAACAGAACGATCTTCGCCCGCCAGACGTGCTTCTGCGGCGACTCTCGGGCGGCGACGATCGCCTCAAGCCGCTCCCTGTCCGATGCCGCAACCTCGATCTTGACCCCTGTGCGCATCCCCAAAAGGTCGCACGCCGCAGCAACAAAGCGAATCCCCACACAGACTCGTCCGTCTCATTCAATCCTCTAGACAGTGCATTTCAGCAAATAACGAATGGCTCTCGCCGTTAGATGCAATCGTTGTATTCACGGACCAATTGCTGACCCAGAGAACTTTGGGAAAGTTGGTAGATAATCGCCGCCAATCCCAATGCGGCAGCGGCAATCGCGATCCTGCCATACCGATCAGGCTCAAAAATTCAGGAACTTCGGGTAAGCTGCGTCCATTCGGTATCAACGGCACTGCGAGGATAGATCGGCAGAAATGCTCTGCGCAATGGCCTGCCAGCTTCGTTCGCCTGGTAGTAAGTTATCTCGACGTAATCTTGCCCGCCCGTCATGGTGAGGAGTGCGGCAAGGGCATTCGGCGTCGTAAACATGCAGCCGTCCAACGCGACGACAACCGAAGATGCATTCAACGGATACGCATCGTTGACTTTGGACGGGAGAAACCGGAACGCCGAATCCCTTGATCCTTGATCGTGCGGGTTCGAGTCCCGCCGTTCCATTGAATTCCCTGACGTGAAAGCGGCACCGGCCCGGCCATACCACCAGCGGGCGATAGCCGCATCGCTCGCAAAGAGGTTCAGGTCGAGGATCGGATGCAGGTCACCGCCCGGATCGATCGCCGCGGCACGGCCGCTCCCAGGATAAACCCCTATCAAAGCTTTCGCGCTATCTAAAACCCGCTGCGGATAATGCTTCTGCAGACTTCAAGCACGGCGAACGTCAGCGCCGGGGGTATCGCGATGAACAACGAGCCGGCGGACCAAGGCCCGCCACGGAATTTCGAGAACCTGCGCGAGGCACCGCGCTTCTCGCTGATCATCCGGTCGGCGAAGCTGGTGTCCGAGAGCGGCGAATATCTGTGCGTCGTCCGCGACATCTCGGCGACGGGCGCGCGGCTGCGCCTGTTCCACGAGCCCCCGCCGGAGCGGCACGTCTTCCTCGAACTGGCCAACGGGGACCGCTACGTCATGGAGCGCGTCTGGGCCAACGACGGCCACGCGGGCTTTCGAATCGCGCAGCCGATCGACGTCAATGCCTTCCTGGTCGAGCCGAGCCCCTACCCGAAGCGTCCGATCCGGCTGCGGCTGCAGCGCCCGACCGTGCTGAGCGCGAGCGGCGTCAAATATCCCGCCAGCATCCTCGACCTGTCGCAGAAGGGCGCGCGGATCACCGCCGATTGCCATCTGGCGGTGTCGCAGCAGATCACGCTCGACATCGCGGGGATCGGGGCCGTTCCCGCCAAGGTCCGCTGGCGCGGGCAGAACCTTTACGGCCTGGTGCTCGAACGCACCTTCCGGCTCGACGAGCTCGCCAGCTTCGCCTTCGATCTCCAGCAGTCGGGCGACGGCGCGCCCGGGGATGCCGGGCCTCTGCCGGGTTTCCGAAACCTTGCCTGAGCGGGCGGCGTTTCTAGAAACTTTCCGAAGGGATTTACCCTAATTTAACCACTTTCTTTCACTCCTCGCTGGGACAGCCCTCGGGGGGATCAGATGACTATCGAAGTTTTGAACGGCAAGCGCACCGCCGGGGACAAGCAGGTCGACGTTGCGATCATCGGCGCGGGCCCGGCGGGATTGACGGCGGCCTATCTGCTGACGAAGTCTGGTTTGTCGGTGACGGTGATCGAGCAGGACGCGCACTATGTGGGCGGGATCAGCCGGACGGTGGAGCACGAGGGCTACCGCTTCGACATCGGCGGCCATCGGTTCTTCTCGAAGTCGCAGCAGGTGGTGGACCTGTGGAACGAGATCCTGCCGGACGATTTCATCTCGCGGCCGCGGATGAGCCGGATCTACTACGAGGGCAAGTTCTACTCCTATCCGCTGCGGGCCTTCGAGGCGCTGTGGAACCTGGGGGTGTGGCGCTCGGCGCTGTGCATGGCGAGCTTCGCCAAGGCGCAGATGTTTCCGCGCCGCCAGGTCAAGAGCTTCGAGGACTGGACCACCAACCAGTTCGGGCACAAGCTCTATTCGATCTTCTTCAAGACCTACACCGAGAAGGTCTGGGGCATGCCCTGTGACGAGATGAGCGCCGACTGGGCGGCGCAGCGGATCAAGGGGCTGTCGCTGTGGGGGGCGGTGGTCGACGGGCTGAAGCGCAGCCTGGGCCTCAACAAGGCGCCCAACAACGGGCAGCAGGTCAAGACCCTGCTCGAGACCTTCCGCTATCCGCGCCTGGGCCCCGGCATGATGTGGGATGCCGCGCGGGACAAGATTCTGGCGACTGGCGGGACGATCCTGATGGGCCGCGCCCTCAAGCAGCTTGCGCCGGACGGTGAAGGCGGCTGGCGGATGACCGCGAGCGGTCCGGATGGCGACCGCCTGATCGAGGCGCGCCACGTGATCTCCTCGGCGCCGATGCGCGAGCTGGCCGCGCGGATTCATCCCGCGCCGGCCTCGACGCTCCAGGCGGGCGCGCTCAAGTACCGCGATTTCCTGACCGTCGCGCTGAAGATCAGGTCGGACGACCTGTTCCCCGACAACTGGATCTACATCCACGACAGCAAGGTGAAGGTCGGCCGCATCCAGAACTTCCGCTCCTGGTCGCCCGAGATGGTCCCCGACGAGAGCGTCGCCTGCGTCGGTCTCGAGTATTTCTGCTTCGAGGGCGACGGGCTGTGGTCGATGCAGGACGACGAGCTGATCGCACTCGCCACCAGGGAGATGAGCATTCTCGGCCTGGTCAGCCCCGACAAGGTGATCGGCGGCGCGGTGGTGCGCCAGGAGAAGGCCTATCCGGTCTACGACGAGGACTATGCCGCCAATGTCGCGGCGATGCGGGGCGAGCTGGAAGCGAAGTACCCTACGCTGCACCTGGTCGGGCGCAACGGCATGCACCGTTACAACAACCAGGACCACGCGATGATGACCGCGATGCTGACGGTCGAGAACATCAAGGCGGGGACGCGCCTCTACGACACCTGGCAGGTCAACGAGGACGCCGAATACCACGAAGCCGGCGACGAGGGGGCCGACAAGGGCGACAAGGGCCTCGCCGCAGCCGGTCCGCTCACCGTCGACCAGGCCGCCGCGCTCGCCTCGGTGCGCGCGGTGCCGGAACGGATCGCCGGCGCCAAGCGCCGCGCGGCCTGACGGACCGTGCTGGGAACCGGCAAATGAAGCGGTCGATCCTCCTGCTGGCCGGACTGCGCGATGTCGTTCTGATGCGCTATCTCGTGGCGAGCATGCTTTCGCTCGGTGTCGATATGGGAAGCTTCACCCTCCTTCTCGCCCTGGGCACGGTCGCCGCTCCCGCCGCTGCGGCCGGCTACGCGCTTGGCATCGTCGCGCATTGGCTGCTGTCGAGCCGCAAGGTGTTCACGGGCAACATGGCCAGGCCGGGTCCGGCGCGGATGCGGCAGAAGGCCATGTTCGTGATCTCCGCCTTGATCGGTCTCGCCCTCACGACCGCTATCGTCGGCGGCGGGACCTTGGCCGGAATCGAACCGCATCTTGCCAAGCTTGCCGCGATCGTGGCGAGCTTTAGCGTAACTTGGCTGCTGCGCAGCCGGCTCGTCTTCACCGCAGCGCCGGCATGACCGTCGGACAGCGCATGAACGGTCCTGGCGCCTTGTCGGCCGGCCGGCTGACGGTGCCGCTGCCGATCTTCGCCCGCGATCGCGGCATGGCGGCGATACTCTTGCCCTGGGGCTTCATATCGCTGGTCCTCGTGCTCTCGCTGGCACCCTTGCTCGGCGGGATGCACATGCAGGATCCCGACGACTACATGCGGCTACTCCAACTCGATGCGTGGCTGGGCGGTCAGAGCTGGTCGGATGTCGACAACCACCGCATGGGAGGGGCCGAGGGCTTCTCGATGCATTGGTCGCGCCTGGTCGACCTTCCGCTTGCCGCCGCCACCCTGATTGCCGAACCGTTCGGGTCGCATCTCGCCGCGCTGCGCTTTGCCGCGATCGTCGTGCCCCTGTTACAGCTTCTGGCGGTCATGATATTGATGCGCGGGATTCTGCGCTGCCTCGAGTTCAAGGATGCCGCGGCCAACCTCGGTACGCTGATCGTGCCGCTGCTGCCGCTGCCGATCGCGATCTTTTCACCCTTGCGGGTCGACCATCACGGTTGGCAGGCAGTTCTTGCCCTCGGCATGCTGCGCCTGCTGGTCGATCGCCGCTTGCCCGACCGCAACGCGCTCTGGGCCGGAGCAATCGCCGGTCTTTTCGTCACGATTTCGATCGAGGGGCTGCCGGTCATCGCCTTTGGCGGCGGCTTCTTCGCATTGACCTATCTGCTGGACAGCCGTGCGAGGGGGTTGGCCAACTTTCTGCTCGGCCTGGCCGTGACCGCGCTCGGCCTGTTCGCGGTCACCTGCCCCCCGGCGCGGTGGGTCCTGGCCTTCCCCGATCAGGTGACCTGGCCGCACCTTGCGACGTTCGCCCTCGCCGCCGTACTCGCCCAAGTCCTTCTGGTGCGGGGATCGAAAGCGCCGGTTCCATTGCGCGCCGCACTGCTGGCCCTGGTCGGCGGCATCGCGCTGGCTCCCTTGGCCTTCGCCCTGGGCCTTCACGGCTTCGCCCCGTTCTCCGCGCTCGACCCGCTGTTGCGGACCTATTGGCTGGACCAGATCGCCGAGGTCCAGACGATCTTCGAACTGCCCGTGGACACCGTGCTCATGGAGATCTCCATGATGGGCCTCTACGGGCTCGCGGTATTCCTCCATGCCGGCAGGATGAGGCGGTCGGGCAACCCCGAAGGCTGGCTGGCGGTGTGCCTCGGCGCCGGACTGCTCTGCCTGTTGTCGCTGACGATGTTCCGTGCCGCGCTGATCGCCCAGATCCTGCTCGTGCCGCTTTGCGCCTTGCTCCTGCGTGATGCGCTCGGCCGCGCCTCCCGGCTCGGCAGCGCGGTGCTGCGGGTTCCCGCGATCCTCGCCGCGCTGGTCCTGCTGACTCCCGCGGGCGGCTCGCTGGCCGGCGCGGCCGTGCGGCATGCGGAAGGCGTCACCATGCAGGGGACATCGGACCTCACCGCCAGCGAATGCGACATTTCACGGCTGCGAAACCTGCCGCCGGGGCACGTCTTCGCCACGCTCGATCTCGGGCCGGAAATCCTGTTCCGCACCGGCCACACCGTCGAGGCAAGCGGCTATCACCGTAATCAGGCGGCCATGCTCCGCGTCGTGCGGGGCTTCACCGCGCCACCGCGGGAAGCCGAACTGATCGTGCGGTCGACCGGCGCTGCCTATGTCGTCGCGTGCAAGCCCGCGGGCGACTTCCTGGTATTCGGCAGGGCTCGGCCGAACAGCCTCGCGGCTGAGCTGGCCGCGGACAGGCCGCCGGCGTGGCTGATCAAGGAGCCGCTGGCCTTCTCCGGCAGTCTCGTCGCCTACCGGGTGGCACCTCCGGCGACATGACTCACCCCGCCCGGAACAGCATCGCGTCGCCATTCATGCAATAGCGCTTGCCGGTGGGCTTCGGCCCGTCGTTGAAGACATGGCCCAGATGCCCGCCGCAGCGCGCGCAGTGGACCTCGGTGCGCGGATAGCCCACCTCGAAATCGATCGAGGTCTGGACCGCGCCGGGCAAGGGGCGCCAGAAGCTGGGCCAGCCCGTCCCGCTGTCGAACTTGGTCGCCGACGAGAACAGCGGGTTGCTGTCCGCCGCGCAGCAGAAGGTGCCGCGGCGATGCTCGCGCAGCAGCGCCGAGGAGCCGGGAGCCTCGGTGCCCTTCTGGCGCAGGATGCGGAACTGGGCCGGGGTCAGCCGGCGGCGCCATTCGGCTTCGGGGTAGCTGACCGGATAGGCCTTGGCCTCGGCCACGCCGCTGCCGCAGGCGGCCAGCACGGGAACCGCGGCCGAAGCAGCCAGCAGGCCCAGGGCGTCGCGACGGGATAGCCGGGCTGGGTTCATGACATCTCTCCTGCCGTCCGAAGATCGTCACGAACGGTCCGAAAAGCAATCGGGCCAATTGTAACAGCCCATGCGGTCAGGCCCGGGTGCCGCGGACCAGGCGCCGCAGGAGGCCGCGGCGCCTGGGAGCGCCGCCCGCCGGCCCGCTCTTCATCACGCGCGTGCGGAACAGTCCCGCGCCGATCCGCACCGAGACCGCCACCCACAGCGCCTGCCAGGCGATCGCCGCGAGATGCGGCCACAGCGCCGCGTCGGTCGCGGCGCGGGCGAGCATGGTGAAGGGCGAGCTGAACGGCACGATCATCCCCGCCCATTCCACCGGCTTGCCGGCCTGGGTCGCGGCATAGGTCGAGAACAGGAAGACGATGAGCTGCAGCATCGTCACCGGGAACGACAGCGTCTGCACGTCGCGCACCGTCGCGGCCATCGAGCCGATCGCCAGGAACACCGAGCCGAGCAGCAGGTAGGCCATGGCGAAATAGATCACTCCCAGCACCGCGAAGGCCGGCCAGCCGACCGCGGGCGCGGTCACGTCGTGGATTCCCCCGCCGATCGTGACGGCCGTGAGGCCGACCGTGGCCCAGACCGCGATGGCGACGAAGGACACCGCGAGCATGGCGAAGAGCTTGCCGAGGAACACCGCGTCCATCGGGATCGCCGCGGCGAGCACCTCGATGATCTTGTTGCCCTTCTCCTCGACCAGGTTGGAGAGGACCATGCCGGCCAGGATCATCGTCAGCAGAAACAGCATGGTCTGGGCCGTCTGCGCGGTCGAGGAGCGGTCCTGCCGGTTGTCCGCAGCGCTGGGGCTGGTCGGCGCGGCGGTCACCTGGGGGTAGGGCGCGGGGGCTTTCTGCAGCGCGGTCGCCGCGATCAGCGAGACGTCGCCCCGCCAGGCGCCGATCCAGCCGGGCGAACCGGTGAGCACCGGGCGGGCCGGAGTGCCGCTGAGAATCGCCGCGGCATTGCTCCGCTTGAGCTCGGCGGCGATGTCGGGCGTCTCGCCCGGCCCGAGGCGGCGAACCACCCGCATCGCCGGCATGCCGGGATCGACCGCCGCCAGCCGGTCTCGCGCCGCGATCATCGCCTCGACGTCGGCGGCGGACATGACCACGCCGAGCTCGGTCTTGGGCGCATCGGCTTGCGTCTTCTGGCCGATGCTGAGGGTGATGGCGAAGATCACCACCGGGAAGAACGGCGCGAGCAGGAAGAAGATGAAGCTGCGGCTGAACAGGATCGCGTTGAAATCGCGCCGCGCCATGACCATGGCGGCGGAGAGGGTGGAGAGGCGGCCGGATTGCATCAGCGTTGCTCCTCGGGGGTCGCTTCTTCCAAGGCCCGGGCAGCCGCCTCGCCGGCAATGGCGACGAAGGCGTCGTGCAGCCCGGCGCGCTCGATCGACAGCGAGAGGATGCCGGCCTCGCCCTCGATCAGCGCGCGCAGCAGCGGCTCGATCCCGCTGCCGGGCAGCGAGAAGGACCAGTAACGCCCTTCGCGCCGGACGTCGGCGGGGAGGGCGCTGCGCCAGGGTCCGTCGGCGGCGCGGGTCTCCAGGCGCACCTGCGGCGGAATGCGGTCGCGCGCCACGTCGACGGGCCCGGCGAAGGGCACCTTGCCCCCGGCGATGATCGCGACCTCGTCGCACAGCCGCTCGGCATGGGCGATGACGTGGGTCGAGAAGATCACCGTCGTGCCTTTCTCCGCCAAGCCGCGGATCACCCGCTCGAGCCGGCCCTGGTTGAGCGCGTCGAGGCCGGAGAACGGCTCGTCGAACACCACGAGGCGCGGTTCGTGGACCAGGGTGCCGAGCAGTTGGACCTGCTGGGCCATGCCCTTCGATAGCTGGCGGATCTGGCGGTCGGCGGCATAGCCGAGACCGTTATCCTCGAGCAGCGCCCGCCCCCGCCGGCGCCCTTCGGCGAGCGGCAGGCCCCGCAGGGCGCCGACGAAGGCGATCGCCTCGAAGGCCTTCATCGTCGGATATAGCCCGCGCTCCTCGGGCAGGTAGCCGATCGCGTGGGCGACATCGTGCGGCCGCTCGGCCCCCAGCACCCGGCGATAGCCCGCGTCGGGATCGATGATCCCCAAAAGCATCCGCAGCGTGGTGGTCTTGCCCGCGCCGTTGGGCCCGAGAATGCCGTAGATCGCGCCTTCGGGCACCGCGAGATCGACCCCGTCGACCGCGGTGAAGCCGTCGAAGCGCTTGACCAGGCCCTTGGCCTCGATCGCCAAGGAGGGTGACGGATCAGCCATGTGTCACCCTGTTGTCCGGTGAAGATATCATATATTCCAATGACTTGCCTCGACAGAGACGGGTGACGGATATCCTACAGAGCACCTGCCGCCTCGCCATGAAACGCACGACGGCCGGGAAAGTGATGGCAAAATGTGGCGATGTAGGAAAATGGTTTTCTCCGCGGCGCTATCTTCGCCGTGCATGAACCGGAGTGCCGGAAGATTTGGTTAAGGCGGATACGCTCGCGGCCCTGAAGGCGGATTTGCAGGCCGAGGCGGCGCGCCTGGGCTTTGCCGACTGTGGCATCGCGCCGGCGAGGGACGACGCGCTGTTCGGCGAGCGGCTCGACGACTGGCTGGCCGATGGCCTGCACGGCGAGATGGACTGGATGGAGGCCCGCGCGCACCACCGCCGCGGGCCGCAGTCGCTCTGGCCTGAAGCGCAAAGCGTGATCGCCTTGGCCATGAGCTATGCCCCGGCAAGCGATCCGCTGGCCCTGGCCGGTCATCCCGACCGCGCCCGGGTCTCGGTCTATGCGCAAGGCGCCGACTATCACGACACGGTCAAGAAGGCGCTGAAAGCCCTGGCCCGCTGGCTGGTCGAGGCGGCACGGCAACGCGGACTGGGCGAGCGGCAGGTCAAGGTCTTCGTCGATACCGCGCCGGTGCCGGAAAAGCCGCTGGCCGCCGCGGCGGGCCTGGGCTGGCAGGGCAAGCACACCAACCTGGTCAGCCGCACCCACGGCTCGTGGCTGTTCCTCGGCGCGATCTACGCCGACCTCGACTTCGCGCCCGATGCGCCCGCCGAGGAAAGCTGCGGTTCGTGCCGGGCCTGCCACGATGCCTGCCCGACCGAGGCCTTCACCGGGCCCTTCCGGATCGACGCGCGGCGCTGCGTCTCCTACCTGACGATCGAGCACAAGGGCCCGATCCCGGAAGAGTTCCGCGCCAAGCTCGGCAACCGCATCTACGGCTGCGACGATTGCCTGGCGGCCTGCCCGTGGAACAAGTTCGCGAGCGAAGCCCAGGCGATCCGCGCCTTCCTGCCCCGGGCGGAACTGGCCGCACCGCGGCTGGCGGACCTGCTGGCGCTCGACGATCCGGGTTTTCGCGCGCTGTTCTCGGGCTCGCCGATCAAGCGGATCGGGCGCAACCGCTTCATCCGCAATTGCCTCTATGCGGCGGGGAACAGCGGGGATGCGAGCTTGCTGCCGCAGGTCGAGGCGCTTGCGTGCGATCCCGATCCGGTCGTCGCCGAAGCGGCCGAGTGGGCCTTCGCCAAGCTCAGGCTGAGCGGGCCTTCACTTTAGCCACTCTCAAAGCATCCGCTCGGTCGAAGCACAGGCGCAACTACGCGGGCAGCAGGTCCTTCAGCGGCACGCTGGCGTCGGCCAGCCACGTCAGGTCCGGGCTGACCTTCGCTTCCACCAGCTTGCGGCCCTGGACGTAGTCCTTGACCATGTTGACGCAGTCGAGCGCGATCACCCGGCCGTGCTTGAGGTAGACCACCGAGAAGGCCCGCGCCGCCGGATCGCCGCGGATGACGGTCTGGTCATAGCCCACCGACAAGCCGGCGGTCTGCAGCCGCAGGTCGTACTGGTTCGACCAGAACCACGGGAAGGCGTGATAGGGCTGGGCGTCGCCGCAGAGCTGCTTGGCCACGCAGGTCGCCTGGTCATTGGCGTTCTGGACCGATTCGACCCGCATCACCGCGCCGTCGGCATAGTCGCAGGCGAAAGCCGCGCAGTCGCCGATCGCGTAGATGCCCTCCAGCGAGGTGCGGCAGTATTCGTCGATGTCGACGCCGTTCCCGCCCGCCGCGCCCGCCGCGATCAGCGGGCCGACCGCGGCGACGATGCCGATCCCGACGATCACCGCATCGGCCGGGATCACGCTGCCGTCGCCGAGCCGGACGCCGGTGACCCGGCCCTCTCCTTCGAGCGCCTCGATCTTCACCTCGGTACGCAGGTCGACCCCGTGGGCGCGGTGCTCGGCCTCGTAGAAGGCCGAAAGCTCGGGGCCGGCGACCCGCGCCAGCACGCGCGGCAGGGCTTCGAGCAGGGTCACGCTGCAGCCGAGCTTGGTCAGCACCGCGGCGGCCTCGAGGCCGATATAGCCGCCGCCGATCACCGCGATGTGCTTCACCCCGCCATCGATCTCGCCCATCAGCTGGTCGCAGTCGGCGCGGGTCCGCACGGCGTGGACCCCGGCGAGGTCGCCGCCCGGCACCGGCAGCCGCCGCGGATCGCCGCCCGCGGCCCAGACCAGGGCGCCGTATTCGAGGGTGTCGCCGTTCGAGAGCGTGGCCGTCTTGGCCTTGGGGTCGATCGCGGTGACCTCGGTGCCGAGAATCAGCTCGACCTCCTTCTCCTCCCAGAACGCGGGCGGGCGGATGTAGAGCCGGTCGAAGGTCCTTTCGCGGGCGAAGTATTCCTTCGACAGCGGCGGGCGCTCGTAGGGCGGCTCGGGCTCGCGCCCGACCATGACCACGCGGCCGGTGAACCCGTTCTGGCGCAGCGCGATGGCGCACTGGGCGCCGCCGTGACCTGCCCCGACGATGACGACGTCTGCTTTGCTCATGCCATTGCGTTTGGCGAAATCTGGCCTCCCGTCAATGCCCCTATCGGCAATCGGCCTATTGACCGAGCAAGGCTCGCGCCTGGCCGGCGATCCGGGCGAGCATCGCCGGGGTGACCGCCGGCGCGTTCTGCGCCCGGGCCAGCATGGCGCGGAACTGGCGGACAGCGGGGGCGTGGCTCGTCAGCCAGGCCTCGACCAGAGCCAGCGGCTCACCCCCCTCGACTTTGCTCGGGACGGGCTTCCCGCGCAGGTCGCGGCGCAGGAAATCGAGCCGCATCTGCTGGAAATCGCGCGCCAGGCCCGCGACCAGCAGCCGTTCCCACGGGTCCGAGGGGCTGAGCCGGTCGGCCGCGTCATGGGCCCAGTCGAGCGCCAGCGCCTCGCCGAGCCGGGTGAAGGCGCGGGTCAGGCCGACCGCATCGCGCCTGGCCTCGCCCGCCAATTGCGCGATGCCGATCACGCCCGAGAGATCGAACAGCCGCGCGACGGCTCCGGCCTCGCGGTCGGGCACGCCGCCATCGGCGAGCTCGCGGCGCAGGCGCTGCGATTGCGCCAGGGCGGCGCCGGTGAGCAGGCTGTCGACCTTGGCGGTGATCTTGTCGACCGCAGGCGCGACCGCGGCGATGACCTCGCTCGGCACCAGCGAGCCGCCGCCCGAGCGGATCAGCCCGGCCATATGGCCGCGCAGGGCCTCGGCGGCGCGGTGGAACAGCAGGACGCGGGCGGCCTCGCTCATCTCGGCCGCTTCGAGCTTCTCCCAGATCTCGGCCATGCCGAAGAGGCGCTCCGCCGCGACGAAGGCGGCGGCGACCTGGGCCAGTCCGACGCCCTCCTCCTCCGCCAGTTCGAACGGATTGATCATGCCGAGCCGGTTGACCAGCCGGTTGGCGAGCTTGGTCGCGATGATCTCGCGGCGCAGCTGGTGGCCCTCGATCTCGACGCGGAACTTGCGCTGCATGCCCGCGGGGAAGGCAGCGATCAGATCCTGGGTCAGGCCTGGATCGTCGGGCAACTTGCTCGCCTCGATCGCCGACTGGAGCGCCAGCTTGGCGCTGGAGAGCAGGACGGCGAGCTCGGGCCGGGTCAGGCCGTGACCGTCGGCAGCGCGGCGAATCAGCGTCGGACTGTCGGCGAGGCCGTCGGTCTTGCGGTCGATCTGGCCGCTTTCCTCGAGCGTTTCGATCAGCCGTGCCTGCGCGCCCATCGCCCGGGGGCCGCGCGCTTCGGCGATCGACAGGGCCAGGGCCTGGAGGCGGTTGTCCTCCAGCACCAGCGCCGCGACCTCGTCGGTCATCGCGGTGAGCAGCTTGACCCGTGCCGGCTCGGTCAGCCGCCCGGCGCGCTTGGCCGCGGCAAGGGCGATCTTGATGTTGACCTCGTGGTCCGAGCAGTCGACCCCGGCCGAATTGTCGATGAAGTCGGTGTTGAGCTTGCCGCCCGCCCCATTGTTTCCGGCTAGCGAAAACTCGATCCGCCCGGCCTGGGTGCAGCCGAGGTTCGCGCCCTCGCCGATCACCTTCGCCCGGACCATCGCTCCGTCGACCCGCACCACATCGTTGGCGGGGTCGCCGACCTGGACGTTGTTCTCAGTGGAGGCCTTGAGGTAGGTCCCGATCCCGCCGAACCACAGCAGGCCCACCGGCGCGGTGAGGATCGCCGAGATCAGCGTGTCGGGATCGGCGCTTGCCGCCTCGATGCCCAGCACCTCGCGGATCTCGGGGCTGAGCGGGATTTCCTTCTGGCTGCGCGGAAAGACCCCGCCGCCCTTGGAGATCAGCTTGGCCTCGTAGTCCGCCCAGCTCGACCGCGGCAGGGCGAAGAGGCGGGCCCGCTCCGCCCAGCTTTTGGCCGGATCGGGGTCGGGGTCGAGGAAGATGTGGCGGTGGTCGAAAGCCGCGACCAATTTGATCGCTTGCGACAGCAGCATCCCGTTGCCGAAGACGTCGCCCGACATGTCGCCGCAGCCGACGACGCGGACGGGCTCGCTCTGGATGTCGGTGCCGAGCTCGAGGAAATGCCGCCGCACCGACAGCCAGGCCCCCCGTGCGGTGATGCCCATGGCCTTGTGGTCGTAGCCCTTGGAGCCGCCGCTGGCGAAGGCGTCGTCGAGCCAGAAGCCGAACCCCGCGGCCAAGGCGTTGGCCGTGTCGGAGAAAGTCGCGGTGCCCTTGTCGGCGGCAACGACGAAATAGGGATCGTCCTCGTCCCGCACGATCATGCCTGCGGGATGCACGACCCTGCCCTCGACCAGGTTGTCGGTCAGCGAGAGCAGGGCGCGGACGAAGACCTGGTAGCTGGCCTTGCCCTCGGCCAGCCAGCCGTCGCGGTCGGTGGCGGGACTGGGGAGCTGCTTGGGATAGAACCCGCCCTTGGCCCCGGTGGGCACGATCACCGCGTTCTTGACCCGCTGGGCCTTCATCAGCCCGAGCACTTCGGTGCGGTAGTCGTCGCGGCGGTCGGACCAGCGCAGGCCGCCGCGGGCGACCGGGCCGGCGCGCAGGTGGATGCCCTCGACCCGGCGCGAATAGACGAAGATCTCGCGCCACGGCACCGGCTTGGGGAGGCCGGGCACTAGGGCAGAATCGATCTTGAACGCCAGCGCCTCGCGCCCCGCGGCGACGAAGGCGTTGGTCCGCAGGATCGCCTCGATCACGCTGCGGAACTGGCGCAGCATGCGGTCGTCGTTGATCGCCGCGACCCCGGCCAGGCCTTGCTGGATGGCTGCCGCGGCCTGGGCTTCGGCCTTGTCGCGGTTGCCCGCAAACTTGGGATCGTGACGCGCCATGAACAGGTCGAGGATTCCGCGGGTCACCGTGGGCGCTCCCTGTAGGGCATCGACCGCGGTGGTGATCGCGAAGGTGAGCCCGGTCTGGCGCAGGTAGCGGAAACAGGCGCGCAGGCCATTGGCCTCCTGGGCGCTGAGCGCATTGGCGACGATCAGCCGGTTGAAGG
This sequence comes from Novosphingobium sp., assembly GCA_047605105.1. GTDB lineage: Bacteria > Pseudomonadota > Alphaproteobacteria > Sphingomonadales > Sphingomonadaceae > Novosphingobium. Next base: position 16,844 of record JASGGH010000009.1, on the reverse strand, counting down.
CATCGTCCTCGGCCGAGCCTTCGACCACCGCGGCGAGCGCGGCTTCGATGGCGGGAGCGCGCTTCATCACTTCGGAGCCGGCCGGCGGGATCAGGCGGAAGTCGTGGATCGTGCCGAGTGTGCCCTCGGCGAGCGACGTCGAGACCTCCTCGACCACGCGGAACCCGAAGTTCTCCAGGGCGGGCACGGCGTCGGACAGGTTGAGCGCGCCGCTGCGGCGGTAGAGCTTGACCCGAATCTCGCCCGGCCCGTCGCCGGGGAACAGGTGGAACCGTGCCGAGCTGTCCTCGGCCGGGCCGTAGAGCCGCATGATGTCCTGCGCGGCTTCGGCGGCGCCGTAAAGGGCCCGGTAGCCTTGCGGGAAGGCCTCGGCATAGCGCACCGCGATCGCCGCGGCGCGGCCTTCGGGCGCGAAGGCGCGCAGCTCGGCCTCGACCGCATCGCCCCAGCCGCGGACCAGGCTGGAGAGCGCGGCATCGAGCGCGGCTTCTTTCGGCATGTTCCGGCATTCGGCGATGTCGAGCGAGAAGCGCAGCAGGGCGAGGGCATTGCCCTCCACCTCCATGGTCCAGTCGAGCACCGGGGTCCCGGTAGCCGCTTCCAGCAGGGCCATGACCTGATGGCGCACCCCGCTCGAAACCGCGTCGCGCGGCACCCAGACGAAGGCGAAGAGGTGACGCTGAAGCGGCGAGCAGACCAGCACGACCCGGGGCCGCGGGCGATCGACCAGGCTCATCATCGCGGTCGCGACGTGTTCGAGCGCGGCGGGGGCGAAGCCGATCAGCAGGTCGTGGGGCAGGCGGGTGAGGGCGTGGATCAGCGCCTTGCCGGCATGGCCGCGCGAATCGAACCCGCGCTTCTTCATCAGCGCTGCCAATTGCCCGCGCATCACCGGGATCTCGTCGGGCGGCGTGGCCAGCGCGACGCTGGTCCAGATCCCGGCATGGACCGACAGCGCGGCAAGCTTGCCCCGCTCGATCACCGGCACGATGAACAGGTCGAGCGGCACACGGCGGTGGACCGGCGAGACCGCGTTCGACTTGAGGATCAGGAGCTTGTCGGGATGGCAGCCCAGCCAGTCGAAAGCCGCGGTATAGCCTTCGGGCGAGAGCAGGTCCGGCCCGCCCGGGCGGCAGATCCCCAGCGTATCGCGCGAGGTCCCGTCGCGGCGGCGCAGGACGTGGCCGAGCTGGGTCAGCATGCCGTCCTTGAACCAGCGTAGCAGCTCTCCTCCTTCGCCGCCGACCCCATCGGCATCGGCGGCCATCGCGGCCTGCATCGCCGGCCAGTCGGCCACGGCGACGCGCACCGCGGCGAGCGTGGCGTGCAGGTCCTCGATCACCGCGCGGCGGGTCCGGGCGTCGGCGCGCGGGGTTTCCAGGTAGATCCACGATTCGCGCATCCCCGCCTGGCCGATCCCGCTCAGCCGGGCCTTGTCGCGCAGCACCGGGACGACCGGGTGGACCAGGCGGTCGATCGTCAGTCCGCGCGCCGCGAAGGCCCCGGCGATCGAATCGACCAGGAAGGGCATGTCCTCGTTGATCAGCGCGAAGCGGGTGAAGCGGCGCTCGCCGTCGGAGGCCGTCTCGTGGGCCAGGCCGGTGTCGCCCGGCGAGCGGCGCTGCGCCGCCTGGAGGACCAGCGCCGCGGCGGCGTCCAGATCGGCCCTGGTGAAGCGGGTTTCGCCGGGGAGCACGCCCTCCTGCAGGCGCTTCGCGACCGTCTTGCCGAGGTCTGCCCCAAGTTCGGTCGTGGCCATCCCATCCCCCTTCTTCTGAATGCCTAACGCACGGCATCCATGGTTAGTTGCAGCGAGCGGCGCCGCGCGGCGGGATCCCAGGTCGCGCCGGCGACGATGATTTCATCGGCCTGTGTCCGTTCGATGAACCGGTCGATCGCCGCGCGCACCGTCTCGGGCGAGCCGACCGCGCGGGCCTGGTCCATGTGCTCAAGCATCGCCAGTGCCTCGGGCGGCAGGCTTTCGCGGTAGTTCGGCACCGGCGGCTTCATTCGCCCAGGGGTGCCGGTGCGCAGCGCGACGAAGCTCTGGTCGAGCGATGAGGACAGCAGCTTGGCTTCCGCATCGGTCTCGGCGCAGATCACGGTCATCGCGGCCATGACATGGGGCCTGTCGAGCTCCTCGGAGGGCTCGAAGCGCTCGCGGTAGACCTGCAGCGCCGCATCGAGCTGGGCCGGCGCGAAATGCGAGGCGAAGGCATAGGGCAGGCCCATCATGGCCGCGAGTTGGGCGCCGAAAGTGCTCGATCCCAGGACCCACAGCTCGACCTCCGCGCCGGTCCCCGGCGTCGCCGCGATCGGCAGCGGCGGATAGCCGCGGAAACGCACCTGGAGTTCGGCCACGTCCTGCGGGAACTGGCTTGCCGCCTGCATCAGGTCCTTGCGCAAGGCTTGGGCGATCCGCCCGTCCGCCCCGGGAGCGCGCCCCAGGCCGAGATCGACCCGGCCCGGAAACAGCGCGTCGAGCGTGCCGAACTGTTCGGTGATGACGAAGGGATTGTGATTGGGCAGCATGATCCCGCCCGCGCCGATCCGGATCGTGCTGGTGGCGTGGCCGATATGGGCGAGGACAACCGCGGTTGCCCCGCCGGCGATGCCCTCCATCCCGTGGTGCTCGGCCACCCAGAAGCGCTTGTAGCCGGCCTGTTCCGCCACCCGCGCGACCTTTGCCGCCTCGGCCAGCGCCTCGCCCACCGAGCCGCCTTCGCGGACGGGCACGAGGTCGAGGACCGAGAGCGGGATCATTTGGCCGGAACGGGGGCTGCGGCCGGGGCCGGAGATTCGAGCTGCGCCAGATAGCCCTTGGCTGTCGCGGCCTCGTCGCTGTCGGGCGCGGCGGTGACGACCGATTCCCACGATTTGCGCGCCGCCGCCTCGCGGCCCGCGAGCATCGCGATCACCCCGGCCTCGAGCCCGATCTGGGGATCGCGCGGCTCGATCTGCGCGGCGGTCTCGATCTGGCCCTGGGCCTCGGCCAACTGGCTCTGGCGGCGCGACAGCGTGGCCGAGAGCAGCCAGGCCTCGGGGTTCTTGGGGTTCGCGGTCCGCGCTTCGGTCAGCGCGGTCGCCGCCTCGGGCTCGCGCTTGAGGGCAACCAGGGCGCGACTGCGATCGACCTGGATGTCGCCGGCGAGCCGCGTGTCGGGGACCGCCAGGGCATCGGCATGGGCCTGGTCGAGCGCGGCGAGGCCCCGTGCCGCCTCGCCCTGGCTCAGGGCCATGGTCCCGGCCATGGCGCCGAGCTGGGCGCGCAGGCGATAGTCCGAGGCGGCGGACAGGTCTCGCCCGGCGATGAAGGCGGTCTCGGCTTCCGCGAAATGATCGAGCGCGGCCTGGGCGCTGCCGAGGCAGAATTGCGCCGGCGCGGCGGCCGATCCCTTGACCTTCTCCAGCCAGGCCTCGGCGATGTCGACCGCGCCCGGCGGGTCGCTGCGCACGGCGCTCATGCAGTCCTCGAGCGCGGCGCGCGACCGGGGCGACTCCAGCGCCGGAGCCGCAGCGGCGGGGCGGCGCGGCTTGCGATCCTCCAGGCCGGTCGGCAGGTTGAGCGCCGGCGCGGCGCCGACCTGGCCGAGCATGGCGAGGGACAGAATGAAGGACATGACGGCTCCGGTTTAGGCCTCAACTGAACTCGTCGCCAGCGCCGCGACAGTATGCAGCAAGAGGGCGATGTCCGCCTCGCGGCTGAGGCGGTGGTCGCCGTCCTTGACCAGCGTGACCTGCACGTCGGCTGAATGCACCACGGCGGCGAGGCGCATCGCCACCTCCCAGGGCACGTCGGTATCGGCCTGCCCTTGCAGCAGGCGGACCGGGCAGGTCAGCGCGATCTCGCGGCCCAGCAACAGGTTGGCCTGACCGTCGGCCCAGAAGCCGGCATGGGTCGGGGTCGGCTCGGGGCCGTAGGGGTTGTCCTCGAAGACCGTCTCGCCGCGGGCGAAGGCGGCCTTGTGCTCGGCGGTGTAGCCCCATTCGGTGAAGTCGGGTGCCGGCGCCACGCCGACCAGCCCTGCCAGGCGCTCGCCCAGAGCAAGCCCGACCATCAGCATCAGCCAGCCGCCCATCGACGAGCCGACCAGCACCACCGGCCCGCTCAGCCGCGCCTCGATCAAGGCCAGCACCTCGTCGCGCCACTTCGACAGGGTGCCGTCGGCGAAGTCGCCCGACGACTCGCCGCAGCCCGAATAGTCGAGCAGCAGGCAGGCCCGCCCATTGGCCGCGGCCCAATCGAACAGCGCCTGCGCCTTGCTCCCGGCCATGTCGGACTTGTAGCCGGGCAGGAAGACCAGCGCGGGACCGCTTCCCGGCGTGTGGCGGAAAGCGATGCGGCCGCCGCCGGGCAGGTCATGGAACTGGGCATCGGTCATCACCGGCAATGTGGAGCCCCGTGGTGGCTGCGGCAAGGCATCGCAAACGGACACTCGATCATCGATCAAATCGTTACTGCAAAAAGATATGGAAATCGCCCGGGCAGTGCCGTTCACGCAGGCGTTTCCTCAACTGGCACGCACTATCCGTACCCGCGGGGAACAGCAGGCGCCGACCAAGGTCCGCACCTCGATCCGCTTGTCACGCGACGTGCTCGATCATTTTCGCAAGACCGGCAGCGGCTGGCAGGGGCGGCTCGATACCGCGCTCAAGGAGTGGATCGCTTCGCGCTGAGCGCATTGCGGTCGCGCTTGAGGCCGGATCGTCTGGCGGCTAAGGGCACCTCCCATGTCAGAAATGTTCAAGATCAGCCTGCCCGACGGTTCCGTGCGCGAGATGCCGCAGGGGTCGACTCCCGCGGACGTCGCCGCCGCGATCGGGCCGGGGCTCGCCAAGGCCGCGCTCGCGGCGAAGATCGACGGGGAGCTGGTCGATCTCAGCAAGCCCTTTTCGGGCGATGCGAGCCTGGCCCTGGTCACCTCGCGCGACGAGGCCGAGGCGCTCGACCTGGCGCGGCACGACTATGCCCATGTCCTGGCGGAAGCGGTCCAGGCGCTGTTCCCGGGGACGCAGATCACTTTCGGCCCTTCGACCGACGACGGGTTCTACTACGACTTCGCGCCGGCCGAGCGTCCCTTCACCGACGAGGACCTGCCGGGAATCGAGGCGGAGATGCGCAGGATCATCGCCGCGGACAAGGTGCTGACCCGCGAGGTCGTTCAGCGCGACGACCTGATCGCCAGGTGGCGCGCCGCGGGCGAGAGCTTCAAGGCCGAATGGGCCGCCGAGCTGCCCGAGGGCGAGGAGCTGACGGTCTATCACTCCGGTTCGGACTGGTACGACATGTGCCGCGGCCCGCACCTGCCCTCGACCGGCAAGCTCGACCCCGCCGCCTTCAAGCTGACGCGGGTTTCCGGCGCCTATTGGCGCGGCGACCAGAAGAACGCGATGCTCAGCCGGATCTACGGCACCGGCTGGCTGAACAAGAAGCAGCTCGACGCGCACCTGCTGCGGCTGGAAGAGGCCGCCAAGCGCGACCACCGCAAATTGGGCGGCGAGATGGACCTGTTCCACTTGCAGCCGGAGGCCCACGGCTCGGTCTTTTGGCACCCCAAGGGCTTCCGCGTCTACCGCGAGCTCGAGGCCTACATGCGCCGCGCGATCGACGGCGCGGGCTACCGCGAGGTCAAGACCCCGCAGGTCATGGACGCGCGCCAGTGGGAGCAGTCGGGCCACTGGGGCAAGTACCGCGAGAACATGTTCGTCATCCCCGACGAGGTCCCGAACGTCGAGGACGAAGGCCCGATCGTCTCCGACGAGGCCGAGTGGATGGCGCTCAAGCCGATGAACTGCCCGGCGCACATCCTGATCTTCAAGCAGGGGATCAAGTCCTACCGCGACCTGCCGCTGCGGCTCTACGAGAACGGCTGCTGCCACCGCAACGAGCCGCACGGCGCGCTCCACGGCCTGATGCGGGTGCGCCAGTTCACCCAGGACGACGCGCATATCTTCTGCCGCGAGGACCAGATCGTCGAGGAAGTCCGCGCCTTCTGCGCGCTGGCCGACCGGGTCTACCAGCATTTCGGCTTCACCTATGCGATCAAGCTGGCGCTGCGCCCGGACAACCGCATCGGCACCGAGGAACAGTGGGACGTGGCCGAGGCCGAGCTACGCGACGCGGTCGCCGCGGCGGGGCTGAACACGCCCGAGTTCGGCTGGGAGGAGCTGCCCGGCGAAGGCGCGTTCTATGCCCCCAAGCTCGAATGGCACCTGACCGACGCGATCGGGCGGACCTGGCAGGTCGGCACGATCCAGTCCGACCGCATGCTGCCCGAGCGGCTCGACGCGAGCTACATCGCCGAGGACGGCGAGAAGCACCGCCCGGTCATGCTGCACCGCGCGATCTTCGGAAGCTACGAGCGCTTCATCGGCATCCTGATCGAGCACTTCGCCGGCAAGCTGCCGGTCTGGCTCGCCCCGGTCCAGGCGGTGGTGGCGACGATCGTGTCCGACGCCGACGGCTATGCGCTCGAAGTCGCGGAGAAGCTCAAGGCCGCCGGTATCCGCGTCGAGACCGACCTCCGGAACGAGAAGATCAACTACAAGGTGCGCGAGCACTCGCTGCAGAAGGTCCCCCACCTGCTGGTCGTGGGTAAGCGCGAGGCCGATGAGGGCACCGTGGCGATCCGCACGCTCGGCGAGGAACGGCAGAAGTTCGTGCCGCTCGACGAGGCGATCGCGCTGCTCAAGGCCGAGGCGACCCCGCCGGACCTGCGCGGCTGACAGGAAGCAGGACGAACTCTAATCGCAACCGGAGCCGGGCGGCTCGCGCCGCGCCGTGAACGCCGGGACCAGGGCCTTCCCGTCCCAGGTCTGCACCGTGATCGTGCGCGAACAATCGGCAGCGACCGCTACGCTCCAGCGCAGGCTGCGATCGTAGCTGGCCCCATTGGCGGGAACGAGCGGGGGTGCATCTTCGGGCGGACGGCTGCGGCGCGTCAGGCCATAGCATTCCGCGACCTTGCCGGCGATCATGTCCGGTTTCTCACCGGTCTCGTGCGCCGGGCCCTCCTCGCGCAGCAGCCATTTCCAGTCGCCTTTGTCCTGGCGCTCCCACACGGCGACATATTCGCCGCTGGAGCCGCCCCGCGTCCAGACGCCGTGGCTGACGGCATAGCCGCCGTCGCAGCTCATCCAGACGGTCCGCGGCTCCCAGCGTTGGGGAGTGACGGGCTCCGGTTGGCGCTTGAGCCAGGTCGCCGCATCGACCGCGCGCGGGGCGATCAGCACGGCCCCCGGCGCGGCGGCCTTGCGCAGCGCCTGCCACTGCCCCTTTTCGCGTGCGATCCGGCTCAGCGCGAGATCGGCGGCGATCACCGCGCTGGGATCGGCATAGGACTGGCGCGGCCCGCGGCCCGGACCGCCGGGGCCGGAGGGCTGCGCCGATGCCGTCGCGGCAGCCAGCGCCAATGCCAGCCCCACCGCCAGGCGCATCAGAGCGCGCCTTCCGCCAGCGGCTTGCCCTCGTTGCGCCAGGCCGCGACGATCGTGTTGCGCAGCAGCACGGCGATCGTCATCGGGCCGACCCCGCCGGGCACCGGAGTGATCGCGCCCGCCACGGTGGCGGCAGCGGCATAGTCCACGTCGCCGACCAGGCGCCCTTTTCCGCCTTCTTCCTCGGGCGGCAGGCGGTTGATGCCCACGTCGATCACGGTCGCCCCGGGCTTGATCCAGTCGGCCTTGACCATCTCGGGCCGACCGACCGCGGCGACGACGATGTCGGCGCGCTTCACCACCTCGGGCAGGTTCTTCGTGCGGCTGTGCGCGATCGTCACCGTGCAATTCTCACCCAGCAGCAACTGCGCCATCGGCTTGCCGACCAGGATCGAGCGCCCGATCACCACGGCATCGAGGCCCGAAAGGCTGCCTAGGCGGTCCTTGAGCAGCATCAGCGAGCCGAGCGGGGTGCAGGGCACCAGGCCCGGCAGGCCCAGCGCCAGGCGGCCGGTGCTGATCGGGGTCAGCCCGTCGACGTCCTTGGCGGGGCTGATCCGCTCGACCACCGCCTGCTCGTCGAGGTGCCCGGGCAAGGGCAACTGGACGAGGATGCCATCGACCGAGGCATCGGCATTGAGCCGCTCCACCAGCGCGAGCAGCGCGTCCTGCGTGGTGTTCTCGGGCAGCCTGTGCTCGAAGCCGGCCATGCCCGCGGCCACGGTCTGCTTGCCCTTCGAGCGGACATAGACCTGGCTCGCCGGGTCCTCGCCGACGAGGACCACGGCAAGGCCCGCCTTGCGCCCGCAAGCGGCCTCGAAGGCCGCGGCCTGCCCGGCCACGCGGGCTCGCAGGCCCTCGGCGAAGGCCTTGCCGTCGATGATCGCGGCCCCGGAAAGCTCCGTGCTCATGCCGCTGCGTAGGCCAGGTTGCGCAGGATGATCTGCAGGATGGTGAGGCCGATGATCAGGACCATCGGCGAGAGGTCGATCGCGCCGGTATTGGGCATGAAGCGCCGGATCGGGGCCAGTACGGGATCGAGGATCACGTTCACCGCGCGCCAGATCGCCGCGACGAAATCGTTGTGCATGTTCACGACGTTGAACGAGATCAGCAGGCTCATCACGAATTGGACGATGACCAGCGCGACGACGATCGAGATGAGGTATCCGACAATTTCATAGAGCGTGATGAACAGCACCGGCGCGGGCCTTTCGGGATGGCGGGAACGGCGCTGATAGCCGAGCGTGGGGCCAGGCGGCAAGCGCGCCGGCAAGCATGAGCGCGAGCGCCCTGAACTACGGCTGAAGCGTCGCGCGCTCGATATGCCAGCGGAGCTGGAGCAGCACCGCCGGTCGGCGCGGCGGACGTTCCTATCCCGCCCGGATCAGCGTCCCCGCACCGCGCGAGGTGAAGAATTCGAGCAGCATGGCGTGGCCGATCCGCCCGTCGAGCACGACCGCCGCCTCGCACCCGGCCTCGACCGCGTGGACGCAGGTCTCCAGCTTGGGGATCATCCCGCCCGAGATCGTGCCGTCGGCCTGGAGCCGGGCGATGTCGGCCGGGGTCAGGTCGGTCAGCAGGTTCTTGTCCTTGTCGAGCACGCCCATCACGTCGGTCAGCAGGAACAGGCGCTTGGCGCCGAGCGCCGCGGCGATCGCCCCCGCCATGGTATCGGCATTGATGTTGTAGGTCGCCCCGTCCGCGCCGGCGGCGATCGGGGCGATCACCGGGATCATCCCCGCGGCACAGGCGGCGTCGATCACCGTGGTATCGACCGTGGTCGGCTCGCCGACGAAGCCGAGGTCGATCGCCTGCTCGATCTGGCTGTCGGGGTCCTTGACGGTCCGCTCGACCTTGGTCGCGGTGACCATGCCGCCGTCCTTGCCCGAGATGCCGATCGCCTTGCCGCCGGCCCCGGCGATCCAGCCGACCAGCTCCTTGTTGATCGAGCCGGACAGGACCATCTCGGCGACCTCGGCAGTGGCCTTGTCGGTCACCCGGAGGCCGTCGATGAACTGCGATTCGACGCCGAGCTTCTTCAGCATCGCCCCGATCTGCGGCCCGCCGCCGTGGACCACCACCGGATTGATCCCGACCGCCTTCAAGAGCACGATGTCCTGCGCGAAATCGTGCGCCAGCTCGGGATCGCCCATCGCGTGGCCGCCGTACTTCACCACGAAGGTGCAGCCGGCATGGCGCTGCAGATAGGGCAGCGCCTCGATGAGGGTTTCGGCCTTGGTCAGGTCGGTGGGATTCGCCATGGCCTGCGCTTTACCGGGCTGGCGGGGGAATTGAAGCGTTTTTGAATCTGATCCGCTACATGGAAGCGGCACCGGCCCACTCCCCCGGCCCGGCCACCCATAGGATACACTGTCGGGTGGCCGGGCCGGGGGAGTGGGCCGGTGCGGCAAGGCCAAGAAGGCCAAGACGGATGTCTTGGCCGCAACCGGATCAGGACTCCGGCTTCATCAGTTCCCGCACGAAGCCGATCAGCCCGGTCTGGCGTGCGCGGCGCATGCGTTCGGCGGCGAGGATCTGGGTGACCTTGGCGAAACAGGCATCGATGTCGTCGTTGACCACCACGTAGTCGTAGCCGTCCCAGTGGCTGATCTCGGCCTGGGCGCGGGCCATGCGGCCGGCGATGACCTCGGCGCTGTCGGTGCCGCGGCTGGTGAGGCGGCGGCGCAGCTCGTCGAGGCTGGGGGGCAGCAGGAAGACGCGGACCACGTCGGTCTCGGCCTTCTGGAACAGTTGCTGGGTGCCCTGCCAGTCGATGTCGAAGAGGAAGTCCTGCCCGGCCTTGAGGCCCGCGCGGATCTGCGCCTTGGGCGTGCCGTAGCTGTTGCCGAAGACCTGGGCCCATTCCATGAACCCGCCGTCCTCGACCATCCGGTCGAACTGGTCCTGGCCGACGAAATGATAGTCGCGCCCATCGACCTCGCCGGGGCGGATCGGACGGGTCGTGGCCGAGACCGACATGCGGATATGCCCGTCCTGCTCGAGCAGGCGCCGGGCGATCGTGGTCTTGCCCGTGCCCGAAGGCGAGGACAGGATGAACATCAGTCCGCGGCGGTGGAGCGCATCGGCCGGCATGGGCGAGGGTGGATTGGGGACCATGCGCGCTGATGGCGCATGGCGGGGGGTGGAATCAAGCGAGACCGACAAGAGAGGCGGTCCAGTAGGTCGCGTCTTGGTGCAGCAGGTCGGCGATCGGCTGCGGATCGTGCTTGGCCGAGGCGGTGAGAAAGGCCTTGGCGGCTTGCTTGCAGGCCTCGCTCACCGGGCTTCCCTCGGCACGTAGAAGCGGCCCGACACGCCGACGCGGTCGACCTTGTAGTAGCGGTCGAGCGCCTCGAACACATCGTCCTCGAAATTGACGAAGCGCGCCGGATAGGCCTGGACGCCGGGCGGGTCGTTGGGCGTGCGCGCGGGCAGGTCGCTGACCTGGACCACGGCGATCTCGCGGCGGGCGAGCATGCCGGTCAGCGTGTCCTTGGGCAGCGCGCCGAAGCGCATCGCCTGGGTGGCGTTGAAGCTGTCGTAGAACAGCGGCTTGCCGCTGCGCAGGCAGAGCAACTGGGATTGGCACAGCACGGGGCCGCTCCGCGCCCTCAGCCAGGCGGCATCCTCGGCGAACAGGCGGGCGCGGTCCGCCATCTCGCCCGCCATGTCGACGCCGAAGCGGCCCAGCGCCTGGGGGGCGAAGAACAGCGCCCCGGCATTGGCGAGCAAGGCGAACAGCGCGAGGCTGCGCGGCGCGAGGCCCCGCTCGCGCAGCCCCAGCGCGGCGATCCCCGCGCCGATGGCCAGCGCGATCGAGATGTCGAAGAACACGTTGATGTCGGTCCCCGCCCCGCCGCTCCACGCCGCGCCGACGGCTATTGCGGCGATGAGGTAGGCCAGGACCAGCTTGGCCGGCCAGTGCCTGCGCGCCGCATAGAGGCCGGCCCCGACGACGGCGATGGGCGCCTGGTAGCGGGCGAGGATCTCCACGGTGAAGAGGAACGCGCGGTCGACCTCCCAACTGCGCGGCGCGAAGATCATCCGGAACGGCGCGGCGCCGGCGAAGGCGTAGAGCAGGCCCGCGCACAGCGCCGCCAGCACGATGCCGCCGGCGAACCAGGCGGCGCGAGTCCGTGCCGTCCCGCGCAGCGCCACGTCGGCGCTGATCAGCAGCGGCACGAGCAGGAGGTTGTGCTTGGTCATGACGCTGACGGTGACCAGCCCGGCGGCCAGCAGGGTGCGCCGCACGGTCGGCGCGCCGCCGAGATGGACCGCGAGTGCCCAGGTCGCGAAGGCCTGGCCGAGGAGCTGCGGGTCGTCCATGCCGAGATAGTCGGTGGCGAAGGCGGCGAAGAGCAGGACGCAGGTGGCGACGCTGAGCAGGCGGTCCCACCTGCCGCCGCCCGCGGTGCGGACGATATGCCCGCAGGCCGCGGCGATGGCCGCGAGCGCCGCCAGCGAGACCAGTCGCCCCGCCAGCACCGGATCGCCGGCCAGCGCCCCCACGGCGCCGACCAGATAGAACGACAGCGGCGGGTAATTGTTGGCGAAGAACGGCGGATAGCCTGCATAGAGCGGCTGTCCGGCCAGGGCGCGCAGTTGGAAATAGCCGTTCCAGCCCTCGTTGAAGTCGATCTCGTAATCGAAGAACGAGCGGATGAGCGGATAGAGCGCCAGGACGAGGGCGAGGCCGAGCAGGCTGAGGATCGTGATCCGCAGCGGCCGGTCCGACGGCGAAGAGGTCATGTCAGGCGTGCTCCGCGGTGACGATGTAGTCGAGTGCCAGGGTGTCCGACAGGTGCAGGCCCTTGCCCGGCGACCAGGCGATGCCGCGCGGAGCCCCCATCTTCATTCCCGCCCCGGCCAGCAGGTCGCCGAGTTCGTCGGGGGTGACGAAATCCGCCCAGCGGTGGGTTCCGCGCGGGATCGCGCCGAGCCGCTCGGCTCCCTCGACCAGCAGCAGCCGGGATTGCGGGGTGCGGTTGGGGGTGGACAGGATCATCAGCCCGCCGGGGGCCAGCGCTGCCGCCAAGGCGGCGATGAAGGCGCCCTTGTCGGCGACGTGCTCGATCACTTCCAGCGAGGTGACGAGGTCGAAGCCCGCCAGCCCGAGCCCGGCCACGTCGCCGTGCCGATAGTCGATCGTCAGGCCCGAGCCCGCGGCATGCAGCCGCGCCGCGGCGATGTTTTCTGCGGCCGCGTCCACCCCCGTGACGCTCGCGCCCAGCCGGGCCAGCGGTTCGCAGAGCAGCCCGGCGCCGCAGCCGACGTCCAGCGCACGCTTTTCCGCCAGCGGCCTCGGGCCTCGCGAATCGCCGCGCCAATGCGCATCGACGGCCTCGCGCACGAAGCCCAGGCGCACCGGGTTCAGCTTGTGCAGCATCGCCGAAGAGCCGTTGGGGTCCCACCATTCCGCCGCGAGCCCGCCGAAATGGGCGGCTTCCTCGGGCCTGATCGTCCGGACGCTGGTTGCAGCGGTTGCATTAGGCATGGACCCTCCCTAACAGGGCGCCCGCCCGGGGCCTAGGCCCCGCACATGAATTGCAGGAGCTCTTTCCCTTGGCCCGGATCGTGATGAAATTCGGCGGCACCTCGATGGCCGGCACCGAGCGCATCCGCCGCGTCGCCGGCATCGTGAAGCGGCAGCAGGAAGCCGGTCACGAGGTCGCCGTGGTGGTCTCGGCGATGTCGGGCGAGACCGACCGCCTGGTCAATTTCTGCCGCGAGGCGAACCCGCTCTACGACCCCGCCGAATACGACGTGGTCGTGGCGAGCGGCGAGCAGGTGACCTCGGGCCTGCTCGCGATGCATCTCCAGGCGCTGGGCTGCAAGGCGCGCTCGTGGCTGGGCTGGCAGCTCCCGATCCAGACCGACGATGCCCACGCCAAGGCCCGCATCGGCACGATCGACTGCCCCGAACTGCTGGCCTCGATGGCCGCGGGCGAGATCGCGGTGATCCCCGGCTTCCAGGGCCGCACCGACAGCGGCCGCGTGACCACGCTGGGCCGCGGCGGGTCGGACACTTCGGCCGTCGCCGTGGCCGCGGCGGTCAAGGCCGACCGCTGCGACATTTATACCGATGTCGACGGCGTCTACACCACCGACCCCCGGATCGTCGCCAAGGCGCGCAAGCTGCCGATGGTGACCTATGAGGAAATGCTCGAGCTCGCCTCGGTCGGCTCGAAGGTGCTGCAGACCCGCTCGGTCAGCCTGGCGATGAAGGAGGGCGTGCGCGTGCAGGTCCTCTCCAGCTTCATCGACGACGATGCTCCCGCGGCAGATACCATTCCCGGCACGATGATCGTCGGTGACGAAGAACTTGCCAATATTTCTGAGGACTTGGACATGGAACGCCAGCTCATCACCGGCATCGCGGCCGACAAGAACGAGGCCAAGGTCACCCTGACCCGCATCGCCGACAAGCCGGGCGCGGTGGCCAACATCTTCGGCCCGCTGGCCGCGGCGAACATCAACGTCGACATGATCATCCAGAACGTCGCCAAGGACGCCGAGGGCACCGGGGCTCAGACCGACGTGACCTTCACGGTCCCCACGGCCGACCTCGCGCGGACCCTGGCGCTGCTCGAAGGCCAGCAGGGCGAGATCGGCTACCGCCGCGTGATCAGCGACGACAAGGTCGCCAAGATCTCGGTCGTCGGGGTCGGCATGCGCAGCCACGCGGGCGTCGCGGCGACGATGTTCAAGAGCCTGGCCGACCGCGGGATTAACATCCAGGCCATCTCGACCAGCGAGATCAAGGTCTCGGTGCTGATCGACGAGGACGAGACCGAGCTTGCGGTGCGCGTGCTCCACACCGCCTATGGGCTGGACGCGGAGTAATCCGAGCTCGCGCCCAAGGGAAAACGCGGAGCCGGTCAATATTCCGATGTTCGGCGAGCACGGCCGGCTCATGTTCATCCTGCATCACGCGATCGACGTCGGCCTGACCGCGGCGCTGCTCGACGCCTGAGGACTGTTCCCCGGAAAGCCTATTCCGTCGTCTTGCCGTCGAAGTGCTCGTGCGCCTCGCGGGCCTCGGCGCAGGTCCGGTGGATCGTGCCGTCGACGTGCTCGGGCGGGCCGTAGATCGTATAGAGCTTGAGCACCTCGCTGCCGCTGGCGATCACGTTGTGGCGTGCGCCCTGGGGAACGATGATCCCGTCGTCGGCTTTCACCGGGTGGTCCACCCCGTCGATGCTGACGGTGCCGGTCCCCGCCTCGACCCGGAAGAACTGGTCGCGGTCGTCGTGGACCTCCTCGCCGATCTCGTCGCCCGGCTGGATGGCCATCAGCACCAGCTGGAGGTTGTGGCCGGTGTAGAGCACCTTGCGGAACAGCTCGTTCTCCTCGGTCAACTGCTCGATGTTGTCGACGAATCCCTTCACGTGACGCCTCCTTGCCGGTTCTCCCTCAGAGATAGTGCTGCCGGGCAGCGCCGCAAGCCGCGCCAGTGCCCCGCTTCCGGCAAGGGGAGGCCGGAAGCGGGGAGCCGGCTCACGCCGCCAGGTCGTAGCGGTCGGCGTTCATCACCTTGGCCCAGGCGCGCACGAAGTCGCGCACGAACTTCTCGCCGGCGTCGGCCGAGGCGTAGACCTCCGACAGGGCGCGGAGCTGCGAGTTCGAGCCGAACACCAGGTCGGTGCGCGTCGCGGTCCACTTCTCCTCGCCGGTCGCGCGGTCGGTGCCGACGAAGGTTTCGTCGCCCTCGCCGTCGACCTGCTTCCACGCCGTGCCCATGTCGAGCAGGTTGACGAAGAAGTCGTTGGTCAGTTGCCCGACCCGGTCCGTGAACACCCCGTGCCGCGACCCGCCGTGGTTGATCCCGAGCACGCGCAGGCCGCCGACCAGCACGGTCATCTCCGGCCCGGTCAGGCCGAGCAACTGCGCCCGGTCGACCAGCAGTTCCTCGGTCGGCACGTTGTAGCGGACCTGCAGGTAGTTGCGGAACCCGTCCACCTTGGGCTCCAGCACGGCGAAGCCCGCGATGTCGGTCTGCTCCTGCGAGGCGTCGGTGCGGCCCGGGGTGAAGGGCACCTCGATCGTGTGGCCCGCCGCCTTGGCCGCCTGCTCGATCCCGACGGAGCCGCCGAGCACGATCAGGTCGGCGATCGAGACGTTGCCGGCAGTCGCCGCGATGCCCGCATAGACCTGCAGCACCCGTGCCAGCTCGGCCGGCTCGTTGACCTCCCAGTCCTTTTGCGGAGCCAGGCGGATGCGCCCGCCGTTGGCGCCGCCGCGGTGATCCGAGCCGCGATAGGTCGCGGCCGAGGCCCAGGCGGTGCGGACCAGGTCGGCCACGGAGAGGCCCGAGGCGGCGATCCGCTCCTTCAGCGCGGCGACGTCCGCCTGGCTCAGCGGCGCGCCCGTGGCGGCCGGGATCGGGTCCTGCCAGATCAGGTCCTCGGCGGGCACCTCGGGGCCGAGGTAGCGCGCCTTGGGGCCCATGTCGCGGTGGGTCAGCTTGAACCAGGCGCGGGCGAAGGCGTCGGCGAAATAGGCTGGGTCGGCGCGGAACTTCTGCATGACCTTGCGGTATTCGGGGTCGACCTTCATCGCCATGTCGGCGGTGGTCATCATCGTCGGGACGCGCTTGTCCGGGCTGTGCGCGCCGGGGGCCAGTGTCTCGGCGGGATTGCCGACCGGCTGCCACTGGTGTGCCCCGGCCGGACTGGTCACGATCTCGTAGTCGTGGTCCAGCAGCATGTCGAAATACGACATGTCCCACCGGATCGGGGTCGGCGTCCAGGCGCCCTCGATGCCGCTGGTGATCGTGTGATCGCCGAAGCCGCTCTCGTGGCCCGAAATCCACCCCAAGCCCTGCTGGGCGATGTCCGCGCCCTCGGGCTCGGCGCCGACCTTGCTCGCGTCGCCGCCGCCGTGGGCCTTGCCGAAAGTGTGGCCGCCGGCGGTCAGCGCGACGGTCTCCTCGTCGTTCATGCCCATCCGCGCGAAGGTCTCGCGGATGTCGTCGGCCGACTGCTGCGGGTCCATGTTGCCGCCGCGGCCCTCGGGATTGACGTAGATCAGGCCCATCTGGATCGCTGCGAGCGGGTTCTCCAGCGCCATTTGCTTCTCGGGCTGGATGCGGGTCTCGTTGCCTTCCTGGCCGACCCACTGCTCCTCGGTGCCCCAGTAGACGTCCTTCTCGGGCTCCCAGACGTCGGCGCGGCCGCCGCCGAAGCCGAAAGTCGGGCCGCCCATCGATTCGATCGCGACGTTGCCCGCCAGGATCATCAGGTCGGCCCAGGACAGCTTGCGCCCGTACTTCTGCTTGATCGGCCAGAGCAGCCGGCGCGCCTTGTCGAGGTTGGCGTTGTCGGGCCAGGAATTGAGCGGGGCGAAGCGCTGCTGGCCGGCGCCCGCGCCGCCGCGGCCGTCACCGGTGCGGTAGGTGCCGGCCG